>NZ_LCWX01000023.1:38388-49744 GCF_001431305.1 Pseudovibrio sp. POLY-S9
CCCAGCCAGCTCTGATGGCTGTAAGTCTCGCCACCATGCGTGTGCTTGAGGCAAAAGGCGTTGACCTCTCCAAAGCTGCAAGTTTTGTAGCAGGCCATTCTCTTGGTGAATACTCTGCACTGGCTGCAGCGGGCTCTTTGAGCATTGCCGATGCAGCACGTCTGCTGCGCATTCGTGGTGACGCAATGCAAAAAGCAGTGCCAGTAGGTGAGGGCGCAATGGCAGCTCTCCTGGGGCTGGACTTCGATCAGGCGATGGAAGTTGCACAGGAGGCCGCTCAGGGCGAAGTTTGTCAGGCAGCTAATGACAACGCAACCGGTCAGGTTGTTGTGTCTGGCCATAAGGCAGCCGTAGAGCGTGCTTGTGAAATCGCAAAAGGCAAAGGCGCTCGCCGCGCTGTTCTGCTTCCGGTCTCTGCACCGTTCCATTGCTCTTTGATGCAGCCTGCTGCAGATGCAATGGCAAAGGCAGTGGCTGAAGTTGAAATTAAAGCACCGGTTGTTCCACTCGTTGCAAACGTTCTTGCTGCACCAATCACTGATCCGGAAGAAATCCGCACTCGTCTCGTAGAGCAAGTGACTGGAACTGTACGCTGGCGCGAATCTGTAACCTGGATGGCCGACAACGGAGTGACCACGCTTGTTGAAATCGGCACTGGTAAGGTTCTCAGTGGCATGGTGCGCCGTATCGTCAAGTCTCTGGAAGGTGTTGCGATCAACACAGCAGAAGATATTGATGCACTTGTTGCACGTCTTGAAGGCGTCGAAAGCTAATACACAGATTTTGAAGGCTCAAAGGCACCGCATTTTGCACTGCGTATAGACGGAACCTATGGTTCCTCCCTATGAGCTTTCTTCAAACGGATTTTAAGCCGAGGAGACCAACGGCATGTTCAATTTAGAAGGTAAAGGCGCTCTCGTAACCGGCGCGACCGGTGGTATCGGTGAAGCGATTGCACGCGCTCTTCACGCGCAAGGTGCAACTGTAACCTTGTCCGGTACCCGCGAAGCGAAGCTGGAAGCGCTGGCATCTGATCTGGGTGACCGCGTTCACATTAAAGCAGCAAACCTGTCTGATCGTGACAGTGTTGATGCGCTTGTACCAGCGGCTGAAGAAATGATGGGCACTCTCGATATCCTCGTGAACAACGCTGGTATCACCCGTGACAACATCTTCATGCGCATGAAGGACGAAGAATGGGATCAGGTTCTTGAAGTGAACCTGTCCGCAACATTCCGTATCTGCCGTGCTGCTATCAAAGGCATGATGAAGCGTCGTCAGGGCCGCATTATCGGAATTACCTCTGTTGTTGGTGTTACCGGCAACGCAGGTCAGGTGAACTACTCTGCTGCAAAAGCTGGCATGATCGGCATGTCCAAGTCTTTGGCGCAGGAAGTGGCGTCACGCAAGATCACCGTAAACACAATTGCTCCAGGTTTCATCTCCACCGCGATGACCGACGAGCTGAACGAAAAGCAGCGCGAATCGATCCTGGGCAACGTTCCAGCTGGTCGTTTGGGCACTGCTGAAGAAATCGCAGGTGCAGCTGTTTATCTCGCAAGTGATGAAGCAGCGTACGTTACCGGTCAGACACTGCACGTGAATGGCGGTATGGCGATGATTTAACGAAGAAATACGCAGCCGGTCCGATCCTCTTACAAATGGGGCAATCACTACTGGCGGCTGGTAAACCAGTGCTAATTGTGCTAGGAACCCGCCGATTAGAAGTGACCTCTTGGAAAGAGGAACGGAAAAGCTGCGGTTTTCTTTGGAAGCGGCTTAACATATGGGCCGTTGCGTCTTTTCAAAAGAACCAGAGTATGCAACACGGGAGCCGAGTGAAACAAGGCCCCGCGAAGCGGACCGAAACACTACCTTGAAAACCAATTGAGGACTTAAAATGAGCAATGTTGCAGAGCAGGTAAAGAAGATCGTTGTCGAACACCTCGGCGTAGAGGCTGACAAGGTCGTTGAATCTGCAAGCTTCATCGACGATCTTGGTGCAGACAGCCTGGACACCGTTGAACTGGTTATGGCTTTCGAAGAAGCATTTGGCGTTGAAATCCCGGACGATGCTGCTGAAACCATTCAGTCCGTTGGCGATGCTGTAAAGTTCATCGAATCCAAACAGGGCTAATCCTGTTTCAAAAAGCTAGGCACGCGGTGGGTCATTTGCGCTCGCCGCGCCTGTTTCCTTTTCAGCTGCATGCCTGTCGCAGAGAATGACACTTATGTCTTCCGGTACGACACAAAGGGCTGGCAGCGCCAATCTAATTAAAGTGCAGGAAATATGCGTCGAGTCGTTATCACAGGCATTGGCATGGTTAGCCCGCTGGGCAGCAGTGCAGAAATCTCTTGGCAGCGAATTCTTGAAGGTAAGAGCGGTGCACGGCGCATCGAGGGCTTCGAAATTGAAGACCTTCAAACCAAAATCGCCTGTCAGGTACCACTTGGCGATGGAACCGATGGAACCTTCAATCCAGACGATTTCATGCTCCCAAAAGAACAGCGTAAAGTAGATGACTTCATCATTTATGCTGTCGCAGCTGCCGACCAGGCAATTGCAGATTCGGGATGGAATCCAGAGACTGAAGAAGAGCAGAACCGTTCCGGGACCCTGATTGGGTCTGGAATTGGCGGTCTTCAGGGTATCGCTGAAACAGCAATTATGATGGAAGAGAAGGGCCCGCGTCGTGTTAGCCCGTTCTTTATTCCTGGTCGTTTGATCAACCTTGCAAGCGGTTATGTGTCCATCAAGCACAAACTCAAAGGCCCGAACCACTCAGTGGTTACAGCTTGTTCCACTGGTGCGCACGCTATTGGCGATGCTGCCCGTCTGATCGCATTGGATGATGCAGACGTTATGGTTGCTGGCGGCACTGAGAGCACAATCTGCCGTTTGGGCATTGCCGGGTTTAACGCCTGTAAAGCACTGTCTACTGGCTACAACGATGAGCCTGAAAAAGGTTCTCGTCCCTACGATAAAGACCGCGATGGCTTTGTCATGGGCGACGGTTCTGGCGTTGTTGTTCTCGAAGAATACGAGCACGCTGTTGCGCGTGGTGCGAAAATCTACGCTGAAGTTGTTGGTTACGGTCTGTCCGGTGATGCATACCACATTACGGCACCGGCATCCGATGGCGACGGTGGGTACCGTTGTATGAAAGCTGCGCTGAAACGCGCTGGCATTTCTCTCGGTGATGTTGATTACGTCAACGCACACGGCACCTCAACACCTCTGGGTGACGAGATTGAGCTGGGTGCAGTTGAGCGTTTGGCTGGTGATGATGCCGGGTCTTTGACCATGTCATCCACCAAATCTGCAACCGGCCACCTGTTGGGTGCTGCTGGTGCAGTAGAGGCAATCTTCACCGCTTTGGCGATCCGTGATCAGATTGCTCCACCAACGATCAACCTTGAAAATCCATCAGTTGAAACTGAGATTGACTTGGTCCCTAATAAAGCCAAGAAGATGGAGATTAATTATGCTCTGTCTAACTCATTTGGCTTTGGCGGCACAAACGCGTCTCTGGTTCTCAAAAAAGTCGAGTCATAACTCGCTTTCTTGATCAAGAAATAAAAGGGCCAGACTCCGCATGGCGGAATCTGGCCTTTTATATTGCGGCTCCCGAATGGGTTAGGCTCTGTAATGAGTATTTAAAGCGTATCTGCGAAAAGTGGGCATCGGTTTTCGCTAAGGATACGCTAGTAATGGAGTGCTGTAAGTGCTCCCGTATAGAGGGTTACAATGGCTCAATCGCCTGAAGACAACTCAAATGGGCCTCAAGATCAGTCCGATCTTCATATTCAGCCGGGTGGGCAATCTGCACCGCGGAGTCCCAGCCGCGCTATTCAGCCAGAAGCTGCACCACCACCTCCGCCGCGTTCCCGTCATGCACGCAATCCAGTCGTCATAACCATCAACTTTCTGCTTTCCATGGCTGTACTCGGCATTATCGTTGCCGGCGCTGCACTTTATTGGGGGAAGGGCGAGTTTGATGCCACCGGTCCGCTGACAGAAGAGAAAATCTTCATTGTCGCGAGTGGCATGAGCCTGCCGCAGATTGCTGCGAAGCTGGAAGACGAAGGCGTCATTACCAACTCACTCGTATTTGAAGCTGGCACCCGCCTGTTCAAAAATGAGAACAAAATCAAAGCAGGTGAGTACGAGTTCCCACTAGGGATTTCCATGAAGACTGTCATGGAAGATCTTGTCGGTGGCCGTGCTGTGTACCACTCCGTAACCTTCCCGGAAGGCTGGAGCAGCGCTCAGATCATCAACCGCCTGAATGCAAACAAGATCCTGACCGGTGAAATCTCTGCAATCCCAGCAGAAGGCTCGCTGCTGCCAGAGACCTATACATTCACCCGTGGAACCACAAAGGCGCGCATTATCGAACAGATGGAAAAGGCGATGAATGATCACATCGCACGCATCTGGGAAAAGCGCTCTCAGGGTTTGCCGATTGATACGCCAGAACAACTCGTGATCCTTGCCTCTATCGTAGAGAAGGAAACGTCCAAGGTGGATGAGCATCCGCGCGTTGCTTCTGTCTTCGTCAATCGCCTGCGCAAGGGCATGCCGTTGCAGTCTGATCCAACGATCCTTTACGGCTTGTTTGGTGGCGATGCCTGGACAAGAGATCGCTCTGCGATCACGCGCTCCATGCTCAAGGAAAAGAACCCTTACAACACCTACCAGATCAAAGCACTGCCTCCGGGGCCAATCGGCAACCCGAGTGCTGCAGCTCTGGAAGCGGTCGCAAATCCTGCTCGCACAAAGGATCTCTACTTTGTAGCCGACGGAACGGGTGGCCATGCTTTCGCTGAAAGCTATAAACAGCATCAGCGCAATGTAGCCAACTGGCGTAAGGTTGAAAAAGAGATCCGTGCCAGACAGGCTGCGGAAAAGAAAAAGAACTGATCTGCAAACCTTGCAGGACAAAATGAGAAAAACCTGCCCAGTTGAAACACCGGGCAGGTTTTTTGCTGAAAGCAAGCATCTACGTGAAAGATGCATACTGGTTTTCAGATTAGGTTAGGCGCAAAGGCCGGGGCAACGACATACCTCATGGGCATGGACCGATTTCACGGGTAAGCTCAGGGCCAGCAAATATTGAATGAGAACGCCAACGAACAGACGGTGTTCAGATGAGGAGTTTCAAGGGATGGCACTGGCGAGCATGACCGGCTTTGCGCGCGTGGAAAGCAGCTATGAAGAGACACGCTGGGTGTGGGAACTCCGTTCCGTCAATGGCAAAGGTATGGATGCCCGGTTGCGTCTGCCTCAGGGGCTGGACGGAGTTGAAGCGGAAGTGCGCAAGCGCCTCGCTGCGAAACTGAAACGCGGTAACGTCTCTGTAGGCCTGCAGATGCAACGTTCGCAGTCTGACACCGCGCTGGTTGTAAATGAAGACGCTCTTGAGCAAGTACTCAAAGCCATCTCCATTTTGCGGGACCGTCTGCCTGATGCACCAGAGCCAACACTCGACGGCATTCTGGGCTATAAGGGCGTTTTGGAGTTTGAAGAGGCTGAAGAGAGCGAAGATGAAAAGAACGCTCAGATTGCGGCTCTTCTGTCATCCTTTGGTGAAGCACTGAACGAGCTTGTCGAAATGCGCAGAAGCGAAGGCAACGCCATTGCCACTTTGCTGAAGGGCCAGGTCGATACCATTGAGGCATTGGCCCGGCAAGCTGAGGAACTGCCCTCCCGCAGCCCGGAGGCCATTCGTGCCCGTCTTGAAACTCAGGTCAACGAGCTGCTTCAGGCGAGCAGCCAGCTTGATCCTCAGCGCTTGCATCAGGAAGCAGCTGTTCTTGCCACCAAAGCAGACATCCGTGAAGAACTGGACCGACTTTACGCGCACGTGGAAGCTGTCGGTGACTTGCTCGTCAAAGGTGGGGCCATCGGACGTCGCCTCGATTTCCTGGCACAGGAATTTAACCGCGAAGCAAACACACTTTGTTCTAAATCCAACAGCGTAGAGCTGACAGCAATCGGGCTTGAACTGAAAACAGTGATCGACCAGCTCCGCGAACAAACTCAAAACATCGAGTGAAGCGGTGCTGCGAAAATCAGGGATCGGTTTTCGCAGCAGAACATGAAGACAAGAGTTTGAAGTGCAGATAAGCAAAAGAAGACAGAACCAATATGACCTCTAAAAAATCAGATGGGACAACCGTATCAGCTCAGGACATCGAAGAGGCGCGCCGCGGCTTTATGCTGGTGTTAGCTGCGCCCTCCGGAGCAGGGAAGGGAACGATCGCAAACAAACTGCTGGCTGATGACGACAAACTGGCGCTCTCTGTGTCAGCAACGACCCGTCAACGCCGCGCAGCCGAAGAGCACGGCGTTCATTACTACTTTCTCGAAACGGATGAGTTCGAACGCAAGATCAAAGCCAACGAACTTCTGGAATGGGCCAAGGTCCACGACAACTATTACGGCACTCCGCGTGAACCGGTTGATGCCAGCCTGAACGCAGGTAAGGACATCCTGTTTGATATTGATATCGCAGGCGTGCGCCAGCTGCAGGAACAGGCCGGAGAAGACGTTGTTGCCATCTTCGTTCTGCCACCATCAATCGCAGAAATGCACGCCCGCCTGACGGGCCGTGGAGATGACGATGATGCAGCCATCAAACGCCGCATGAAGACAGCGATTGACGAAGTCTCCGGTTGGCAGGAGTTTGACTATATCATCGTAAATGATGACCTAGATAAAGCCGTAGCAACAGTGCAGTCAATCATCGCAAGCGAACGTCTGAAACGGGTTCGCCTGCCAAAACTCTCAGGGAAGATGGAAGGTATAATTGCCGACCTGAAGGCTACCATTGCTGAATAATCAGACAAGAACAATGCAAAATCTTGTAAATTCAGAATGTTGACGTGGTTTTGTGATTCAAACTATTAGCTACTTGAATCAAATTATGAGCCAGATACAAGCAGGGCATTACTTGCAAGAGCAGGTGCCCTGCAAAACAGCAGCCGTCGTGAGTGAATAGCCATTGACCAGCCAAGTACAGAGACGGGTTGAACTTGAGGACAAAGAGCGATGATCACACGACGTCAGGCGCTGAAGGGCGCTTTGTTTGGCGGGGCAGCTGTTGCTGGCGGCTTGGCAGGTGCCTCCAGTCTGTGGGCTGTTCCAAAACGCCATGATATGATTGCAAGAAACATCGATCATCAATTGATGAACGGTGCGCCTGCCACAAAAAACATGTTTACGTTTGGCGACGCCATGCCACCAACCTTGCGCGTAAAGCAGGGCCAGCCGTTCCACAGTCGCCTCATCAACAAACTGCAAGAGCCAACGACGATCCATTGGCATGGCATGCGCCTGCCCAATGATATGGACGGCGTGGCATTCCTGACCCAGCATTATGTGTACACCGACGATCACTTCGACTATCGCTTCACACCGCATGATGCAGGTACGTTCTGGTATCATCCGCACTGTAACTCTTTGGAGCAGTTGTCTTACGGCATGACAGGCTTGATGATCGTCGAGGAAGATGAAGATCCCGGCTTTGATCATGACATCCCGGTAAACCTGCGCGACTTCCGCCTTGGCAGTGATGGTCAGTTCGTCAAACTGTTCCAGCCACGCAAATCTGCGAGAACAGGGACGTTTGGAACGTTCCGTACCTCTAACTGGCAATCAGCACCAGTTATGGATGTAAAAGCAGGCTCCCTTGTCCGCCTGCGCCTGTGCGTCACTGATGTCACCCGCATTTACAAATTGTCCTTCCCGCAAGGCACGGATGCAAAGGTCATCGCCATGGATGGCAATCCGGTTGAACCATTTGCAGTTAACAAGCTGGCATTGGGGCCGGGGCAGCGTGCGGACATAGCAATGCGTATTCCAGATGGAGAAGGGCAGCAAATTGAACTGACCAACTTCTCCTCATCCTCTCCATGGCCGGTGCTGTCACTGAGAGCAATCGGGCAATCCTTGAACCGCGACCTGCGCGAGATCAAACCGTTGCCAGCCAACCCGATCCCGCAGCCTGATCTGAAAAACGCGGAATACATCCCGCTGGAATTCTCGGCCACAGCGGAAAAACGACCAGCCAACCCAATCTGCGGAAGTCTGGGATTTTCATTCTGGGCGGTCAATAAAGAGGCATGGCAAGGCGCAGAGCGCGGCCCATTAGATCCGGTGGAAGTTCTCAAACGCGACAAATCTTATGTGTTCGAGTTCATCAACCGAACCCCGCACACGCACCCGATCCATATCCACGGTATGACCTTTCAGCTCCTCAAAAGCAATAAACGCCAGCTCGCCCCATGGTGGACCGACACCGCGCTCGTGCTGCCAGACGAACGCGTACAAGTGGCCGTGCGCCCGGACTACGAAGGCGACTGGCTCATGCACTGCCACATCATAGAACACCAGGAAAGCGGCATGACCGCCTTCATGCGCGTGGAGTAAAATCACTTCTGCGAAGAAACCAAAAGCCCTGAGACCGGATAAAATCTCAGGGCTTTCTTTTGCGCATACAGTAAGAAACGCTAGCGTGATTTTACAGGATCAAACTTAGAAACGATGCTTAAAGGCCATGATACCAGACGCCCCAAGGTTACCTGTTGTATGGCCTTCGTTCACGGAGAGTACTGCTCCCAGACCCAATGAGGTCTCTTGCATAAGATCGATGTCATAACGGAAACCAAAATCCACCTGTCGTGCGCTAGGCGTAAGCTCTATCTCGTGGTCTGCGTAGGAAATCGTTCCATCCAGCAAACGCCCAGACGGGACACGAATGGTTCCGGTACCTTGTTCGATGCGCAGGGGCTGCCGAAGTAAAAATGTGATTGAATCTGTCTTCGAGAACAATCCTTCAACCTTCATCCCAGCGCTAAAGGCACTATGGAGAGCTGGATCAAGAGATTCGATGTACCCAGCGCCGCTGGAAACGGTCATACCAAGCTCAGCATTTGCAAAGAATGAAAGGCCTTGCCGATATGTCCACTCACCAGCGAAAGAGAAGGCAGAACTTGCAGCAGATAAGCTCTCATCATCTTGGCTTTCCGCAGTGAGACCGAGCGCAGTACCTGTTTCGCTATTCACGGTGAAGCCAAAGACACTTGTCAGATCAGGCGTTATCGCTCTTGCCGTAGAAAGTCCAAATCCTACTGAAGCGATACCATCATTCGTGCGTTCGACAAATGCTAGCGTACCAATGCCGTGTCCATTGGATTTGCTCACGGTTGCAAAAGCCATGGTTTCAGGGCCGTCTGCAATAATTGAAGAATCGCCAGAAAATAGTCCGCTACCAGATCTTATAAAGCCGAGTTCCTCACCAACATCTGAGATGGCGCCTGAAACAAACTGAAGTCCGCCAGAATCCTGGGAGAGCTCATTGTTCATGAAGGAGTAAGACAGCACTCCAGAGGTTTTGACTTTGGTATCTGATCGGAAGGTGGCAAGCTGTGCACCGACGTTTTGTGACTGAGATCCCACAAGTGCACTTGCATCAATGGCAAAGTTTGCGCCAAGGGAATCGTAGATAGCCATGGCTTTACCCTGAAGCGCATTTGCTATGGCGTCTCCATGAGCTGTACCGGCTGTGACACTAACTTCTGATAGAGGAACAATGCCATCATAAGCATTATCGGAAAGCGGTGCACCTACATTTCCAATCGGCATCAACGCCGCTTTTAAATCAAGAAAACCATGACCAAACTCTTCATTGTAAGCGTGGGTCACGCCGTTTCCGAAGTCGATAGTTCCAGTTGTTGTCATGAAGCTGTTGTTGGCTGATGCAAAGAGCCTGTTGAGCAAGTCTTTAGCTGGTAAAGATGGAAACGCCTCCGCAAGAAGGGTAATTGATCCGGATACTTGAGGAGCAGCAAAAGAGGTCCCTGTTGCCACTCCATAGGCGCTGTCCGACGATGAAGTTCCACCGCGAACGGTTCCATTTGTTGTCAGGCAATATTGTGCGGTTTCAAGGCAACTTGCAGATACCCGGTGTACCTTAGAGATGTTGCCATCAGAATCGTATTCAGGAAGACCATTGACTGCGACCGCCCAAGAGCCCTTCAGTTCAGAGAAAATTTCGGGCAGAGCTGCAATGAAAGATGAGCTGGTGTCATTCTCATCATTAGACTGTGCAAATACCACAACACCACTGCTGGTAAACTGATTAAGGGCAGATCTGTAGTTCTTCCAGGATTGAATGCTTTGGCCGGAATAATTAGCAAGAACGGCTTCCGGGGATAAGCCTGGATTCTGATTAGCTATCGAGTTGTAATAGGAAAGCGTGATGGTCGCGCCATTCGCAAAATGATAACCCCATGAATTATTTTGGACAATAGCCCCGTTGTTGAAAGCATCTGTAGTTGTCGCTGCAAGGTGTTCAGTGCCTGAACTGGACGGTGAACCACCCTCTAATGTGCTTAAGTGAAGGTCAGCGCCAGATGCAACTCCCATCACACCGCTTCCATTTTCATCTCCAGCTGCGATTGTTGCAACGAAGGTTCCATGGTCGTGCACTTCGTTCTTTCCGTAGACCGTAACATTTTTATCTCTGAGATCTTTGTGAGACAGCAAGAACCCGGTGTCGAGAATAGCAATTGTTTCCCCAGCACCGGTCAGCCCAACTGAACGCGCAAATTGAAGGTTGATGTCTGAGAACGCATTGCTTTTTATCGAGTACCCTGTTCCAGTCCAGGCTGAGCTAACGTTGATCTTCTGTGTGGCAAACTCATCAGTTTTGGAAATGAGATCCACTGTTGCTGTGTTAAATGAGGTCGTGCAAGAAGATGAAAAAGCATCGGGTGTACCGGCATTATTGGTACACGTTTGAGTCTTGATGAGTGGTGCGTTTCTATTGGCTGTGTCTGTGGCATCGGAACTCCCACCACCGCCATTGCACCCAGATAAGCTCAAGAGTGTGATCGACACACCAGCCCAGTATACGGTTGTTCTCATCAGAACCTCAACTTGATTAATGTCAGTTGCGCTTAACAAAGAAGGTCTGGCTGTATAGTGAAACTGTCAATTAGTGGGTTGAGGTAAGCATGCTTAATGTGCAGTTTTAAAATCTGTTTTCAGATTTGTGTTTTGTACCATCTGTGTTCTGCAAAGATCAGTTCGAACTTGTTTGCCTAACGTGGAAAAATTCTTTTTTGATCTGTTCAGCAAGACCGTGATTGCAGAGCTCTTTTTTCAAAGAACTCTGCAGCAGTGTGTTGCTTTGATGCACTCAGTATCGCTTCCTCATGCATCGCCGCAATCATGTTTTGAAAGGTTAGTGGCAGCTAAAGCGTTTCGATCAAAGTTTGAATCTATGAGATTCCCCAAAACTTCGATTTGTGATTCACTCTGTTCGGGAGGATCACAGCATGCCAGCAC
>NZ_LCWX01000024.1:0-4125 GCF_001431305.1 Pseudovibrio sp. POLY-S9
GAAAAATCGCCCCCGCCAATCACATCCGAATAGTTTTCACGGCGCGCCAGCGCAGCCGCCATCCGGTCAGACGCTCGCTCTGAAAGAGTGTAGATTGAGGCCCCACGCGTCGTCTCTGCCCCATTTGTGATCGAATCCGCATGAATGGAGATGAACAGATCAGCCCCTTTCCCACGCGCCAGCTTGGTCCGGTTCCCCAAAGAGATGAATTTATCATCATCACGGGTTAGATAGACCTGATAGTAGCCAAGTTTATCCAGTTTCTCTTTCAAAAACCGGCCAAAATTCAGAACGATCGCCTTTTCAAGCGTGCCATTACTGCCAACTGCGCCAGAATCAACACCGCCGTGTCCCGGATCGATAATGATCACGGGCACATCGTTTTCAGCCATCGCAGCTGGCTCTTGAGTGTCTTGCTTTGGAACAGACGCCGTCGCCCCTACTGGCTGCGCATGAGAGGTGGCCTGACCAACCGCAGCTTCAAACTCATCAGGAGAAGTTTCGGTCAGATCAATAACCAGCCGTGTTGGTTGATCTTGTACGCCAGGCAGCAGAAAGGTTTTATCCAGAGCGACTGGAGAGTTGAGATCCAGCACCACTCTGGAACGCCCTTTGGAGATGGAGCCATACCGCCAGGACCGAACCAGCCCCCGCCCTTTTGGCACGAAATCTCTTGGAAACTGGAAGGTGACAGAAGGCAGATCAATCACCAACCGATAAGGGTGAGACAAGAATGAAAGGTTATATCCAACCTCACCATCCATATCCAGAATGAAGCGCGTCCGTGCCAGGTCACCGGCAACACGTGCATCAGAAACGACCGAAACCGCGTTTTGCGCCGATGCAGCATCACTCATGGCAACAGTTGCAATGAGTGAAAATGCGACACAATAAAAGCTGAGAGCACAGAACCTGAATGCATGACTGATGCGGCTCACCTTTTCACTCCCCTATAGAAACACTGGCAATTTAGTTTAAATCAAGTTGAACGATTAAAACACGATTAAGCGAAAGTCACCCCGCCAAACCTATCATTAAGCATTGATTAACAACTGCAGCTTTCGTAGCAAGACATCGCCAGATCGATTTTCCCAAGCTTGCCAAGCGTCTCGTGGGATCGTAAAAGGTTTACTAGGACTTCGATTTGGAATTGTTCCGTAAAGTTGTGAGCCATATTTTTTGAAGCTGATATCCTGAGATTTTCGCAGTTTTCAAACTGATCGAAATGTTTCAAAAAGCCCATATGAGCCATTTGTGCCGTTTCCGGTTTGTTGATGAGGATACGGTATAAACCAACTGGAAGAGCAGTCTGCTCGAGAGCCAAGACAGAGTTTTGCCGTGACATTTTCGGTCATGGCGGGTTGTGAACAGATTTTCTGTCGCTTTGGATAAGTGCTTTATCCCCGAATTTTCGGAGAGATACGGCAGCTAGGCGCAGGAACAGACGTTTACAGATTGGAAGCCTGAAGAAGCGCTTCCATTTCAAGCATACCGCCTTATGGGCGGTCAAAAGAGATCATTAAGGGCGAACGGTTTGTCAAAGCTACGCGCAAATACAAATGAACATGAGTTAAGAAGCAGTGCGCCGACGTGTCAGTCGGTCCCTTCTTGCCGTGGTCATGCGCGCCGCCGTCTCTCCTTTTCTACTAGCAACTTACATAACAAGTTGACCGACCTGACGATGTACAAATCTCAGCGCCACTCGCGCCGTCTTCAGTGTTTGGTCCTAAGGAACTCACTTCATGGCAAACAAGATGCTGATAGATGCGACCCACCCGGAGGAGACCCGGGTTACGGTCGTGCGCGGGAATCGGGTTGAGGAATTTGACTTTGAAGCCGCAAACAGAAAGCAGCTTCGCGGAAATATCTACCTAGCTAAAGTCACACGAGTAGAGCCATCACTTCAGGCCGCTTTTGTTGAATATGGTGGCAACAGACACGGGTTCCTCGCCTTCAGCGAAATCCATCCGGATTATTATCAGCTCCCGAAAGAAGATCGGGAGGCTCTTGAAGCTCAGCTTGCAGCCGAAGCAGCTGCAAACCAGCGTGAACGTGCCCGCAGAGAAAAAGAAGAAGCAAAGCGTGAAGCCGAAATTCAAAAGGTTGCTGTAGCGAAAGCCGCAGAAGCCTCTGAAGATGTTGTTGCTGAGCTGATCGAAGCTGAAACCAGTGCTCTGGAAGCAGAACACGAGGCCGAAGCTCTTGCCAGCATGGATGCTCCTTTCCAGGATGACAGCATCGAGGATATCGAGGCTGAAGCTGCGGAAGAAGACGAAGCTGGCAATTCTACAGCGCAAAAAGCAAGCGCTGGTGATGCAACGGCTGCCAAGCCTTCTTCAAAAGAGCCTGTAGCTGAGGCTGATACTGCTGAAGACACAGAAGCTTCCGACAAAGCCGCATCAGAAGACGCGACTGAGGAAGCTGCAGAAGAGACATCTGAAGCTGAAGAGCAGGATGATAGCGAAGAGGAAGCGGAAGAAGAAGTTACCGCACGCCCTCGCCGTCTGCGCGACAACTATAAAATTCAGGAAGTCATCAAACGCCGTCAGCTGCTGCTGGTACAGGTCGTGAAGGAAGAGCGCGGAAATAAAGGCGCTGCTCTGACAACATATCTGTCCCTCGCTGGCCGTTACTCTGTTTTGATGCCAAACACCGACCGTGGTGGCGGGATTTCCCGCAAAATCACGAAGCCAACAGACCGCAAGCGCCTGAAGCAGGTTGCTGGTGATCTGGATGTGCCGAACGGCATGGGTGTTATCCTGCGCACAGCAGGCGCCAGCAGAACCAAAGCAGAAATCAAGCGTGACTTCGAATACCTTCTGCGTCTTTGGGAAAATGTCCGCGAACTGACCCTTGATTCAGCAGCCCCTACCCTCGTTTACGAGGAAGGCAGCCTGATCAAGCGCTCTATTCGCGACCTGTACAACAAAGACATTGATCAGGTTATGGTTTCTGGCGAAGAAGGCTACCGTGAAGCGAAAGACTTCATGCGCATGCTGATGCCAAGCCATTCCAAGAATGTTCAGCCTTATCGCGATGCAACGCCAATCTTCACCCGTTTCGGTGTAGAAGCCCAGCTCGACGCAATGTTCTCACCACAGGTGACGCTGAAGTCCGGTGGCTACATTGTCATCAACCAGACAGAAGCTCTTGTTGCGATTGATGTGAACTCCGGGAAAGCAACCCGCGAACAGAACATTGAAGACACAGCTCAGGCAACCAACCTGGAAGCCGCAGAAGAAATTGCTCGTCAACTTCGCCTGCGCGACCTCGCCGGCCTTGTGGTTATCGACTTCATTGATATGGAAGAGAACCGCAACAACCGCGCTGTTGAACGTCGCCTAAAAGAATGTCTGAAGTCTGACCGTGCCCGCATTCAGGTTGGCCGCATCTCACATTTCGGCTTGCTCGAAATGTCACGTCAGCGCATCCGCACCGGCGTACTCGAAAGCTCATCAGTTGTTTGCCCGCACTGCCATGGTTCTGGCATCGTGCGCTCAGTAGAATCTGTTGCTCTGCACATCCTCCGCTCCCTGGAAGATCAGCTGCTGCGTGGCTCTACTCACAACTTGAACCTGAGCACGCCAAATGAAGTGGCGATGTACATTCTCAACCAGAAGCGCCATCACTTGATGGATCTGGAACGTCGCTTCGGTCTGGAAATCTCTATTCTCGGAGACGACACCGTCACCGAGCAGCACTTCACTCTGGAGCGCGGCGAGCTTGCAACACCAAGCGAGCGTACGCAGCCTCTGCCAGCTACAGTTCAGCCGGACACCATCTTCCCCATTGAGGAGGAAGAAGAAGACATCGTTGAAGAGGCTGTAGAGGAAGAGAAGCAAGAAGCAGCTGATGAGGACGGCAATGATCGTCGTCGTCGCCGTCGTCGTCGTCGTCGTCGCACTGGCAACGAGAAAGACGAAGCTGAGCAGCAGGAGACAACATCTGCGAGCGCTGAAGAGCCGTCCGCTGAAGAAGACGCATCCTCTGAAGAAAAGTCAGCTGACGCGGACTCTACTGAGCTAACAGACGAAGAAGAAGATCGCCGCCGCAAGCGTCGCCGTGGTCGCCGTGGTGGCCGCCGCTCTCGTCGCAGAAGCGCATCTGATGAAAACGGCGAGAACG
>NZ_LCWX01000025.1:0-1761 GCF_001431305.1 Pseudovibrio sp. POLY-S9
AAGAATTTAAAAACAGCTTTTTAAGCGGGTAGCGAACTTAAGAGGTTCTAAGATCTGGAGTTGGATCGGGAGTTCTCAAGTTGGTTGCAATCTGAGCTGTAGAAAAATAACGAACAAGGTTTTGAGTGCTGGTAGCAAGATGACTATTTGATGTATCTAACTGATAATAATAGTGAAATCTAAGAGGCTTCATAGTTTCATTGTTTTGAAAATGAAAAGATGGGCTAATCGTATCTGAAGTTCGATCTGAAACGAGATCTCGAAATTTTCCAGTTGACTAACACGGGCTCAGGTGAACTGCTGTGGCTTCCTCTGAATTCGAAATAGACTAGTTATATCAATTTGTTATAGCGTATTTTTGAAGATCTGCAGTCAGTTATGTTCGTGGTGTTAGATCAGCTGATGAAGCTTGATTAGTATTGTTTTTCAAGTCTGTAAGTCGTGTTTTTGGAAGGCTGGTATGAGTTGCTGGATCGTAAGATGGGTGATCACGATGAGTAAGAGCTTCTGAACCTGACCTTTGATGAAATCTTGCGCCGTATTTTGGAGCATAAGAAACGATAGGGCAGGGGCACGTCTGCTGTGCAGACCGGGCCTGTCCACGCGCTTACAGCGCTTACCAAGCCAGACACCTCCACACTTAAGGTCTCATAATTTCCCCCTGCCGTCTCTAACGAGCCAGCAAGGACAAAACTCAACCTAAAGCGCTCCACTGTCTGTCTCGGCCATGCGGGGACTGTCCCTCGTGCAAAGAAAGACGGCAAGCCGCTCAGCGGCTTCCTTTGTCTGCTGTTCTCTAAGTCTCCCTTCAGCATGGTCAAGGCAACCTGCAAGCAGGCATTCAAAGAATGACCTTGACCACACTGAACGGCTTTCCATGACGAGAAAAGTGAAACGAACCTTCCAGAGGGGGAGGGGAGTGATCACTTAACTCAAGGCTGTCAGGGAGCAAGTTTTATGGGAACCCAAACACATCTGGCCTTAATCCCAGAAGCCTCAAACGAGGCTGAAGAAAAGATCTACACGGCTCTGAGAGGTACGCCGGATACCGACAAAGCAGTGCATGCAGCAGTCACGCTCATTCTAGCCTATGCATCCTACAGATCCTATCAACCTGAAATGGGATTGGTTGAAACGGCAATGGAAGCTGCTCTGGAAGCGTTCTCGATTGATAAGGCCGATGTCATTGATGAAGAGGCATAAAAACAGATCCTATGATCGGCACGTTCACAAACGAGTTCAAGAAATTCTACGTTTCTTTGAACGTTAGAGCGAGCCTAAGGCACGCTTGGAAAAAATTACACGTATCATGAACATCCCCCATTGAAGGATTGTTCCAAATATCCCTTACATTTCAATGACGGGCCAAAAACGGCCCAAGCTGGGCCTAAAACGGCCCACCGATTTCTCAGGTTTATCAATAATATAGCTGATTTGCTTAGATCTCGGTAACTTTCTGGGCCATTTCTGGCCCAACTTTACGCTGCGGTATTTAATTTACAGCACCGCGCCGTGAGTGATTTTACACATGATTTGAAATTAATTTCTATTGATATCTCAAGGCTTAAATATGTTTCCGTACATTCTTGGATGCTGGTTTCGTCAAGTTGGCATGCAAGTTGCTGTTGTGTTGGTACGCTGTCGCAGACTGGGGTCTGGGGCCGTGGCCCATTCTCATCAAATGGGGTTCATTTATTTGTTTTGCTGCGTCTGTCCGCACACGGAGGGCGCTCACCAGGAGCATACTATGCCAACACCCGC
>NZ_LCWX01000026.1:0-604 GCF_001431305.1 Pseudovibrio sp. POLY-S9
CCTATGTACGTCAAACCTTATGTGAAACGTGGCAAGTCTGACGCCATCGATGCCGAAGCAATTTGTGAAGCAGTCACGCGTCCTACCATGCGGTTTGTTGAGAGCAAATCCGTTGAGCAGCAGGCGTTGCTCACCCTTCACCGGGCGCGCCACCTCGTGGTTCGTCAACGTACGCAACTGATCAACGCCTTACGCGCCATGTTGGCAGAGTTTGGCGTGTACATCGCCAAAGGCCCCGCAAGCGCTATCGGCTTTTCTCAGGGCGTGTTGGCTGGCAACAAGTTAGACCTCCCCGAAATCGTGCAGGACGTCGTTCATAATCTGTGCGGGCAGTTGGACATACTGCAGGAAAAGATGCGTTGGTATGAAACACGTTTGAAGCTTGAAGCCAAACGTGACCCTAGGGTGAAGTTGTTGCAAACCATCCCCGGCATTGGTCCTATGACTGCCTCTGCGCTTGTTGCGAGCATCGGCAATGGACATCAGTTCAAGAGTGGTCGTGAATTTGCTGCATGGCTGGGATTGACGCCGACTAATCGATCTAGCGGAGGCAAGGAACGACTAGGCAGGATCACCAAAATGGGGGACCAATACCTGCGCCAAT
>NZ_LCWX01000027.1:0-5630 GCF_001431305.1 Pseudovibrio sp. POLY-S9
GCGACCCAGACTGCGAAGAGAAGCGTGACCCGGAGATGGATTAGATCCGATCGGAAAGGAAAAAAGAGCTTGACCTCAGCGCCCGATTAGAGAAGCGGACATTCGAACCCTTCCATCAGGGATTGAACCAGTTCTACCGCAAGGCACTTTCTGCAACCCTGGCAAAATTTCTGTAACCAATCGAACCGGCCCTTTGTCTATCGGCCAGTGCTAAGCTGAAGCCACTCCAAGCCGACATTGACAACCGCGCACAGCACTTTGGGGCACTGAGAACCGCAAGGCAAAAATGTAAAAATCTAGATCGGGGAGTTGCAAGGCTGGTGGTGTGTGAGGCCTTCCGTAGCCGAAGTCTTCTTTTTCCAAAGATGGCTTCCACTGTTCAAATCGAACACTAGGTAAGATGCATTTTCCTTTGTAATTCAACTTCGAGTTTATATATTAGGTAAGATTTTACATGTCTTTTTGGTGGAATATTTTGGATGAGTAAAGCAAATGGATTTGTGCTTCGCCTTAGTTCGACACGGCAGAAGGTCTTTCTCAACACTCTGCGTGAACAAGATTCTTTTGCTGAGGCCGTTGATAAGTTTAGTCATAGCCGGACTTCGCCTCTGATTTGCTTTGTAATTAACACTACAGGCCTGATTACCCACATTGCTCGTGGGCGCAGAGGAATGAATGCAGGAACTGGCCAAACCCGTCTAAACCTCACAGAGATTTTAGACGTGACCACAATACTCACTGCGACCGACATTATTAAGGGTGTTCCTAATAGAAATAGGAAACCAGTCGAAGACCGGTTCCAATACGGCGGTCTTCTGACACCACGCGCTTTTGAGGAAGTCATTGAACTCGTCGCTCGTTTAGCTCCCGAAACTACATCTACTCTTGACCGCTTTACCAAAAGTACTCGGAAACGGCTTTCTGAACTGAGTCAGAAGGCACGCAACACACTTGCTTATCAAAAAGAGAGCGTTGCAACCGCCCTGAATTTGGCAGGCATGGACCGCTCAGATTTATCCGAATGGATACTTGATACCGAAGGAGCACCTACGTCTTATCTTGAGGGATTGCGCCAGGTCCGACTTCGGGAAGATCCTATGATCATCCACGATATGATAGATGTACCGGGCTACAATTTCCTGAAGACCATCAAAGTTGCATCAAGCGCTGTTTTTCAAGATGGCGACAATCGCCTTACCGTCACACTGGCAAATCGCCTGCCATTAGAAGAACAAACGGGCTGCGATCTCATCTATTACAACGAAACCTTCAATGCTTTCATCATGGTGCAATACAAAGCCATGGAATCTGATAGCAATGGGGGGGATATTTTTCGTTTCCCAGAAAAAAACTCACGGAAGAAATCCAGCGTATGGACTCTTTCTTGGCCGAGCTGGCCAAGGCAAAACAGACAAATTCGGTAAATGACTTTCGTTTGAACAACGATCCATTCTATCTCAAGTTCTGCCCGCGTATTCAATTTGATCCAGATTCAACTGGCCTGACTAAAGGTATGTGCATTCCGTTGTCTTATTGGAAACGTGTAGCGGTCGATGATAGTTTTAAAGGGCCCAAGGGCGGCCGTCGTCTCACCTATTCCAACATTGGTCGATACTTCGACAATACAAGCTTTGCCACAATGATCAAAGGCGCATGGATCGGAACCTCAATTCCCCAATCCAAGTTGATGGAGAATTGGATAAAAGATGTCATCTCATCCGGTAGGTCAATTACATTTGCCGTGAAGTCGGAAAATATCGACGGTGATTATTAGATTGAAGCTGTTCATGTCGCTCCAGATCTTGGACTTAATGACGTGCAGGAAGGCTTCTTCTAGGAAAATAGTAGATTTTGAAACCTAATGGCTTGCTCACTTATACTAAACGGCTGCAAGAGCCTCAAGAGACATAACCATGGCCGTCATACGTAAAATTGAAATTGAAAATTTCCGTTCAATCCAAAAACTTGAATGGTTCCCGACACCAGGAATGAACTGTCTGATCGGAGCAGGCGATAGCGGTAAGAGCACCATCCTAGATGCGATTGACCTCTGTTTGGGCGCGCGTCGCTCGGCAAATATCTCAGATGCAGATTTCTTTGAAATGGATGTTGAGAAACCCATTTCTATCACACTTCTGCTAGGCGCTTTGAGTGATAATCTGAGAAATTACGAAGCATATGGAGAATTTCTGCGCGGGTATAACGGCGAGACCAAGATTATTGAGGACGAAGCTGGCCATGGATTAGAGACCGTACTCTCCTTAAATCTCAAGATCGAAGCTGACCTGGAGTTGCGTTGGAGACTGATCTCAGATCGTGCTGAAGCCAGTGGTAACGAACGTAACCTCAACTGGACTGATCGTGTAAACCTTGCTCCAACGCGGCTTGGCGCTATGTCAGATCACAATCTAGCTTGGAGGCGTGGATCGGTTCTTACGCGGCTTAGCGAAGAAACACCAGATGCCTCCAAGGCCCTTACCACGGCAGCACGCGAAGCACGAAAATCTTTTGGTGATGAGGCAGACAAACAGCTTGGTGATGCGCTTAGTGTGGTCAGCAAAACAGCAACAACTCTTGGCATCCGCATTGGCACAAACGCTAAAGCGCTGCTCGATACACACTCTGTATCTGTGAGTGGAGGTGCAATAGCACTGCACAATGAACAGGGTGTTCCATTACGAGGTCTTGGCCTTGGATCTACAAGGCTACTCATAGCAGGCCTCCAAAGAGAAGTGTCTGCGACCTCATCAATTCTTCTCGTGGATGAGGTCGAAAACGGCCTTGAACCACATCGCATTATTCGACTTCTGGGTTCACTCGGGGCAAAGACCAACCCGCCGCCCCAACAGGTATTTGCGACAACACACTCGCCAATTGTTCTGAAGGAGCTTCACCATACCCAACTGCAAGTCTTGAGGTGTCACAATGGGACATTTTACCCGTTGTCAGTTCAACCTAGTGCGCAAGGCACATTAAGGTTGTTCCCTGAGGCTTTTCTGGCCCCTTCAGTTCTGATTTGCGAGGGTGCAACTGAAGTCGGTTTTATGCGAGGGTTTGAACAATATTTTGTCTCGCAAGGTTATCCTTCGATTTTTGCAGCTGGGACGGCCCTTGTTGACTGCGGTGGAGGAACACCTGACCGTGCATATGATCGCGCGATAGCGTTTGCCAACCTCGGATACAGAACAGCTGTTTTTCGAGATGACGACATACAGCCAACGGCTGCTAAACAGGCTGAACATGCAAATTATAACGGATCAACGTTTACTTGGAGTGCTGGGCAATCAATTGAAACAGCTTTAATCTTAGGGGCATCTGATACAGTAATTCTACAGATGATCGACTACGCTATTTCAGAACATGGCGAGGAACTTATCACAGCGCATATTCAGTCAGCTTCTCAAAACGCACATACTCTCCAAGGACTACGAGCACTTCTTAATTCGCCAGACCACTCGATAAACACAGGTCAAAAAGCCGTTATCGTAACGGCGTGCAGTGGTAAGAATGCGTGGTTTAAAACTGTTCGTCATATGGAGCATGTTTCCCGTTACATTATCGCTCCAAATTTTGGAACCCTCACTTCTGAATTGCAGAGCCAAATCAATGGGGTTCTTTTTTGGGCGCAAACTCATCATGCCTGATATCGACTTACTCAATGTTCAGTTAGGAAGTGTGTCTGCACCGGCTGGCTGCGGGAAAACGCATTTGATCGCAACATCCTTGTTGCGTCATGATGGAGTGAAACCTGTTCTTATTCTTACGCATACCAATGCAGGTGTTGCCGCCCTACGGGCGCGTTTGCAAAATATGGGCGTACCTCGAAAAGCCTATCGGATAACTACGATCGACGGCTGGGCCATGCGCTTAATTGGAACATTCCCTCAAAGAAGCGGGCATCCGCCCAACACGCTTGCTCTGAAAAATCCTCGTAAAGATTACCCCGCGATCCGCGCTGGCGTGCAAAATATTTTTAGGGGGAATCACATTCGAGATGTTTTGCAAGCAACATATGCACGTCTGATTGTTGATGAGTATCAAGACTGTGTACTGGAACAACATGCCATGGTTTCCAAAATTGCAGAAGTACTACCAACCTGTGTTCTGGGAGATGAAATGCAAGCCATCTTTGGATGGGGTAATAACGTCTTGGTCAATTGGCAAACAGATGTGCAGGCGCGATTCCCAGCTGTGGGGCAACTGGAAACTCCCTGGCGATGGAGAAACGTTGGAACCGAAGGTTTTGGTCAATGGTTGCTGTGGGCGCGCGAAGCCCTGCGTGCAGGAAATCCAATTGATGTGCGGACAACGCCTCCCGAGGTCCACTGGATGCAAATCACGGGAAAAGCAGATATTGCAAACCTTACGAGAGCATCGAATGTAAGGCCACCCAATGACAATGGCTCTGTGTTAATCGTTTGTGACAGTACACGCCCTCAACGTCATCGACAAATTGCAAGCAGAGCGTTTGGGGCCGTTGTTGTTGAAAATGCAGATCTAACTGATTTTATACGGTTCTCTGAGAATTTTGATTTCCGAGCTGCTGATGCTGTCGACAAGATAGTTGATTTTGCGGGCGATACGCTAACAGGTGTTGCAACTGCGCACTTCAAGAAACGTGTGAAATCAATCCATGCGGCTACAGCACGCACCCCACCAACGGACGCGGAGATTGCTGCTGTCAACTTTATAAACGTGCCAAGCCCCTCCAATGCAGTTGGTCTACTTGTTGAAATTAATAAACAACAAGGCGTAACTAGTTTACGTCCTGCATTGCTCCGGACCTGCATCCAAGCCTTAAACGCTTGCTCAAATGTAGATGATTTTTATGAAATGGCGGTCAAAGCTCGAGAGCAATCTCGAGTTCTAGGGCGGTCTCTTCCAAGAAAAGCGGTAGGAAGTACATTGCTTCTTAAAGGTCTTGAAGCTGACGTTGCCGTCATAATTGATACAGAACAGCTTTCAGCCCGTGATCTCTATGTTGCCATGACTAGAGGTTCACGTCAGTTGATCATCTGTAGCACCAATCCGATTTTAAATCCGGCACCCGCTTGAAAGAAGGTGTTGTGTAGGTGTCTTCTTATGCTGTCGGATCGGCATTCGCTCTAATCTGCAAGAAAAGTAAACTTTCTCCCTATAGAGACGAGGTGAATGAGACCGATCTGAAGTTGAAGTCTTGTTTCAGTTAAGGCTGTCCCAGGCTAGGATGGACGTCCGCAACTGGTCACACAGTTCGTCTTCAAGCAGGAATAGTCCTAAGGACAATCGACGTCGCTGAGTGGCTCTCAGCTTGCTAACTGGCGCTTTGCAGCAGGTAACTCACCACCCTACCTTGGAGGCCCTCCCCCGTACTGATCCGCGACTACGATCGTCATTACCCACCTACATCTACTGCGTAGGCTGCTGGCGAACATGTCTTTTGTTGACGTGGTGTTGACGCGAACGCAAAAAGCCCTGAGCGGTTGGCTCAGGGCTTTTGCTATAGCGTTGATCTTTCGATCTTTATTTGGTTGCGGGGGTAAGATTTGAACTTACGACCTTCAGGTTATGAGCCTGACGAGCTACCGGGCTGCTCCACCCCGCGGTAAATAGTGTTTGTTCTGATTGTTTTGTAGAGATTTAGTCGATGT
>NZ_LCWX01000028.1:0-539 GCF_001431305.1 Pseudovibrio sp. POLY-S9
GGGAAGAAGTACATTCCATCTTGCCCGACATAGAAACCAGCAGGGTCTTGGGTAAAGACATAGACTGAACCGGAACCCTCACCGTTGTCATTGTCAGAATGCGATCCAACTGTGATAACACCGTCTTCATTGATTGAAACAGAGCTACCGAACAGACCATCACCTGATACGTCAGGGGCTGTCAGTTCAATCTCAGAGTAACCACCAGAACCATTCGGCACATAAACATAAGCAGCGCCGATGCCGGAAGTGGCACCGGTAACGATGACGCCAGCCTCATTCACAGCAAGTGCCGGGCCTGTACTACTATCTCCGGTAATCAGCTTGGAAACTGTATAGTTACCATTGCCATCCGGCTCATGGATGTACAAGGCACCGTCAGCACCAACAACAATGGTGCCATCATCCTGAACTACACCGCTTCGACCGAAGCTATCATTGGAGTCAGGTGCGGACAGTTCCAGCTCTATATAAATGCCGGCAGGATCCGGTGTGAACACACGAGCAAGATCGCCTGGACCGTCGGCAAAGATAACACC
>NZ_LCWX01000029.1:0-38276 GCF_001431305.1 Pseudovibrio sp. POLY-S9
GCCATCGGGGAAATCTGCGACCTCTACAATCCGACAGAATGCTGGAACTACTTCAAAGCCGCAGGATGCATCTCAAATTAATCTCGAAACGCTTTAATTCAAAAGCGGAATTCACATTTTGCTCGGCAAATGAAAGGGCCTGACGGTGCATGTCTGAGGAATCCACATGCATTGTGCTTGATGCATCTTCCATGCTGCTCACCGCATTTTCGGTTGCATCCATGAAATTATCAAAAGCCTTACGTGCCTGATCAATGCTTCGATCAGCAAATTCACGCATTTGATCCGAAACTTCAAAAGGAACTTTTGTATCTGCCATGCTCAAGCCTCCACCATTGTTGATTAAGGTTTCATTCGCATTGTGGAAAGGACCTATTCCCTCCCCTATTTGCAACTCGTTTACTCTGATGTGGCAATGCTATACTTAACCATAGGGAAAGAAAATAGGAGCTTAGACGAGCACTGCAGTTTACGGTACTTTAAGTATACAGGAATTGTGGGGTGAATAATTGGGCGGCTTGTATCTATTGGAATTGACAGATGCGAAGTTCGACGCTCATTTGTTAAACTCTAAGCCTTTATCAGGATTTAGCTTTTGAAATTGCCGGTGGGTGGGTTGCCATAAATGGCAGGCTCTGGTTTTTCAAAGCTTACAGATAAAGTAGGGTGGGGCTATAATTGGAAAAATGTACCCCTGATAAATTGAGGCAGGTTTCTTTAGTAAGCTTACAGCAAAACCGCTGAAGTCGCTTACATGCCCGTTTCAAACCGGATATCATTTGATAGCACCGCCAATTTTGCGTCTTGGTGCCTGTGAAAGAGAGTAGATTGCGTTTCTCAACCAACCCCTTCTTGGGAAACCTTCAGAGTAGGGACCGAGCTCGTGGCTGACTTTGTCTTCAAACGCCGACAACGGCCGATCCGCTTCACTTGGGAGCTGGACCGAAACGGCTGCTTTCGTAGCTTCTCGAAGGAGTTCGCCGAGCTATTAGGCCCACAGGATGCCGCTTTGATCGGCCTCCCGTTCGATGCTGTCCGCAAAAAGCTGAGGATTGGTAAGGTCCCGGCGATTTCGAAAGCTATCAAAAAACAGCGTGCCGTCAGCGGTGCGACACTGCTTTGGCCTGCCTGCAATTCCAACAAGGTTGTTCCTCTCGATTTATCTGCTCAACCGGTAGAAACAAAATCAGGCGAGTATGACGGCTTGCGCGGATTTGGGGTTATCCGCAGCGTCGATGCAAAGAAATCCGATGAACCTGTTGATCCGCTTACAGTTCTGACCAAGTTGCGTGCCGCGCTAAAAGAGGAAAGCGAAGACACTGAAGCTACCTCTGAACCGGCAAAGACAGAAACTCCTGTCAGTGAGCCTGATGTTGGGCTGACGCTTGAGCACGATCAGCCAGAACGATTTGTGCAGGGAGACGTCGCACCAATCGAAGCACTTTCCGAGACTGAGACACATCAGGTAACGGAAATTGTTGAGACACCACTGGTTGATGGCATTACGGCGCCAGGTTTCTTACAGAGTGAACCTGAGATTCCAGAGTTGATCGTTGATTTCAACGAGGATGCCGAGGAAGAAGAGCAGGACGTCGTTGAGAGTGCCGAACATCCTGAGCCGGAAACTTCTCCTGATGCTAATCTGGTTGAAGAGGTGACAGTCGCGACGACTCTTGAGCCTGAAGCAGATGCTGATGCTAATGCTGAAATCAGCCTCCCAGCAGAACCGGATCTACCTGCATCAGATGCGCAGTCAGACGCAAATGGATTACACTTTCTTCATGACGAAGAAGCAATTGCTGTTGAGGAGAATGAAGGGTTCCTTCAGCTGACGGATGCTGACGTCCTTCGCGATCCGACAGACCCTCTTGAAATTGCAGCTCCCGTTGAGGTCGAAGCGCAACCTGAGGAGATTTCTGAGCCTGAAATAGCTGATCAGACTGTTCCTGCTTCGGAAGGTCCTAAGCAAGTGACGGCTGAAACTGATTTGCAGGCTTTTGAAGAGGATCTTACTGAGGCTGAGGAAGCTCCTCCAGAGACCGCAGAACAGGTGAGCGCAGCTCCGTCAATTCCCGAGCCAACCAGTAAAGATGACTTTGAGCGTGCTATCGCAAACTTGCCGGACGCGCCGCAAAAGAAAGTAAGAACTGGTCCACGCAGCCTTGCGGAATTGACCAACAGCATTGTTCGGCTGGTAGATAAACATCCTGTTCCAAGAGAGAATGTTGGACTTTCCAAACCAGAGCGAGATGCCTTCGACAAGATTGCGCGGGCATTGGGTGCTGAGAAGAAAGATGAGCGAGCTGCTGTTCCGGCACAAGCTGAAACCGCAAAAACAGTTCCTGCTACACCCGAAGAGACAGCAGCTCTCGCCGTAGCTGAAACTGATGTGGTGGAGACTGAGTTCCACGAAGAACCAAAGCCTGTAACAGCGACGAAAACTGATAACATTATTCCGCTGCCCGCTGAACCTGCGGCACGTGATGAAACCTTTGCAGCTGAGCCAAAGCAGGACAACGTAACCCATGTAGTTCTGCCACGTGTTCCACCAGATATTGAAGAAGCTGCAGAACGCGCTCGTGAAAAGACTGGACGTATTCCTGACAAGCCGATTGTAGCGCCAATCGATCCGCGCCTTCTGGATCGCCTTCCGATTGGGGTCGCCGTTGTTCGCGACCGCGATGTTGTTTATGCAAACGACACTCTGCTTGAGCTGCTTGGTTACGAGCGCTTTGAAGGATTGAATGAAGCAGGAGGCCTTGAGGCAATCTTCGCAGAACCGGAAGAGTGCCCTACTCCAAGCTCTCAAACTGTAGACCGTATCGTACACGTTCGGCTCGCAGAAGGTGGTGTGCTTTCCGTTGATGCGCGTATGCATGCTGTGCCTTGGAATGGTGCGCAAGCGCTCATGATCTCTGTGGTGGAGAAGATACAGGGTGAAGCAGATGCCCCATCAGCTTCGCCTCACCTTCAGGCTGCGACTGGCTCCGAAACTCAAATCAAACATCTGCACACGCGCATTGAAGAGCTGGAATCCGTTCTCGCAACTGCGACAGACGGCGTGCTGGTGATGGATCAGCGCGGTATCATCCGCAGTGCAAATCACTCTGCAGAAGCCCTGTTTAATGCCGGTGAAGATGATCTTCTAGGTGCTCCGTTTACGACATTCCTTGCGGATGAGAGCCACATTGCAGCGCTGGATTATCTGGATGGGTTGGTCGCCAACGGCGTTTCCAGTGTGCTCAATGACGGACGTGAGGTCATTTGCCAAACACTGGATGGTGACATCTTCCCAACGTTCCTAAGCATGGGACGTGTCAGCCACGCAAACGAGCAGCTTTTCTGTGCTGTGTTGCGCGATATTACCCAGTTCAAGCGAGCCGAAGAAGAGTTGGTGAGTGCCCGGTACAAGGCGGAGAAAGCCAACACTCACAAGTCTGAGTATCTGACTAAAATCAGCCATGAAATCCGCACGCCACTCAATGCGGTGATCGGGTTCTCAGAAGTGATGCAGGAAGAGCGCTTTGGTGAGCTTGGGAATGTCCGTTACAAAGAGTATGCCCGCGATATCCATCGCTCCTGCTCCCATATGCTGACGCTGATCAACGACCTGCTTGATCTGGCCAGGATTGAAGCTGGCAAGATGGATCTGGCGTTTGAAGCTGTTTCTGCGGCCGATGTAATCAATGAGTGCGTGGCACTGCTGCAGCCTCAGGCGAATGATCAACGCGTTATTATTCGTGCCAGTACACCTCTGTCTGTTCCTAAGATTGTGGCGGATCCGAAAACACTGCGCCAGATCACATTGAACCTGCTATCCAACGCCATCAAGTTCAACCGATCCGGCGGTCAGGTAATCATCTCGCTTGTGCTTGATCCGAGTGGTGAGGTGCACTTGCGCGTTCGGGATACTGGCCACGGCATGTCGAAGGCTGATCTGGAAGCTGCGCTTCAACCGTTCCGCCGCCTTAATGCCTCTTCTTCAACAGAAGGGTCTGGTCTTGGTCTTCCATTAACCAAAGCCCTTGTGGAAGCGAACCGTGCTTCGTTTTCAATAAATTCTGAAGAGGATGAAGGTACGCTGGCTGAAGTCACTTTCCCACCTCAGCGAGTTCTCGCCGAATAACGCGCTCCTGTGGTGGCCTGACCATCGCAGGAGATTCGCATGCTCACACTGGCTGCTTTGGAAGATGCTTCGCAGGAACTGCGGCGCCATATGGCCCCGACAGCGCTTTACAGCTGGCCCTTGCTCAATGACGCCTTGGGCTGTGAGGTCTTCATCAAGCACGAGAACCATGCGCCCACCGGATCGTTTAAGGCCCGGTGCGCTTTGCTTTATCTCTTACGCCAATCACAACGACATGTCAGCTCTACAAGCTTTGTTGCCGCCACACGCGGTAACTTTGGACTGGGCATGGCGTGGGCAGCCAAAATACTGCACCAGCGCGCAGCGATTGTTGTTCCTCAAGGCACTTCCAAAGAAACGACAGCGGCTATCCAAAGCTACGGCGCATTTTTGATTGAGCACGGCAAAGACTTTGAGGAAGCCCATACATTCGCCTGCCAAATGGCCGAGGATTCTAAGCAGGTGCTCTCCCCCGGCTTTGATTATGATCTTGTTCTTGGAGCCGCGACTTACGCGCTTGAGATCTTCCGCGCGATTAAGGACCTGGATGCCATCTATGTGCCTGTTGGTTTGGGCACTGGCATATGCGGACTAATTTCTGTGCGCGACCTCTTTGGCCTGAAGACAAAGATCATCGGCGTGGTCGCAGAAAAGGCGGATGGGTGCGCGCGCTCCATTGAAGTTGGTGAATATACACTCACGTCTTCAGCCAATACCTTTGCTGAAGGGATTTGTGTGCGAGGGCCTGCCCGGGAAGCTTTTGCCTTAATCAGATCAGGCGCTGAGCGCATTATCCGTGTCAGCGAGGATGAGATTGCAGAAGCAATCCGTCTGCTTTATCGCACAACGCACAATGCGTGCGAAGGTGCTGCTGCTGCTGGTCTGGCAGGCCTTTCAAAAGAGCGCGCTAATCTGCAAGACAAAAAGGCTTCTTTCATCCTTTGCGGGCAAAACATGAACCGCATCTGGATGGCACGAGTGCTACAAGGAGACACTCCAACTCCTTAAAATTGGAATCGTTTCTGCATATGAACGTGGGTACTGCACTCCCTCCAGACCCGTTTGTTTTCAACAACTCTGAGTTTTTCAGTAAACTTTTCCTTGAGGCTGACATGAGCCGCAATTGAAAATCATTCGCAATTGCAGATGGATAGCACCTTAAAAGCTGAATCTCACAGTTTAGAATAGTTCTATCTCATTGTTTTCACGAAGTTTATTAGTTGACAGAGAAAGTCAAGTTTCCGATATAACGGCAAATGACAAGCGTTTGCAGACGCGTACAAGATCACTCAGGAGATGTTCCGATGAAGTCGTTGTTTAAGGGAATTGGGCTGACAGCTGCTGGTTTTGCACTTGGTACAACCGGTATGGTCGCATCAGCTCAGGCAGAAGGCGAAGTGAATATCTATTCTTACCGCCAACCAGAATTGATCAAACCACTTCTCGATGCATTCACTGCTGAGACTGGCGTCAAAGCAAACGTTGTTTTCGCTAAGAAAGGTCTTGGCGAGCGTATGAAGGCTGAGGGTAAGAACTCTCCAGCTGACGTTCTTCTTTCCGTAGACATTGGCCGTCTACAGGGTGCAAAAGACCTCGGTGTTACTCAGCCAGTCGTTAGCGATGCAATCAACGGCAACATCCCGGCAAACTTGCGTGACTCTGAAGGCCACTGGTTTGGTCTGACAACGCGCGCTCGTGTCATCTATGCTTCCAAAGACCGCGTTGCCCAAGACAGCATCACCTATGAAGAGCTTGCTGATCCAAAATGGAAAGGCCGCCTTTGCACCCGCTCTGGTCAACACGTTTATTCCATCGGTCTGATTGCTTCCATGATTGCTCACAAGGGTGAAGCTGAGACACAGAAGTGGCTGGAAGCTGTTCGTGACAACCTGGCACGTAAGCCAACCGGCAATGACCGTGCGCAGGTTAAGTCCATCTTCGCTGGCGAATGCGACATCTCATTGGGCAACACCTATTACATGGGCAAAATGCAAACCAACGAGAAAGATCCTGAACAGAAGGATTGGGCAGCGTCAGTTCGCATTCTCTTCCCAAACACCGAAGGTCGTGGCACTCACGTGAACATCTCCGGCATGGTTCTGGCGAAAAATGCTCCGAACAAAGACAATGCTGTAAAGCTGATGGAATTCCTTGCTTCCGATGAAGCGCAGGCTATCTATGCTGCACAGAACTTCGAGTATCCAGTAGAGCCAGGCATCGCACCATCTGAACTGGTTGCCTCCTGGGGTTCCTTCAAAGCTGATGAAGTTTCTCTCAACGAGATTGCTGCTCAACGCGCAAAAGCGAGTGAGCTGGTTGATATCGTTGGCTTTGATAACGGTCCATCCAGCTAAGTTCCAACAGGTAAATTGAGTTGAAGCCATTCCATGACATCCAGACACGGACATAGTGGATCGCCACAATACAGAACCGCCGCCCCCTCTTCTCGAGGGGAGCGGCTTCTTGCGTTTGGGACCTACTTTCTGACCGGCCTCGTTGTGATGCCGGTTCTTGCAATTGTTATTATGGCTATGGGCTCTTCGGGCAATCTATGGCCACACCTTGTCTCAACAATTCTACCGCGTTCGATTGCCACCACATTCCAGCTGATGGTCGGTGTTGGTGTGATCGTGTTTGTTGTCGGGGTCAGCACAGCATGGTTAGTCACCATGTGCCGTTTTCCCGGGCGGCGCTGGTTTGATCTGGCGCTGCTGTTGCCCTTTGCAGTCCCGACCTACATTATCGCGTTTTCGTATGTTGAACTGCTGGATTACACTGGTCCGGTGCAAGGACTGATACGCGATATCTTTGGTTTCAAGACCTCTCGTGACTACTGGTTCCCTGAGATCCGCTCTCTTGGCGGCGCCATGTTTGTCATGGGTTTTGTGCTCTACCCTTATGTTTATTTGAGCGCACGCGCCTCATTCCTCATTCAATCAGCTTGCGCGCTGGATGTATCCCGCACCCTTGGTGCAGGTCCATTTCGCTTGTTCTGGAAGGTCGCATTGCCGCTGGCTCGTCCTGCTATTGTGGTTGGTGTGACCCTTGCTCTGATGGAGTGCCTGAACGACATTGGTGCAGTGTCCTTTTTCGGCGTGCAGACGCTTACATTCTCTGTTTATGACACATGGCTCAATCGCTCTAATCTGACGGGTGCAGCTCAGATCGCAACAATCATGCTGGTGTTTGTGCTGGCGCTGATGTTCATTGAATATTATGGCCGCCGCAAGCAGCGTTTTCATCAGACAACGGGTACTTATCGTGCTTTGCCGAGCTACGAGCTGCAGGGCTGGCGTGGCTGGGTTGCTGTGGCTGTCTGTGCGCTGCCTATCATTCTGGGCTTTGTCTTTCCGTCATTGTTGCTCCTGAGCCGTGCAAGTCGCCGTGTGGAAGATCTGTTTGAACCTGCCCTTTGGGCTGCTGCTGGCAACACTCTTTGGCTGGCTGCTGTGGCCGCTGCTGTTTCTATCGGCATCAGCCTGACCCTTGCCTATCGCCGCCGCCTGTTCCCAAGCAGAGTTACAACGACACTGGGCCAGGTAGCTTCGATTGGTTATGCCGTACCTGGCACCATTCTGGCCGTAGGCATTCTGTTCCCAGTTGCAGCATTGGACAACATGATCTCAGAGGGTTTTGAGGCCCTGTTCGGGTTTGGTACTGGGTTGCTTCTGATTGGATCAGGTACAGCGCTCATCTATGCTTATGTTGTCCGTTTTCTGGCTATGTCGTACGGACAGATTGATGGCGGATTTGGCAAAATTACCCCGCACTATGATATGGCGTCTCGTAGTCTGGGACAGACCGCGTGGGGCACCCTTGGCCGCGTTCACATGCCGTTGATGAAGCCAGTCATTCTCTCCGCGACACTGCTTTCCTTTGTGGAATGCATGAAAGAGCTACCTGCAACGCTGCTTCTGCGTCCGTTTAATTTCGAGACACTCGCAACAACGGTTTACAACGCCGCTTCTCGTGAAGCGTTTGAAGATGCTGCTCTGCCAGCTCTGTGTATCGTGTTGGTGGGCATCATTCCGGTGATCATGCTGGCAAAGACAAGTGCCGATACATTCCGCGAGAAACGCGGCAACAAGCGCTTTTCCAAGGACACCTCAATGGTACCTGCTGAGTAAGTACGGAAAGAGTTTGCAATAAAAAAGCCGCTGAAGATGTTCAGCGGCTTTTTTGGTATCTAATGAATCTGTATCCGACGTTATCTGGTCGCAGCTGCCAGTTTCAGCGCCATTCCGACAAAGACAACAGAGGCAATCCGGTTCATAACTTTCTGAGCTGTTATAGACTTGCTCAAACGATCGCCGATGGCACCTGCTGCGAAGGCGACTGAGCCAAAGACCAGAACTGCCGAAAGCATGAATACTGCCCCCAGCTGTAAGAACTGCGGCATAACAGGACCGTAAGCAGGATCAACAAATTGCGGAAAGAACGAAAGGAAGAAGATAGCGACCTTGGGATTGGTGATGTTCATGATTACACCGCGACGGTACAGAGGGATCAAAGCAGAATGATCGACCTTATTTTGCTGCGCCGGCTCAGGCTTCGCTCTGAAGGCTCCCCACGCTAGATAAAGCAGATACCCGACACCAAGCACCTTGACGAAGGTAAACGCCAACTCGGACGCCTGAAAAATCGCGGATACACCGAGCGCCACAGCCGTCGTGTGAAAAATCAGACCAGTGCAAAGACCAAGCGTCACCGCAATACCCGCCATACGACCACACACTGCAGACTGTGTCAGCACGAAAATATTATCAGGGCCTGGTGCCAATGCCAGCAAAACAGTGACAGTGAAGAAACCAGCCAGTACGTCTATTGGGATCACATAGTGCTCCATCCGTTCAGAAAACTGAAGCGAACAATGCCTCAACTTCCCGACCAGAGCAAGTTTCTTAGCTTTATGTGAGCGCTAATGTCGCCTCAATTTCAATCTTAAGATCAGGATGGAAAAGCTTTTGAACTTCTACGAGTGAACTCGCTGGACGGTGGTCACCATAAGCATCAGCCAGAACTGAGCGCAGCTCTCCCAAAGCTGACAAATCAGTAACAAAGATCATCACCTTAATAAGGTTCGCGAGGCTAACACCTTCTTCTTCAGCAATTGCGGAAATCTGAGAGACAATCTCTCTTGCCTGTAGATCTGTTTCCTGCGCCTGAGCCATGGTTGCAAACGCAGTCAGGCCCGAGATATGCAGTGTTCCCTGATGGGCCACTGCATGTACATATGGACTAACTGCCTCAGAAATGCAGAGATAGTTTTTTCTTTGAAGTGGCATCTTGAGAGTTCCGAAATCTATGAACTTGCATCGGCTTCATCTTTGACGTCCGTGTTCTTAGAGAATAAAGGGCCAGGTTTCCAAGAATAATTCTTACGGCGATTGTTGTAGAATTGCAGAAGCCGATTTTCCGGATAGATGTATTTGCTAAAGAAATAATAAAGCATCTTAAGCTGAATAAACGGCTTGATGCCGTCGAACCACTGCTTCTTATTATGTCCAACACCATCAATCAGAATGAGCTTGAGATCTCCGTTTGATCGTTTCTGAACACAAATATTCCATGGGCGAATGTCCTGACACAATACAGCATCTCGCACCAAATCCTGTCGAAAGATCCTCAAAGCCTTTTTAAAGCGATCAGTTTGAATAAATGATTGATCTTCCTGCAGTATCTTCATCAATATTTGAGAGGGGTGCTCTGTATTTTCGTCAGTAATCAGATCGAAGGTTGCACCAAAGCCAAGACTCGTCTCAACTCTACCTCTGTAATTCGAAATAGCTGAGAACTCCTTCTGTTCTCTCTGATTCATCAATTTCTCAAAGAGGCGAGCTTCAGCCAATGTAGACCCTGCAGCTGGTCCTTTGGAATTGCGATCGACCTTGATACAAATCTTCGAATTCTCTGGGTGCTGATAGATATTGCGGATCCCGCCAGACGCAATCAACAGCTCTTCATTTAGAGTGATCACAGAACAAATACCTTCGTTGAGAAGGAGAGTATTTAACAATTATTCTCATTACATACAAATAAAAAGAGAGGACAAATTGCCCTCTCTTGTCTTGTCTAAGTGAAGTTTGGTTACTCTACCAAATTCGCTTCAGTTTTCTCTTTGATCTCTTCCAACGTTACACCCTCAGCCATTTCTGCGACCTTCAGGCCGCCGTCGACTACGTCGAAGACGCCGAGGTTGGTGATGATGCGGTCGACGCATTTTACACCGGTGAGCGGTAGGGCGCACTTATGGAGGAGTTTTTTGTCGCCGCGTTTGTTGGTGTGATCCATAATGACCACAACGCGTTTAACGCCTGCCACCAGATCCATAGCACCGCCCATGCCCTTGACCATTTTGCCAGGGATCATCCAGTTTGCGAGATCTCCATCTTCGGAGACTTCCATCGCACCGAGGATGGAGAGGTCAATGTGACCTCCACGGATCATCGCAAAGCTGTCTGCAGAAGAGAAATAGCTAGTACGGTCCAGTTCAGTGATGGTCTGCTTACCTGCATTGATCAGATCTGCATCGACTTCATCTTCAGTCGGGAACGGGCCCATGCCCAGCATGCCATTTTCTGACTGCAGAGCTACATTCATTCCGTCTGGAATGTAGTTTGCGACCAGTGTCGGGATGCCAATGCCGAGGTTAACGTAGAAACCATCTTGCAGTTCTTTTGCCGCACGGGCGGCCATTTCGTCACGATTCCAAGCCATGATTACTGCCCTCCCTTAAGCTTCGCGTGTAGTGCGCTGCTCGATGCGCTTTTCAAATGTGCCAACAACGATGCGGTCAACGAAGATACCCGGAGTATGGATCTGATCCGCATCCAGCTCACCGATCTCGACAAGCTCTTCAACTTCTACGACAGTGGTCTTGCCAGCTGTTGCCATGACCGGATTGAAGTTGCGCGCTGTCTTACGGAAGATCAGGTTGCCTTCTTTGTCAGCTTTCCATGCACTCACGAGAGCTACGTCTGAAACCAAACCGGTTTCCATGATGTAGGTATCACCGTTAAAGTCTTTGTGCTCTTTACCTTCAGCGATCAGGGTGCCAACACCAGTTTTGGTGTAAAAACCCGGGATGCCTGCGCCGCCTGCACGGATGCGTTCAGCAAGAGTACCTTGAGGGTTGAATTCCAGCTCAAGATCACCATCCAGATACTGACGCTCGAAAGTTGCGTTTTCGCCAACGTAAGACGACACCATCTTCTTGATCTGGCGCGTCTGCAACAGCAGGCCCAGACCGAAGTCATCAACGCCTGCGTTGTTAGATATGGCGGTCAGGTCTTTCGCACCAGAATCTCGCAGCGCAATAATCAGGTTTTCAGGAATGCCACAGAGACCAAACCCACCTGCCATGACGGTCATGCCATCAAAGGTAAGTCCTTCCAGAGCAGCGGCAGCACTTGGATAAACTTTATTCATTATAAACTCCCAATACATGAGTTGGTAGAACTCACGCTTCTCATTCTCCAGAACGCAAGCAATACCGCCTTTTCATGCTGGCAATGGGACCTGACCCTCCATCCGGATCAGCATCCTGCCGTTCCCTCCTAGGGAAAATAGGTATAGCGACAGCAATGTTGATAGCTGTGTTTTATGTCCTCGCCAAGTGCTCTTTGTACAGAGAGCGACTATTTATTGAGGTGAAAACCACAAAGCTGGGAGGAATGGGTGTTTGCGGTGCACAATTTTTTAGAATGTAACACTCAGACCCATGAAAATTCTTAAAGATGAGCTGCTGCGAGTCGCTCTTCTTCCATGCGTTTGAACCTCTGCCTTTTGGTGAGGAGAGATGCCAAGATCACGCCAATCGTCACGATAACGACCAGTATCGTGCAAATAGCATTGATTTCTGGCGTCACGCCTAATCTCACCTGAGAATAAATCTTCATAGGCAAAGTGGTTGATCCGGGTCCGGAATTAAAGCTCGCGATCACCAAGTCATCCAGTGACAATGTGAATGCCAGCATCCAACCTGCGAGCACACCTGGCAGAATCTGAGGGAGGGTGATGCGGAAGAATGTTCTGACAGGAGGACAGCCCAGATCCATTGCAGCCTCTTCCAGGGAACGGTCAAATCCAGTAAGGCGGGGTTGCACGACAATCGCCACGTAGCACATGGAGAATGTGGTGTGGGCAATCATGATCGTCCAAAAACCGCGATTTTGATCAATAGCCACAAACAGAAGCAGCAATGACAACCCGAGGATGACTTCTGGCATCACGAGTGGTGCGTAGATCATCCCCGAAAACAGAGTACGCCCGAAAAAGCGCCCTTGCCGGGCTAAGACCAGCGCAGCCAATGTGCCAAGAACCGTTGCAAGAGTTGCTGATGTGAGGCCGATACGAAATGTAACCCATGCAGCTTCCAACAGCTGTTCGTTTTGCAGCAAGGATGCATACCACTTGGTGGAGAAGCCGGCCCAAACCGTGACCAACCGAGATTCATTGAATGAAAAAACAATCAGAATGACGATGGGCAAGTAGAGGAAGCTGAACCCCAAAACCAGTGATGTGAGATTAAACCAACTCGGTTTTGACGGCATTACACGTCCCCTTCGTTGCGTCGGGTCTCGTGCCGCTGAAACAGCAAGATTGGGATCACGAGCAATACCAGAAGAACAATTGCCACCGCAGACGCAACTGGCCAGTCTCTGTTGGAGAAGAACTCAACCCACAGGGTTTTCCCGATCATCAGAGTTGATGAGCCTCCCAACAGGTCGGGAATGACGAACTCTCCTACGGCTGGAATGAAGACGAGGAAACACCCTGCAATCACGCCAGGCATGGCAAGAGGGACTGTTACCCGCCAGAAGGTCTTCCAGGGTGGACAACCCAGATCCTCTGCAGCTTCTATCAGGGTCGTGTCCAGTTTCTCTAAGGAAGAATAGAGCGGGAGGACCATGAAAGGCAGGTAAGAATAGATAATGCCAATGTAGACGGCGATGCTGGTGTTGAGGATAACCAGAGGCTCATTAATGACACCGATCGTGATCAGTGCCTGATTGAGCAGGCCATCGGTTTTCAAGATGCCGACCCACGCATAGACCCGGATCAGAAAACTGGTCCAAAACGGCAGGATGACCATCATAACCAACGTTGGTTGCCAGCTTCTTGGTGCCCGTGCCATGCCGTAAGCAAGCGGGAAGCCAACAAGCAAGGTCAGTAATGTGGATATGAAAGCTATTTGCAGGCTAGAGACATACGCGCGCCAGTAGAGGTCATCCTCTGTTAGCCAGATGTAATTATCCAACGACCAGCGCTGCGCAGCTTCCCAAAGTCCAAGCAGCCCCCTTCCCCAATCGATTACCGGCAAGTAAGGCGGAATTGAAACGGTGGCTTCAGACAACGAGATCTTTGCAACAATCACAAACGGAACAAGGAAGAAGAGCAGCAGCCAGACGTATGGCACACAGATGAGTGCGAAGCGGCCCCATTTTCCGGTTGGATTGGTCGGTGAGTTTTCCGGTGCCTGAAGTTCATGACGTGGCGGTGGGATCGTTTCTGATCTCATGAGGTCGGTTGATGAGAGGTTAGGGTCAGTCATTTGGCACCTCTCATCGTGTCAAGATCACGCCGGCGTCGCTGTCCCATGACAACCAGACTTGATCTTCCCAAGTGATCGGTCTTTCAACCAGCCGTGCTGTGTTGGCGACAATCGCCCGCAGCGTCTCTGTCTCAGCTACTTTGATATGATAGATGGACACGTCCCCCATGTAGGCGATATCCCAGACTTCTCCTTGAATAGCATTGGTACCCAAGCGATCTGGTTTATCGAAGGAGATACGCATCTTTTCCGGACGGATGGCTAGAGCAGCGTGATCGCCCACGTTTGCAGAGGTTGGATAGCAAACATCCAAATGGCTACCCAGAACAGATGAGAACATCTTGACGTCCTCAAGTTCCTTATTGGTGACTTGCCCGTCCAGTACGTTGATGTCACCAATGAATTCCGCCACAAATCGGGAGTTGGGTTGCTCGTAGATTTCTCCCGGTGTCGCATTTTGAAGGATCTTGCCCTTATCCATAACCGAGATGCGATCTGCCACGGTCATCGCTTCTTCCTGATCATGGGTCACGATCAGGAACGTCATCCGCAGCTGTTCTTGCAGATTGATCAGTTCCAGCTGGGTTTCCTCACGAAGCTTCTTATCGAGCGCAGCAAGAGGTTCATCGAGGAGGAGCACTTTGGGGCGTTTGGCGAGGGATCTCGCGAGTGCAACACGTTGGCGCTGACCACCGGACAACTGGTGCGGCTTGCGTTTGGCAAATCCTTCCAGCTTGACCAGACTAAGCATCTCCATGACCCTGCTTTTGATCTCCCTGGAAGGTAGGCCGTCCATTTCCAAGCCAAAGGCTATGTTCTTTTCGACGTTCATGTGCGGGAAGAGCGCGTAGGACTGGAACATCATGTTGACCGGGCGCTTGTATGGCGGCACGCCGGCGAGGTCTCGCCCTTCCAGAAAGATCTGACCTTCAGATGGAGCTTCAAACCCTGCAAGCATTCTCATCAAAGTGGTTTTACCGCACCCAGACCCGCCCAGCAGGGCATGGAACTCACGCTTGTAGATTTTGAGAGAAAGATTATCAACGGCAACAAAATTGCCAAAACGCTTGGTGATATTCCGAAATTCAATAAAAGGCTGCTCGCTCGGGTCGTCCCAAGGTGAAAATGCACGACGTACGGGGCCAAGCGGTTTCTTCGCCAATACTCCAATCCTTTTCAATGGCCTGCCTGGTCAGTGGTTCAAGGTAGGATTGCATCTCACGGTGCAACCCTACGCTTGCAGGCCTATAGTTTTTAGTGACCGGTTTTGACAGTTGTGAAGGTGCGGTTCATCAAGCGCTGTGCTTTGAGCGGCTTGGCACCGATGGTGTAGAGGCGTTGCTTCACCTCATCTGTCGGGTAGATGTTTGGATTTGACGTCACTTCTTCATCCACCAGAACTGTCGCATCTTTGTTGCCGTTGGCGTAGTAGACATAGTCCGACATTTTGGCGATCACTTCCGGGCGCATCAGGTAGTTGATGAACTCATGCGCTTCTTCAACGTGCTCTGCATCAGCGGGAACTGCGATCTGGTCAAACCACATCTGAGCGCCTTCGTTCGGCAGGATGTAGGTAACCTCAACACCCTTGTCAGCCTCTGCAGCGCGATCTGCAGCCTGCAATACATCACCAGACCAGCCATAAGCCAAGCAGATGTCGCCGTTGGCAAGGCCGTTTACGAATTCAGAATTGTGGAATTTGCGAATGTAAGGACGGATCGTTTCCAGAAGTTCGCCAGCCGCTCGAATGTCTTTCGGATTGTTGGAATCTGGGTTTAGACCCAGGTAATGCAGCGCAGCAGGGAACATTTCATCCGGCTCATCCATCACATATACACCACACCCTGCGATTTTTGAGAGCTCTTCAACGTCAAACAACAAATCCCAACTGCCGATCGGAGCGTCAGGATTGAGTGCACGCACCTTTTCCTTATTTACCCCATAGCCAGAGGTGCCCCACATGTAGTTGACGGAGAACTCATTGCCTGGATCGAACACTTCAGTACGCTCTTGCAGAAGTGGATCCATGTGCTTGAGATTTGGAAGTTTGTCCTTGTCGAGCTTCTGATAGACGCCTGCCTGAATCTGACGCTGAAGGAAGGTTGCACTTGGGACAACCACGTCATAGCCAGTCTTGCCAGTCAGCAGCTTCGTTTCCAAAACCTCATTGGAATCAAAGGTATCGTAGTTCACAGTGATACCGGTCTCGTTCTCGAAGTCTTTGAGAACCTGCGCATCAACGTAGTCGGACCAATTGTAGACATTTACAATACGATCCTTAGCATTGGCGGCAGACAAAGAGAGAGCCAGCGCTGCTGCTCCCGATAGCAAAATTACGGTTTTCATTCTCAAATACTCCAATCTCAAACACAGGGGCTCAAAGCACCTTGGCGAAGCGAGCCTCTGCATATAGCCGCCATGGTATATCCTTCTGGTGGCAGATTAATTTCGGCCTACATTCCAACCCAATATTTTACAGGAATGCCGTAGGTTCGTTGGGTGCCTCAGGCACCCAGCTCTCAGGTTCTCTCAACACTATCAGGGTTTCTAGTGTGCAGCCTTAACCCGTGTCCAGAAGCTGTTGGCTAGAATCAAAGGTTTTATTGAGAACAATGATTCCGACTTTAATCTCAGAAGCACTAGAAACTTCTTCTTCACTGCCGTCTGGTCAACGGTCCGCTATCTGAAGTGTCTTCAACTGTACTGGGAACCTGAAAGAAGCCACAGAGTGTCATCAGACATTGTTGGCTCTTATTCATCATCCAAAATTCAAGAAAACAACCAGTTCTCAATGTTGTAGGCTGGCTTAGATGACCACATTATCACCTTAAGTAAGCATTGTAATTTTGTTAGAATGAGGCGTAATTACACACTCGGAACGATTAAAGAGAAGGTACAATTAAACTTCCACAAAACAACATAGTTTCCGACTTGAGCTGACCTCTGCTAGACTACTACCCAAACCAGAAGCAAGCTGGATCTTATAGCAGCCGCAAAGAGCTGAATTACTTTTCATGAGTGAAACGCTGCCACGAACATTTGGTAGCAAACCCAATTGGAAGTCCTATGAGTTCTGAAATTAATCCGGATGATGAAGCGGCGCTTAATATGCGCGGTGTGAGCGACCTTGAAGAAGCCCGCACCTGGCTGCAAGCCCGGAACATTGGAGATATTGAGTGTGTTGTACCTGACGTTGCCGGGGTACCACGCGGCAAGATGATGCCGACAAACAAGTTTTTCAGCAGCAACACGCTGACAATGCCCTCCTCTATTTTCGCTCAGACTATTTCTGGCGATTACCCTGAGGATGATGATCGGTTTCAATATAATCCGACGGATGGCGACCTTTATTTCAAGCCCGATTATTCAACGCTGACCATTGTGCCTTGGGAGACTGACCCGACAGCTCAGCTCCTGCATGATGCTTTCACCAAGGATGGGAAGCCCTTCCCGATTGCTCCGCGTAATGTCCTAAAGCGCGTTCTTGAGCTTTATGATGCTGAGGGCTGGCAACCAATTATCGCCCCTGAGGTGGAATTCTATCTGGTTAAGCCCAATACCGATCCCGATTATCCGCTGGAGCCTCCAGTTGGTCGTTCTGGTCGCCCTGAAGTTGGCAGGCAGTCTTATTCAATCTCCGCTCTTAATGAGTTCGACGAGTTGATTGACGACATCTATGATCTTTCTGAGGCTCAGGGACTGGAGATCGACACCCTTATTCATGAAGAGGGTGCTGCTCAGATGGAAATCAACTTAAGACACGGTCACCCTCTGGAGCTGGCGGATCAGGCGTTTATGTTCAAACGCACCATTCGCGAGGCAGCGCTGCGCCATAACATTTACGCCACCTTCATGGCCAAGGCGATGTCCTCTCAGCCGGGGTCATCTATGCATATTCATCAGTCTATCCTTGACCGGGAGACAGGACAGAACATCTTCAACAGTGCAGAGAACGAGGCAACGCCTGCCTTCTATCATTTTATTGGTGGGCATCAGCGTTACATGCCCGCTTTAATGCCGATTATGGCGCCTTATGTGAACTCCTACCGCCGTTTCGCGCGTGATAGTGGGTCTCCGACCAACCTGTTCTGGGGCTACGACAACCGCACTGTGGGACTTCGTGTTCCTAGTTCATCTCCTGATGCTCGACGATTAGAGAACCGGGTGCCGGGGTCTGATGCCAATCCGTATCTCGTTATCGCTTCCAGCCTCGCCGCCGGATACCTGGGTATCAAGAAAGGGATTGAGCCTGATAAGCCGAGAGATACCGACAACAGTGAGGTTATGAGCAAACTTCCGCGTACATTGCTTCATGCCGTTGATGAGTTTGAAGCAGACGATGATTTGCTGGAGATTTTCGGCGAACAGTTTGTTGCCACATATCGAGCCATCAAACTTGAAGAGTACGAGACCTTTATGTCCGTTATCAGCGCCTGGGAACGAGAATACCTGCTGATGAACGTCTGATTCCCACCGGATGGGGTGTGACTTTCACGCGAAACTGTGGATACCACACCCCTTAGTTGAGTGGATGATGTCCAGCAATTTTAACTTTCATAATATTTACTAGAGCCAGTCACAGCATAGTTCCTAAGAGATACTTCCAGGAAACTTAATTTAAACCGATTTATATTTCGAATTTAACTAATTACAAATACACATGCGGATCGAATTTTCGTCAAAACATCACAAAAATGTGAGATTATACGAAATTATACTTACATATTTTTGAATTCACTGGGTATTTAATTTCAGAATTCCTAGTCTATCATGCAATTTTTGATTTTATTTAATTTTATCACAACTTTATGTCTAATTTTAAATACATTTCAAATGTTGTTTATTACAAACCATATTCGAGGCTATTGATGGCGGTTAATAGGTTGCAAACGCAATTTAAATCGCATTTGCTGGTTTTTGAGGACATCACATGCCAGATCAGAAAAAGAGCATTCTTCTCGTTGAAGATGCCAATTTCTTTGCTCGCGTAACTGAAAGCGAGATTGAGCGTGCGGGGCATTATCATGTCACGACAGCGAAAACGTATGCTCAGGCAAAAACTATTTTAGAAGAAGGTAAGGTAAAGCCATTCCTTGCTCTTGTTGATCTAACGCTTCCAGATGCGCCGGATGGTGAGGTTGTAGATCTGACTATCGACGCCGGACTGCCGACAATCGTGTTCTCGGGGCGTTTTGACCAGGGTACCCGGAGATCAATTCTGAAGAAGGGGATTGTAGATTACGTCCTCAAGGATTCTCCTGCGAGCCTTGGTTACCTTGGTGAGCTGGTCAATCGCGTCGACAGGAACCTCAGCACCAAAGTACTGATCGTGGACGATTCTTCGCATGCACTGGCGCTGTTAAAGAAGCGGCTTCAGCTCTATTGCCTTCAGGTGATCACAGCAAATTCTGGCGAAGAAGCGTTGGAAACACTCAAGCAAAACCCCGATATCAAGCTGCTGATTATTGATCATTTGCTGCCGGGTGCGACTGGCTTTGAAGTCATGACGCAGATCCGGCGGAGGCATAGCTTTAGTACTTTGGCAGTCATCGGAATCTCAGCAACAGATGACCCTGCCCTTACTGCGAAGTTTCTGAAATCCGGTGCTAACGACTTCCTGAACAAGGCGTGCACACCTGAGGAGCTGATGCTGCGCGTTTCGCAGAACCTCAATCAGTTGGACCGCATAAGTGAACTGACCGAGATGGCGCATCGTGACCCGATGACAGGCCTGTTTAATCGTCGCCACCTCTACAACGTCGTCGATAAACTTCATAAAGACCAGATGCTCGCTGGCAAGGAGATGCGATATGCCATGATCGACATTGATCGCTTTAAGCAGATCAATGACAAGTTTGGCCATGAAACCGGAGACAACCTGATTATCTCTGTCGCGCATCGCATTTCGGATCTCCTGCCGCCAAGAAGCGTCGCCATTCGAATTGGTGGAGACGAGTTCTGCGTTGCACTGCCTGATATCGATGAGCCCACATCCAAGCAGTTTCTCTCTGAGCTCAGAAGTTCCATGCCAGTCACAGATCCCGGTAATGACGAACATACGTTTGCACCAACGATCAGCGTCGGCCTTTCAGCAGGCTCTGAGAAGTCACTGGCGAGCGCTCTCAGGGTTGCGGACCGTTGCCTGTACAGAGCCAAGAAATCTGGCCGCAACCGCATTGTAACGTCTTCTGCAACCACTCTTGATGCCATGTAGTCTGACGGCACCCTGCCGTCAGATTGTCCTACCTCCGTCGACTTCCAAAGCTACACCGGTGATAAACTGAGCTTCATCTGAAGCAAGCCAGAGTGCTGCGTTTGCAATGTCTTCTGGTTTGGAGAAGCGCCCCAAAGGAATGCTGTCACGAAACTGCTGGCGCTTCTCCGGGGTGTCTTCTCCCATGAAGAGTTCCAGCATGCCGGTTTCTCCGGCCACTGGACATAAAGCGTTGACGCGAATGTTTTGAGGAGCAAGCTCGACCGCCATGGATTTGGTCGCTGTGATGACCCAGCCCTTGGAGGCATTGTACCAAGTGAGCCCGGGACGAGGACGGATGCCCGCTGTAGAGGCGGTGTTGATAATGACACCTCCGCCCTGTCTTTCCAGCTCAGGCAAAGCTTCAAGCGTTGTCAGATAGATGGCTTTGGCATTCACCTCTAGAATGCGGTCAAAGTTGTTTTCATCTACCTGTGCTAAAGGGCAGTTGCGGTGGGTGTAGCCAGCGTTGTTGACGACGACATCCAGCCGCCCAGTTTTCTCAATTGCATAAGCGACCATGGCTTTCACATCGGAGCGCACGGTCACGTCTGTCTCGATGGCATACGCTGTGTCACCGATTGCGTCTGCAAGGTTTCTTGCTGCAACTCCATCGAGGTCAGCGATGATGACCGCGGCCCCTTCTTGCGCATATTTTTGAGCGATGCCTTCCCCAAAACCAGCTGCACCACCCGTGATTATCGCGGTTTTTCCTTCCAATCGTCCTGACACGCTTTTCCTCCCCAAGTGTGAAAGTCCGCCTTAAGCGTGACTGACAACAATGGTCTTCAGAACAGAGAATTCTTTAAGTGCTTCAAAGCCTTTTTCCCTGCCGTGACCAGATTTCTTGACCCCACCAAATGGCAGTTCAACTCCTCCACCAGCACCGTAGGTGTTTACAAAGACCTGACCAGAGTGGATGGCTTTGGCAACACGCGTTGCTCTTGCGATGTCTTTGGTCCAAATGCCAGCCACGAGCCCGTAGGGAGTACCATTGGCAATGCGAACAGCTTCTTCTTCCGTTCTAAACGGAATGAGCGAGAGAACCGGGCCAAAGACTTCGTCCAGCGCAAGTGAGTGATCTGTTGGAACCGGACCATAGACTTTTGCTGTGGTGTAATAGCCCTCTGTCGGCGCATCCGGGGCGATTGTACCTTCCCCAATCAGCGGAATGCCGTCTGTTTCCGCCTGCTCACAGAAAGCGTTTACACGGCGGAGTTGGCTGGCGTTAATCAATGGTCCGAGATCTAGATTATCTTTGTATTGGCCTGAGACAGTGTTTCTAAAGGCGGTTCTGAGTGTATCAACTGTCTCTTCCCAACGACTTTGATGCACCAGAACACGCGATCCAGCAGAACAGGTTTGACCACCATTCTTCAAAATGCAGTCCTGAATGACAGGTAGTGCTTTGCTCAGATCAGCATCTTCGAAGATAATTTGCGGGGATTTACCGCCAAGTTCCAATGTACACCCGATATGATTGCGCGCGGCTGCGGATTGGATCAAAGTCCCCACATCCGGCGATCCTGTAAAGGTGATGAAATCTACCTCAGGATTGTAGGAGAGCGCAGCTCCAGCCTCTTCTCCTAAACCTGTTAAAACGTTGAGTGTTCCAGCTGGAAAACCAGCTTCAACTGCAAGATTGGCTGTTTCAATAATGGATAAGCAGGCATCTTCAGAGGGTTTAACGACCAGTGTATTGCCCATGGCTAACGCTGCTCCTGCAACGCGCGCGAAAATTTGCATGGGGTAGTTCCATGGCACGATGGAGGCGACGACGCCATGCGGCTCACGAACTGTCATCGCGAGGTAATCAACCGCAATCGGTAGCGTCTCTCCTGTGATTTTGTCAGCCGCTCCACCATAAAACCGGAAGTACTGGGCGGCAGCATCGATGTCCCCGTAGCCCTGGCTTAGGGGTTTACCGGTGTCACGTGCCTCAAGCTCTGCCAGATGGTCCCGGTTTTGCGAAATCAACTCCGCGAGCTTTAATAAACGCTCTCCGCGTTGCCCTGCAGATAGCGAAGCCCATTCCTTTGAGATGAGCGCTGTTCTTGCAGAAGAAACCGCTTTCCCGACATCAGATGCAGTACACCGAGGAATCGTTGCATATGGCAAGCCCGTACTTGGACAGATCATATCAATGGTTTCTCCAGAGGATGCATCACACTGTAAGCCATTGATAATTGATCTGTATTTTTTCAAATTCTGAGAATTAAGTGTCACGCTAAACTCTGTCATACCGCCCCCCTCGGATGATAAGCTTTGTGCTGGTCATCCAAACGCTAGTTCATGTAAGAGGGCGGCGCAATTCTCTTCTTGGGGGAGTTTTACTGGGTTTCAGTTGGTGTCAGAACCGTTGCTGAGCTCTTTACTCCATAAAACTGATTGTGCCACAGCTCTGCATATATCCCGTCTTTCGCCAGTAATTCTGCATGCGTTCCTGCTTCAACAATCTGCCCTTTGTCCATCACGATCAGCCGGTCCATTCTGGCAACAGTCGTCAGACGATGAGCAATAGCGAGGGTGGTTTTGTCCTTCATCACATCATTCAGGATCTCCTGAATGTCCGCATCCAGCTTGGTGTCCAAAGCTGATGTTGCTTCATCCAGGATCAGGATTGGCGGATTTTTCAGGAACACACGGGCCAATGCAATCCGTTGACGCTGCCCACCGGAAAGTTTGATGCCACGCTCACCTACGAATGCCTCAAAGCCTTTTCGGCCTTTGTTGTCTTCCAGTGCCTCAATGAACTCCAAAGCATGCGCTCGGCGGGCAGCTTCGCGAACATCTTCCATCTCGACATCATCTTTACCAAGCGAGATGTTGTCGAAAATAGACCTATGAAACAACGAGGTATCCTGTGTCACCAACCCGATTTCTACCCGCAGAGACTCTTGCGTGACGCTTCGCAGATCCTGATGATCAATGGTGATAGCTCCACCTTCAACGTCGTACATGCGCAGCAGCAGATTCACGACGGTTGATTTGCCAGCACCTGAGTGACCAACGATACCAACCTTCTCACCGGGTTGGATAATGAAATTCAGATCTTTCACAATCGCGGTTTGCTGGCCGTAGGCAAAGTCGACATTATTAAACTCAATAAGGCCCTTCTCATAGTGAAAGTTCTTGGCCTCAGAATCGTCAACAAGGCCAAGCGAGTGCTCCATGGTTCTGGCGGTGGATTTAAACGAGCCATAAGAGCGGAAAAGGCCGGTTAACTGAGCAAATATTTCCAGCAGTTTGCCTTCCAGGCGAATGGCAAAACCAAGGACGATTGCAACTTCACCTGTTGTGATTGCCTGTTGATGCCACAACGCAAGACTTAGGCCCGTAAATGCAGCAAGACCACATGCTCCGACGAGTGCAACAAGCATCCGTGATGTAACCACTGTGGAGCGGAACCTAACTATTGCCTCTTTGAAACCTCTGAGTTGATTTGTGAAATGGCCAAGCGCACGATCATTACCCTGAAAGAGCTTCACAGTCTGAATGTTGGAGTAAACGTCAACAACAGAACCATTCACGGCATGCGCGATATCTGCTCCTTCTTTTGAAGCATCGCGAATGATTGGCACGCGGATATACGCAAGGACAGCAAACAATCCGATCCAGATAAGCATGACTACCCCAAGATACCAATGCAGCCATGACAAGGCGATCAGGAGCGACCCTGCAAAGAAAAAGTTTGGGATGACAATTCCAATCCCTGCCCAGAACAGTTCTGCAACTTCGCGCCCACCTCCAAAAGTTTTACTGGCAAGGTTTCCCGCAAACTCCTTTTGAAAGAACGTCATGTCCTGATTGAGTAGTCGATCAAAGAACGTGACACGCGATGAGGTGAGAATATTAACGTGAAGTGTCAGTGAAATCAGAACTTCATAAGCAATTGAAAATACTGGCTTTGCAATAAGAAATGCGACCGCAGCAGTCACAATCAGCCACATATTCTGCTGCCAGAACAGCTCTGGTCCACTCGCTTCCATCTGATCAATCAAGAAGCCAACAAATGACAGCAGGAAGACAGTCAGAATGGTTTCGACCAGCACCACCAGCAATAGAACCAGAGTGTGCTTTGGAAAGATGAACACGAGAGAACGCAGTTGTTGCAAATGCGTTTTGCTCTCCCATTCCATATGATTTTTGGCAAATGGGTCAACATGATTGGTTGCCCACTGATAAAGCGCATTCAGCACGATCTGCTCCGGGAGACAAAAAGAGAACACTTAGACTATCGTGCGACTCGGCTTGTGAAAACCCAGAAGAATTCATCTACTCAAATTTGAACTCGAGACTGTGTCATTTTGCGCAGGTTCTAGCACTACGCATATTTTATCTTATTAAATTCAACGCATTATCTCTATATTAGATTTTTCTAATTTTATGTATTGTTATTTTAGTATTTTCTAATATATTAATTTCAACTTCAAAAAAGGATTAGCCCAATGCGTTATCTTTCTAATTTAGGTGAGCGGTATTCTCCTCTGTACTTTTTGTCCGCCGTTGGTGCAGGTGGCTTGGCAATTAGCTTCTTTATGTACCTGATGTGGATGACACCACATAAGGGATCTCCTATCGCTAACTTTGCCTCTTTGACTGAGGCCTTCAACAACGGTTCCATCGCTATGCAGGCGCTGATTGTTGTGGCCGCGGTTGGTATTATCTTCTTCTCAGTTTTGCACTTTCGCTTGCTGTTCTGGAATTTTTCTGAGTACGGAAAGTGGAAACAAACCAAGGTTTTTGAAGGCTTTAAAAATTCCAACGCGGAAAGCCAATTGATGACTATTCCGCTGGCTCTTGCCATGACAGTCAATGTCAGCTTCATCGCGGGTGCGGTATTTGTACCTGGCCTTTGGAGCATTCGCGAAATCCTGTTCCCCTTCTCCCTGCTGGCATTTGCAGCTATCGGAGTGTTGGGCTTCCGCATCTATCTGGACTTCATCTCCCGTGTCCTGACAGAGGGTGGATATGAGTGCGCAAAGAACAACAGCCTTGGCCAAATGATCTCCGTATTCGCATTTGCCATGATTGGCGTTGGCTTCTCTGCTCCGGCAGCTATGAGTCAAACCAAGGTGATTGCGGCAATCGGCATTGCTGGTAGCGCTCTGTTCATCGGCTCAGCGATTGTGATGGGGACAATCAAACTGATCCTCGGCTTCCGTTCTATGATGGAGCACAAAGCTGCGGGCGAAACCACACCAACACTCTGGATCATTATTCCGTTCCTGACCGTAGTTGGCATTGCAATCTACCGCATCAAAATGAGCCTTGCGCATAACTTCGATGCACCGGTAACTGCTGGTGGTATCTATGTTTTCCTGATCAGCCTGTTCGCAATCCAGATCCTGTTTGGTCTGATCGGCTGGGCAGTCATGAAGCGGGTTGGCTACTATGACCGCTGGATTGCTGGTCCGGACAAGTCTCCAGGTTCTTACGCGCTGGTTTGCCCTGGTGTTGCACTGTTCGTCTTCGGTAATTTCGTCATCAATGCAGGCCTTGTGAAGCTCGGTGTTCTTGGCTCCATGTCCATCGCCTACTTCGCGCTGTACGCCCCGCTGATTGTAATCCAGATCGCAACAGTCTGGCTGTTCCTGAAGCTCAACGGAAAGATGCTTTCAGCCTCCAACCAGCTACAGGCTCAACCAGCAGAATAAGAAAAAGGCGGGTGTTTGACCCGCCTTTTCTCATTAAATTTGAGTATCTTGCTCTAAAATCAAATCGGACGTCGCGCCCATGGTCTCGTACCAGCGGGCGCTTCTTTTCGCGCAAAGACTGGCTGCGTGTAGGCAGTGACTTCATTGAGGTTGCCGGACTCCAGATCAGCTCGTAGACGTGGGTTGTCCAGCGCGAAACTGTTGATGCCGACGCGGAGCATGAAGCCGATCTGATCAAGAATGAACGGACCAACCGCACGGATCTCGCCACCGTAGCGCAATCCATCTCTCAGAATGCGGGCAGCAGAGAAACCTCGGCCATCTGCGAAGCTTGGGAAGTCCACTGCAATGAGTTCCAGCGCCTCAAGATGATCAGCCAGCTTTTCCGCCTTTTCACCTGCACGAAGTACAACACCCAAAGTCAGATTTGTCTGCTTAAGCTGTTGTTCTTCTGCCAGAAAACGCTCCAGAGAGAAGATAAACTTCCCCTCGGCTGGCAGGGCTTCATCCTCTGCGATATAGGCCCAGTCATCAGCAACGATCTCGTCGTTCTTGAAGATCTCAGTGGTCTTTTTGAGTTCTGTTGTCATTTGAACCTCAGATGCTTTGGGCTGCGCCGCCCTTGGACGCACTTGAGAAATGAATTCCACATTCAGTTTTGTCCTGACCGCGCCAACGGCCTGAGCGTGGGTCTTCACCCGGAGCAACCTTGTCTGTGCAAGGCATACACCCGATGGAAGGATACCCTTCTGCGACCAGCGGATGTGATGGCAGGCCATTATCCTTTGCGTATTGAAGGACTTCGGCAGCGGTCCAGTTGGCCAGTGGGTTCACTTTGATGCGGCCTTCTTCGACCTCAAAATGCTCCAGACTGGCTCGAGTGTCAGCCTGATGGCGTTTGCGGCCTGAGATCCAAGCTTCGAAACCACCAAGTGCTTTTGCGAGTGGCACCACTTTACGGATGTGGCAGCACGCATCAGTATCAGACGCCCAGAGAGCACCCTTTGGGTCTTTCTCAGCAAGACCTTCTGGTTCAGGCGTGATGACACGCACGTCCAAAAGCCCAAGTTGCTCAACCAGTTCGTCACGATAGCGCTTTGTTTCACCGAACAGTTTGCCGGTGTCGACAAACAGGACCGGTGTACGCACGTCGACCTGAGAGACCATGTGCAGCAGCACGGAGCTGTCCGCGCCGAATGAGGACACCAGAGCGATCTCTCCAGAGAATTGCTCTGTGAGCGCATGCTGCAGGATGTCCTGAGCATCGCGCTCAGAATACATCCGGTTCAGCAGCTTCACCTGTGCCTCCAAAGAGGCCTTATGTGATTGACTATGCTCCATAAAGAGCGCCCTTAAATGGCTGATCACCCAGGCGGCGGTAGGCGTCGATGAAGCTTTCATCCTCATCCAGGCGGTTCGCCAAATAGGTATCGACAACAGTCTCAACGGCATCAGTGATCTCTGCTTCCGGGAAGCCGCGACCGATGATTTTGCCGATGGATGTGTTCTGATCTGCAGAACCACCCAGTGTAATTTGATAGAGCTCTTCGCCTTTGCGGTCTACGCCCAAAATGCCGATGTGGCCGACGTGGTGGTGACCACAGGCGTTGATGCAGCCGGAGATTTTCAGTTTCAGGTCGCCAATTTCATTCTGACGCTTAACCTCTTCAAACCGCTTGGAAATTTCCTGAGCGATTGGGATAGAGCGAGCATTTGCCAGCGCGCAATAGTCCAGACCCGGGCAAGCGATCATGTCGGTGATCAGGCCAGCGTTTGAATCTGCGAGCTCGTTTGCCTTCAGGATCTTGTAGACAGTGGGGACATCTTGCAGCTTCACGTGTGGCAGAACGAGGTTCTGTTCATGTGTGACGCGCAGCTCATCATGTCCAAACCGTTGCGCTACATCAGCAATTACGTCCATCTGATCGGCTGTTGCATCCCCCGGCGCTCCGCCAATTGGCTTCAGCGAGATGGTGACAGATGTGTAACCCTCAGCTTTGTGCGCATGCAGGTTGCGGCTGGAGAACAAGGCCAAATCGCGGTCTTCGCGCTTGGCTGCTTCCAGCTCTGTGCTGATCTTTGGCAGGGCTTCAAAAGATGGTGGTGCGAAGTATTCGTTGATGCGGACCACTTCTTCATTTGGCAGATCGAGAATGCCGTTTTTGGTTGCCTCGAACTCGGCCTCAATATCCTGCTTCAGTTCTTCCAGACCGGTTTCGTGAACCAGAATCTTGATGCGAGCCTTGTACTTATTATCACGACGGCCATAGCGATTGTAGACGCGCAGGATCGCCTCGCTATAGGCCAGCAAGTCATTTTCCGGTAGGAAATCCCGTACCTTACGGCCTACCATCGGCGTACGGCCCAAGCCACCACCGACGAACACCACAAAGCCGATTTCCCCGTCTTCATTGCGGGTCAGCTGCAGGCCAATGTCGTGCACCTGCACGGCAGCGCGGTCCTGTTCAGCGCCTGTGATCGCAATCTTGAACTTGCGTGGCAGGAACAGGAATTCCGGGTGTAGCGAAGACCATTGGCGAAGAATCTCGGCGTAAACGCGTGGGTCTGCGAACTCGTCTGCGGCTGCGCCTGCGAACTGGTCGGAGGTTACATTGCGGATACAGTTGCCAGAGGTCTGGATGGCGTGCATCTCAACGTCAGCAAGTTCATGCAGGATCTGCGGTGTATCAGAGAGCTTTGGCCAGTTGAACTGGACGTTCTGGCGCGTTGTGAAGTGGCCGTAACCTCTGTCGTAAGTCCTTGCGATATGGGCAAGTTTCCGCATCTGGTTTGCATTGAGCGTGCCGTATGGAATTGCGACACGCAGCATGTAAGCGTGCAGCTGCAGGTATAGACCATTCATCAGGCGGAGCGGCTTAAACTCGTCTTCGGTCAGCTCGCCAGACATACGGCGGCGGACCTGATCTTCGAACTGGCTCACGCGCTGATTAACAAAGTCGCGATCAAATTCATCGTAACGGTACATGGAAACTCCTGAATCTAAAAGGACTTAGGCCGAACGCAGATGGCGTTCGGCTTGCTTGCCGAGGTCGAGACGAGTGGTTGGCCCTTGTGCGCGAATGCGCTCTTTCAAGCTCTTAGGCTGCAAATGGCCGTCTTTCAGTTCCAGATCAATCGCGTAGGTGCCGAGAACGTACTGTTTGTCTTCACCGGCTTTCGCGAAATCCAGAGCTGAGGCCATGTCTTCGTCGGTGTTGAGGATCCAGGCGGCCTCAACAAACTCGACCCACTCTCCGTTGTGGCCGAGCCAGACGACATCACCATCGACCAGTCTGTTGGCGGTAATAGTTTTCATCGGGTCTCTCCCTAGGCTGCGACAACAGCCGGTAAACTTGCATATTTAATTGGGCTTAGAGGGAGCGAACGCGACTGATCTGCGTGGGCCACTGCCTTACCAATGATGATAAGTGTGGGTCCGGTGACACTGTCGTGCTGCTCAAAATTACAAAGGTCTTGCAGTGTGCCTGCAAAATTGCGTTCTTTTGTCTGGGCTGCGTTCTCAATCGCCATGACAGGCGTGGATAAGTCCAACCCGGATTTTGCCAGCAAGTTGGCAACTTTTCCTGCAACGGTGCGCCCCATATAGACAGCGGTTGTCGCTCCATTCAGAGCAAGGTCCGCCCAGTCCGGGAGGACATCTCCATGCTGGTTATGCCCTGTAGCAAACACCAGTGAGGAGGCAACCCCGCGTAATGTCAAAGGAATTTGCGCACTGGCGGCCGCGGCAAACGCTGCGGTGACACCGGGTACAATCTCAAAGTCCACATCATGCTCACGCAGCGCGGCGATCTCTTCTCCAGCGCGGCCAAACACCATTGGGTCCCCTGCCTTCAGGCGGACAACCCGTTTGCCGGACTTGGCAGCGGAGACCAATAACTGGTTGATTTGCGTTTGCGTTGAACTGTGCGTTCCTTTGCGTTTTCCTACGCTGATGCGTGTTGCGTCGCGGCGGCCCATGGAAACCACGGCATCCGGTACCAATGCATCATAGAAAATGACATCTGCTTCTTGCAGGACACGCTGCGCGCGCAGGGTCAGCAGGTCTTCTGCGCCCGGGCCAGCGCCCACAAGCCAGACATATCCCCGCTGATCCTGCTCACTGTTCAGCAAGCGATGCGCTTCGGTCAGAGCCTTTTGTGTCTCACCAGCAAAAGTGTTCGCAGCTATAGTCCCTGAAAAAAATTCAGCCCAAAAGCGACGACGCGCACTTCCCGAAGGCATCAGCTTACCAACTGTAGCACGGAAGCTGTCTGCCAACCTTGCGAGTTGACCGGCTTCACGTGGTAACAGGGCTTCAACCTGCGCGCGGATGTGGCGGGCATAAACAGGGCCAACGCCTGTTGAAGTGATCGCCACGGCAACAGGTGCGCGATTGACCATCGCACCGGTGTAAAAATCACAAAGCTCAGGACGGTCCACTGCGTTGACCGGGATGCCTTTCTCACGAGCAGCTTCTACGATCTCACGATCCAGCTCTTCTTCATCAGTGGCAGCAAACACCAGGGCTGCGCCATCCAGATAAGCCGAGTTGAACACACTAAGCATGAAGACGCCGTCCGCGTCTGCCACCGCTTCGGCCAAAGCTGCACTAGGGCGCTCATGGCTGACAACGCGGATGTGCGCTTTGGTTTGCGCCAGAAGCCTCACCTTCGCAGCAGCTTCATCACCACAGCCAACAACAACAACCATTTTGCCTTCAACCTTGTGAAAGGTCGGAAAGACAGCGAGTTTATTGCTCTCGTCCTGCTGTGTGTTGAAGCTCTCTACCAAAGCCATTGCGCTCTCCAAGCGTTTTGGGATCATTGGAAGCGAGTTTACAGAGTAGAGTTCCTCTAAGCTCGGTATGGCATTCCAAAGCTGGATGAGTGCGTAGAAAAGATTTTTTTCATGCGCTCGAACGGAGGAAAGATGCCCTGACTTTAAAAACGGCACTCGTGAAACATCATTCTACATTTACAGCAGATATGACCACATAAGCTCTCAAAATTACCATTACATTTGCTGATTGAGAAAATAAATCTACATACCCCTAACATCCGTTAGAGCAACGAACACCAGAAATGAAAACCTATCAATTTCGACGAACTCGTATTTTAAAGAATCTGGTTCTTCGCGTTTTACAGGTTGCTACCACGCGTTTAATGCGGAGTGCGACATGGATGAAATCAGTTCCAGCTTATCCTGTTAAATCTTCCAAACAGGATCAGACAGCATAGCCAGCCTTGTCTTTTTCCATTTCGCTCAATATCCAGTCTCGGAACAGCTTTATTTTGGGGTTGTTTTTCTGCGTTTCACGGTAAACAAGCCAAACTGGATTTTCAGCCGTGCACTTTAATGGGAAGGGCTGGATAAGCAGGCCATCCCGCAACGCACTTGAATGAAACAACGGTGTCAGAATCGCAACACCATGCCCCGCAATCGCGATATTTCCATCAACAGTTTGCGTGCCCATTTGGGAAACGGGTTGGTTTGAAAAATCGGGATCTTTCACGCCAGCTGCTTCAAACCAGTTTCTCCACCAAGGATCTCCTGTGTCGATAATGGGAAGTTTCAGCAGGTCTTCAGGCTTGTTCACACCGCCAATGCTGTCAGCAAGTCTTGGACTTAACATGGGAGTATACGTAACTTCGGCTAGTTTGTGACAACATAACCCAGGCCATTTTTTAGGGCTGTTTCTGATCCCCATATCAATATCAGAGGATGCAAAATCAACAACACCGCCAGAGGCTTCCAATTGAACAGCAATTTTGGGGTTCGCCATCTGAAACTCTCCGATACGCAACGAGAGCCAGTTCATGGCAAAGGTGGGAACCACACTTAGCTTCAGTGTCCCATCCTGCGTTCCTTGCACCGCCGAAAAGCCAGCACGAATAGACTGAAAAGCCTCACTTGCAACTGCCGCAAGTTGCGCACCTGCATCCGTTAAAACAACTTGTCTTCCTACCCGATTGAACAAGGGTTTCCCGGCACGATCTTCCAGCACTTTTATCTGATAACTCACCGCTGCTTGCGTCATTCCCAGCTCCTCCCCAGCACGGGTGAAGTTGGAATGTCTCGCTGCTGCTTCGAAGGCGCGAAGAGCGTTGAGTGGTGGCAGACTGTTTGGCATCTTTGATAAAATCTCCTTATGCTTTCTTCCCTATATTCGATTGGACTGTAAATGCAACCTCCGGCATTAATTCCCCAACAACAGCAGGAGAAAAAGCATGGCAGACTTCGTCATTGAAACTCAGAAAATCAAAGTATTATCAAATATTTTCAATAGGTTAACTAAAGTATTTAGAGATATTTTCTTTTCAATGAAAAGCAGGAGTGAGCGTTTAGATGCACGTGATCTGCCAACACACTTACAAAAGGATATTGGGGTCAACTTAGAGTCAGAGCCATTTATCAGATGAAGCGACATAAGGTCGTCATATGGTTCTTATCACCCTCTGTTATCTTCTAAATCATCCCAAACTAACAAATTCAAACTAAGAATGCAGGTCCACCTCACCCGCCATAGTGTGCGCTGACGATGACGCGGACTTCTACCATGGCGCCTTCGCGGCGGAGGCCGGCGGCTTCAATGGCGGTCCAGGCTGGGTAGGGTTTGGAGAAGAACTCGAGGCGGATGGAGTCGAACAGCTCGAAGTGATCGCGCAGGCCGATGTGGTAGCTGGTCATCTCAACAACAGCATCCATATCGACGTTGGCTTCACGCAGGATGCATTCGATCTTTTTGAAGGTGTTGCGGAACTGGGCTTCGGGGTCTTCCGGCATCTGGCCGCTCATATCCGCGCCTGTCATGCCACTCAGGAAGATGTGGTTTCCCGAGAAGATAGCTGGTGACATGTTGAGCTGTTCTGAAACGGATTGAAACTCGTGCGGGAGCACTAAACGCTTGACCATGAAATACCTTTCTTGCACGTGCCTTCGGGAGCTTCGAACGAACCGAAGACATGCAAACTATAAAACCGCCCGCAGAACCTAGCAGAGGGCGGTGAAAATCCAAATGATGTTGTCGTGAGACTGGCTTGCTTCTTTTACTTGAAGGCGGAAGGAATAAACTCCACGGCCTTGCAAGGGATGTATTTACCGCGCCGGATCAGATTTCGGGAAGCTGATTTGTAGACGACATCCTTGAGCACCAGATAGGCCGGTAGTTTGGCGTTGGAGCCATAGACCTTCATAATCATATCTGCCCATTTTTTTGCCAGGTCGCTTGGTTTTTCGACGATAGGTACGCCGTTGTGCTTTTCGCCAGTGTATTTGAGGATCAGTTCTTTTTGAACAGCAGGCTTTGAGAGGGCGGCTAACGCACCTGTCAGTGAGGCTTCCTGATCTTTTGTTCTGCCGTCTGCTTCTGTACGGCCCCCTTCCGGTGCTCCGTCGGTCTCTTCTACTTCCTCCTCTTTTTCTTTAACGACGACGTTGTAATGGTTCTTCTTGCCACTTTCGTCAGGCTTGAACTCGATCTCGAACATCATTGCCCAAGGCTGTTTGCTGGCCCATTTCTTGATGTTCTTGAGACTGGTGCCCTTGCTCATTTTTGCGATCACCTGCTGGAGAATGTTTTCCTGCAGGGCGTTGAAGGCTTCATGGGCTTCGCCGAAGCTTTCCAGCATGCCCTCGCCTTTGGAGCTGAGGAATTTCTCCAGTTCCTCTTTATGTGCTTTCAGCTTTTCAGCTTTGCGGGCCTGATCTGCCTTGAGGTCAGCAATGTTATCTGCAAGCTCTGCTAGATCTCCAGCCATGTTTTTGGGTGCTGCGCGAAGCTTTTGGGCCGCCTGAACAGACTCCGAGGTCTCCTTATACGTCACCACATGGACTTTCTTTTCAGGCTTGCCGCGCTTGAGTTTTCCTTTGAGGCCAGAGCGGCTTTCGCGGTACCAGACTTCCTTCACCTCCATATAGTCCGGCAGTTGATCCGATATGTCCTGTCCTTCTTTTTGAGCTGTCAGCAAAATTTTGGCCCATGCCATGGAGGCCTCACTGGGAATGCCCACAAATGGTTTGCCGTCCGGTCCTGTTTCACCAGTCTCGCGGTGAGACATGGAGGCCATCATCTGGCCTGAGCGCAGGCCATTGAAGACCAGCTCCGGTGTGGTTGCGAGCTCGGTTTTGGTTACAGCCTTGTGGGGCATGTCCACGTGGTTATCGACCATCGGGTCGCCGGTGCTTGCCGGTGTTTCCGGTGCTTTTCGTGTTTCTGATGTGATGGAAAAGTTGCGGCCTTCTTTTTTTATGTTGACCTTCACCATCTGGGCCCATGGCTGCGTTTCTGCCCAGGCCAGGCTCTTCTTCATGTTGTTGCTTTTGTCCAGATGAGCCAGCACCATTTCTTCTGCCGTGCGCTGTAAGCCAGAGGTGGCGAAAACAGCTTTGGGCCGCTCATCTGACAATTGCAGGACGGCTGCTTCGACTTCAGCTCCCCGATTAATTGCAGCTTCCACACAGTTGGTGCAATTGAGCGCGAAGGCCATTTGCTTGGAGGTGGCGGTGCCATAGGCGATGGCTTCTTCTTCCAGCTCGGTCAGTCGTTTCTTTTCACGCTCTGACACCGCATTGGCTTTGGCTTCATGCAGGGTCTTCATCATGGTGTCGCCAAAAGCTTTTTCGTGCATCAGCTCTTTGGTTGAAGCCACCAGTTCATTGCCTAACACCTTCATGTTCTGGCTGAAGAACATGATGGTTTCGCGCTGTGCTGTGTCCATCTGGTTGGAGGGAGTATCGCTGGCCTGACGGAGATAGGCTCTGAACTCAGGCGCGGTTGACTGATCCTGAAACACTTCGCGAGTCAATTGACGGGATTGTTTTTTCAGCTCGATTTCGTGCTGCATCAGCACCATTTGCCGAGCTTTATTATCGCTCTCCCCCAGAGTGCCTTTAACCAGTCGATCCCATTTAACGGCCTCCGGGTCCGCATAGGCTGCACCCAACGGGTCTTCATCATAATGGGATTTTTGGGACTGGTAGGAATTGAGGCGCTGGGTGAAGCCTTCGGTGGATTTGATGCCTGCGTCTTTCAAAGCTGCTGAGAGAGGGCGTTTCTTACGTTCCGCAGCCGGTGTGCCTTCAACGATGTAATCTGCGATATCAGGTTCTGTGGTCCACTCTGGTGTGTCTTCGTCCACTTGCGAGCCAATCGCCGCGCTTGCCTCAGAGGTTTTGCTGGTGACGCTTGCGGAGCGTTTCTTCCGGCCACCGCCAACGAGATCATGGAACTTCCAGTTCATCTCTGAATAGACTTTTTTCAGCCAATCATCGTACTTGGGGGCTGACTCTTGTCCTGGCATCGACACACCTCTCCTAACCTTGCGTCAGACAAGAGGTTTACCACGATCACATTGGTGTGATGATGCTGGTTTGAGGGCTTAGTTAGCGATTGGTGAGCTGCAAGGCCACAATGCAAAAGAAAAGCCCCGGCGGACCGGGGCTCTGATACTCATCTGTCTGGTTTTGCTAAGCTTACTTGAGGCGCTGCATCACAGACACATAGTTGGCAACGGCTGCGCCGCCCATGTTGAAGATGCCGCCGAGCTCTGCGCCGTCCACTTGAATGCCGCCAGCTTCGCCTACCAGCTGCATGGATGTGAGCACGTGCATGGACACGCCAGTCGCGCCAATTGGGTGGCCTTTGGCTTTCAGCCCACCAGATGGGTTGACCGGCAGTTTGCCGTCCTTCTGGGTCCAGCCTTCCAGAATGGCCCTTGCGCCCTGACCTTCTGGCACCAGCCCCATGGCTTCATATTCGATCAGTTCTGCGATGGTGAAGCAGTCGTGGGTTTCAACAAAGGACAGGTCCTCAACGGTGATGTTGGCCATGGAGAGCGCGCGCTTCCAAGCTTCCGTACAGCCTTCAAACTTGAGGATGTCGCGCTTGGACATTGGCAGGAAGTCCTGTGCATGCCCCATGCCGCGGAAGGCGACGGCTTTTTTGGCAGAGAGCGCTGTGGTGGTGTCTGTGAGAACAATGGCTGCTGCACCGTCAGATACGAGTGAGCAGTCGGTGCGCTTCAGCGGGCCAGCCACGAACGGGTTCTTCTCGCTCTCATTGAGGCAGAACTCGACGCCGAGATCCTTGCGCATCTGCGCATATGGGTTTTCGACGCCGTTCTTGTGGTTCTTCGCAGCGATGTGGGCCAGCGCTTCGCTCTGGTCGCCGTGCTTTTGGAAATACATGCCTGCGATTTTGCCGAAGACACCAGCGAAACCAGCCGGGGTATCGCCATCTTCTGGCAGGTAAGAGGCTTTGAGCAGGTTTGCTCCGATTTCGCGACCCGGCGTGGTGGTCATCTGCTCAACACCAACGACGAGCACGAACTTGGCGTCGCCTGCCTTGATGGATTTGACGCCCTGATGCACGGCAGCTGAGCCCGTCGCACATGCATTTTCTACGCGGATGGTTGGCTTGAAGCGCAGCTTGTCATCTGCCTGAAGCACGAGGCTTGCTGTAAAATCCTGCTTGGAAAAACCTGCATTGAAGTGACCCAGAACGATCTCATCAATGTCTTCAGCGGCGAGACCGGCATCGGCAATCGCTTGCTTGGCAACCTTTGTGACAAGAGTCTCTACGGTTTCATCTGCCAGTTTGCCAAACGGTGTGTGTGCCCAACCAATAATTGCGGCCATTTTCTTCTCCCAAAGAAATTAAAGTGGGTGCCGAAAGTCTCGCCTCAAACCCGGCTCTCAAATGCGCGCAAATCGTTTCACCCCTGCGCGCGAGATGCAATCATACGGAAGTTGTAGTGAACGGGGCTATCCGAGGGACTTTATGCTAGGTTTTGTCGATCTGGCAGTCCTTTTCACCCAAGCTGAGTGATGGGTATTGGTCTGGCTTCTCCGCATAAGCAGGGTTTGACTGGCGGTGCGCGGCGACTTTCTCAGTCATCTCCCCTTATTTGATATTGATGGGTTTCTATTGGGTGAAAACAGTCCTTCATATTGGACGAATTTCGGAATGTGTAGGGGGGAGTAAACTCTAGATTATTGCGGATAATCCAAGAGTTTGAGGCCCGATATCTCCACCCAGAGCAAAATCATCGACATTGCAGCAAAGCGGGCCCAGCAAGGAAAGCCAACCGCTAATGAGCGATCTGATGAGGCCCGCATTCCGATGTCTGTTTTCATCATCGCGAAGAATGAGGAAGACCGGATCGGGCAGACGATTGCCAGCTGCATTCACTGGGCTGATGAGGTCATCGTGATTGACAGCGGGTCTACGGACCAAACCGTTACCGTTGCCCAGCGCATGGGCGCCCGTGTGCTGCACAACGACTGGAACGGGTACGGCTTGCAAAAGCGGTTTGGCGAGGACCAGTGCCGGAATGACTGGATCCTGAACATTGATGCCGACGAGGTGGTCACACCTGCACTGCGCGATGAGATAGTGAGCCTGTTCCAGACCTCTGTTCTTGCGCAGAACGATTTTTGGGAGGTGGACATCTGCGATGTGTGGCCTCACGAAACGACCGCTGCAAAACACGCTTACTCTCATAAGCAAATCCGGCTTTACCGCAGGAGTGTAGGCCGTTTTTCTGCCAGCTCGGTGCATGACACGGTTCGTCCGCCCAGCGATGCCAAGATAGGCATGCTGAAGGGGCATATGGACCACCGCAGCATTCCCAGCGTTGCCTTCCACTTTGAGAAGATGAACCGCTATTCCACCATGCAAGTGCATGAGATGCGTGGACGGGGCCGCAGGATGCCGAGGTCACGGCTGCTCTATGAGTTTCCCGCAGCCTTTCTGAAGGGCTATCTGGTGCGCGGGTACTGCCGATATGGCTGGTGGGGTTTGATTGCCTCCACCAACTATGCGGTTGGGCGATATCTGCGGGTCGCGAAATCCATTGAAGCAGATCTTCTGGAACAGACCCATTCATCTCAGAGGGGGGCGACTGCTGCACGGCAGGATAAGACCTGACCCAGCCTTCCACCCGATGTTCCTGATTTTTCAAAGAAACGACGCAACACAACAAACGCTTAGCTTCCTTCGCAGCCTGAGCTGGAAGGCAAAAAGAGCTTAAGCAGATAGGTGGCTTATTCAATGGCTGAAAAGCAACAGCAGGATCCCGCCCCTCTTGTCAGCGTGTTGATCCCTGCACGCAATGCCGCAAACACGCTTGGAGAGACGCTGAGCAGCCTGTTGGCACAAAGCTTCACAGACTTTGCTGTTGTGTTGGTGGATGATGCCTCCACCGATGAAACCCGGGAAATTGCGGAGCATTTTGCAGGCCATTTTCCGAAGGGCCGGTTTCAGATCCTTGAAGGTCCTGGGCAGGGTATCTCGAATGCGCTTAATACCGGGCTTGCGGTGATTGAGAGTCCCTTGGTTGCCCGCCTTGATGCGGATGATCTGTCAGAGTCGCTTCGGCTGGAGCGGCAGGTTCGGATAATGAACCGGAACCCTGACTGGCAGTTGTGCGGAACAGAAGTTTCCGTGATTGATGAGGCCGGGCAGATCATAGACCAGATGGAGTGCCCGAAAAGCTCGGTTGAGATCCGCAAGCGCCTCTTTGAGAAGTGCTGTTTGTACCACCCGACCATTATGTTTCGCCGTGATGCTGTGTTGGCCCTTGGCGGTTATCGACCGCATTTTGATGGAGCGGAGGACTACGACCTTTATCTGCGCCTGCTGGAATATGGGAAGATTGGTGCCCTCAACGAGCGGCTCGTGCGGTATCG
>NZ_LCWX01000029.1:38373-41899 GCF_001431305.1 Pseudovibrio sp. POLY-S9
GCTGCACCCCGGTCAGGTGACTGCACGCAACGGTCGCCCTTATCGGATGGTGGCAGATATGGCTTTGCTCTGTGCTGTTGCGCGGTTGTACGATGAAGAGGAACCGAGTTTCAGCAAGGACACGTTGGCGAATGATGTGGGCCAAGCCCTGCGTGATGAACTACGGGAGCGCGGCTTCCTGCATATCTCGCCAAAGGTGGCACGGCACATGGTACAGCGTATCAAGAAGGCCAAGGCACGGTTGGAGTACCTGAAGGGATTGTTGTTTGTTGAGAACGCAAAGACACGAAATTACAAGGAAGCGGCCAAAGCGTTGTGGGTGTGAGGTTTACCTCTCTAACTTGCAGGAATTGCACAGTACCTGCTGTTGGTGATGTGCTGGAGACAGCAGTTTTCTTTGAGAAGTAATGTGGGATTGCTCAGGCGTTGTAAGCACATCTGTTGCCGTTCACGCTACTACACTTCCTGCGAGCTCTCTTCCCTGCAACCAACTCTTTAGCTAATTGAAGCGATCGTATTTGCGAACTCGCTTCACTCTGGCTTGGTCCACTGCGCTAATTCTAACGTGATCTTTTCTGGCCCAAACAGGAACACCAGTTTTCTGTCGTTGAACTCCATGACTTCGGAACGGGCCTTGAACCCGGCGGCTTGCAGCTTTGATAGTCTGTCTTCCAGATCATCGACCGCGAAACACAAGTGATTGTAGCCTGTTCGGCAGAGGTCTTCAGGGTAAGGCTCGCTGCGTGGCTCTGGATTGCTGTAGTGCAGCAGTTGGATTTCGAACCTGGGGCTATGACCTTTCAGAACCAAAGTGACGTGCTCTGCTTCCAGGTCCGAAATGCCCATGTACTTTGAAAACACTGGACCGGAGATAACGAGGGATTTTGCTTCTTCAAAGTCAAGCAGGTTGAAGAAAGCACGCGCCTCCTCCAGATTGCGGACAGCTACCGTCACATGATCAGGGTGCATTTTGCTGGTCTCCTGGGTTGCGGGCGATCTGATCTTCGCCCTGCTGTACCAGTCCCGGTCTTCATTCACCTCACTCTGACACGAGCATGTGGTCAATGAGGCCCTGTGTTTTATCGGAGCCGCTGACAAAGTCATCCCACAGGCTCATGAGCATGTCATCGTAGTTTTCTGCGATCTGGTGGATGTTAAAGAGACGAAGCACTCTCTCCCGTCCTGCTTCTGCCATCTCCTCACGCAAAGGGCGGTTGTCGGCCAGATCGAGCAGCGCTGATGCAATCTCTTTGGGGGATCTTGGGTTGATCACCTTACCGGTTTCTCCCACCGCCTCCCATAAGCCGCCAGAGTGCGTGGTGATCACCGCAGCGCCGCAGCTCATAGCTTCAATCGCAGTGCGGCCAAACCCTTCTGCCACGATGGAGGGCACCACCGCGATGGATGATCTTGCGAGGCGTTTTTGGACATCTGAGGCATTGAGGTTGGTCTCGATCGAGACACTGTCTGCGTGGCTTGAAAGCATCTGCCGGAGAGAGTTTGCCGTTGATTGCTCTCCCTCGTCGGTAACGGCCAGTACCAGGTTCAGCTTCCACCCCGTCCGATCCAAACGATCTGCACAGGCAAGCCACGCCTGCGCCAGGTCGAACACGCCTTTGTCTTCCCTTGCCCGCCCCACATAGATCACAGAGTTTTCTTTGGGGGCTGGGGACCAGAGCTCGCAATCTATGCCGTTGGGCACCACCACACTGCGGGCTTTTACACCCGTGAAATTTTCGCAGAAGTTATTGCGGGCATCTTCGCCAACCCAGATGATGCCGGCAAGGCGGTTCATTTTGCGGGTGTACTTCCAGCGTTTGAACGCGCTGTTGCGCTCGAACCTGCCATGCCTGTGCAAGATTACAGGGGTACCGGGAAAGTCCGTGATGATCTGAAACGCCGTTTCCAAATGCTGATGCACGACGATCAGTTGCGGTCCAAACTCTGACAGCGGATCATAGAACTTTGCGGGCGTTGGCTTTTTACCCGGTTCTGTCACTGCAAAAACATCAACATCTTCAAACAGATCCTCCTCGCCTCCTGCAAAAATACGCAGGTTGCCTTTGTTCTGGCTATGAAGCGCAAGATCATGAGCGCACAGATCTATTGATGTGGCTCGAGACTGGCAAAAATGCATATTACGCGGCATTACGATTGCAGTTCTCAATGCGGCCCCCACTTTACTGTTTGCATTCAGCAAAGCTTGAAGTGCGGGGACTGTACATTCCTTAGAAGTCTTCCTTCTAATATCAGGGGGCTTCTTTAAGGAGGTGAAAATTCCTGATGTTCTCTGCGCTCCATCTGTGGGGTGAGGCGCTCTCCCGACTTGTAATTGGCGGAAAACAAAGGCATTAGAGCTGTAAATGTCATTGGCTGGAGCCTCAATGACCATAAGCGGACTGGATGGATCTTTGACAAAGCATGTTGCAATCATCGGAGCAGGCCCTGCCGGGCTGTTTGCTGCTCAACATCTGGCAGAAGCCGGAGTGCGTGTGAGCCTCTTTGATCAACGCCCGTCCCCTGCCCGCAAGTTTTTGATGGCTGGGCTTGGTGGTCTCAATCTAACTCACAGTGAGGATCTGGAGGTTTTTCTGAGCCGCTACCGTCCTGCACATGCGCAACTGTTGCAGTCAGTGCGGGATTTTCCTCCTTCTGCTCTGCGGGAATGGAGCGCAGAGTTGGGGCAGCCGACGTTTGAAGGTTCCAGCGGCAAGGTGTTTCCTAAAAGCTTCAAAGCCTCTCCGCTGCTGCGTAACTGGCTGAAATTGCTTGATCAGCAAGGCGTAACATTGCATGCGAACACCCGATGGCACGGATTTGATGAAGCCGGAAGTTTACTGCTTCAAAAAGGCAATGAACCCATTGAAGCGCAGGCGTTTGACGCTGTTTTGCTGGCACTTGGTGGCGGTTCCTGGGCGAAGCTTGGCTCTGATGGAGCGTGGGTTTCGACTTTGCGTGACAAGCAGATTGACGTGAACGCGCTGCTCCCTGCCAATTGCGGGTTTGAGATTGCGTTCTCGGATCACTTCAAGGACCGCCACAAAGGTACTCCCATGAAGAAGATAGCTGTCTCCCACGGAGATCGCCGTGTTATTGGTGATGCCATGCTGGACGCTTGTGGGATTGAAGGCGGCGTGATCTATGCGCTTTCAGCTGATCTGCGGGATACAATCCTTGCAACAGGGACGGCACAGATTGAGATTGATCTGAAGCCGGATGTCTCTGCTGACAAGCTCGCGGCCAAGCTGGCGCGGCCACGTGGTAAGCAATCCATGAGCAACTTCCTGCGCAAAGCACCAGGTCTGCCCGCTGCTGCGATCGCTTTGATGCGGGAAGCAGGACCGCTGCCGATTGAGGCAGATGAGCTAGCAGCGCGTATCAAGGCATTGCCATTGCAGTTGACTGCTCCGCGCCCCATTGACCGTGCGATCTCCAGCGCGGGCGGAATCTCGTTTGACGAGGTTGACGAGCACTACATGCTGAACAAGCTGCCGGGTGTGTTTGTGGCGGGCGAGATGCTGGACTG
>NZ_LCWX01000029.1:41996-57440 GCF_001431305.1 Pseudovibrio sp. POLY-S9
AAGCGCCAACGGGTGGCTATCTTCTGCAGGCCGTATTTGCCACAGGCCGCTCAGCTGCACTTGGCATGAACGCGTACCTTCAGGACTGACGGGTTTGGAACTGGCGCCTGTAGGCTGTTGGCGTGGTGCCGTATTTGCTTCTGAAGTGATGTCGCAAGGTTGCTGCTGAGCCGAACCCGCAGAGGTGAGACAGATTCTCCATGTCCATCGCCTCTTCCGCTTCCAAAAGGTGCTTGGCTGTTTCCAATTGTTTGGTGCGCCGCCACTCTGCGGGTGCAAGTCCGGTTACCTTTGAGAATTTGCGAATGAAGGTGCGCTGGCTCATACCCATCAGGTCTGCCATTTCTGGCACGGACATGGTGTAGGCGCGCTTCTTCTCCAGTTCTTCAAAAAGCGAGGCGAAGCGTTTGCTTTCTCGTTCTTCTGGCACAGGTTGCTCTGCAAACTGGGTTTGCGTTCCTTCCCTGAACGGGGGCGCAACCAGTCGTTTGGCAACGCTGTTGGCGATCTGTGAGCCGTAATCCTGCCGGATGATGTGAAGCGCAAGGTCAATGCCTGCTGCGCTGCCTGCGGAGGTGAATACCCTGTCGGATTCGGAATAGAGCCGGTCTTCTTCCACATTGATGGACGGGAACCCGGTTTGCAGCGCCTCGGCATAGCGCCAATGTGTTGTGGCTGTGCGGCCATTGAGCAGGCCAGAGCGCGCCAGTACGAAAGCACCGGAGCAGATGGAGGCAACACGGGCTCCGCGATTGTAGGCCTTACAGAGCGCCTCAATCAGGTCCTCCGGCACCGGGGTATCAATGCCACGCCAGCCGGGGATGAGGATGATGTCGGCGTGATCCAGCGCATCCAGCTGTTTTTCGGCTTTGATCTCCAGACCACCCGCAGCACGGATAGGGCCGTCCTCGATGGCGACCGTCTCATACCTGTACCAGTTCGCGCCGAACTCTGGTCTTGGCAGGCCGAACAGCTCGTAGGCCTGTCCAAACTCGAAGGTACACAAACCGTCATAGATGAGCGTTGCTACAAGCGGGCCTTTGGGGCTGCGAGGTGTGGGTTGGACCATCGGAAAATTCAACTCAAACAAGATTGGCGTATTTTTTACGAATATAGTCATTTGAGCCAGTTTTTCGCAACCGGGAAATTCTCCAGATTATGGGAGCAGGCGAAATTCCTGTCATCACCCAAGGCTGTTTGTGGAGGCACCCTTCCTGCAAAACTGCTTTAAAATAAGTGTTTTTAGTGCTCCTCCCCCTAATCAGGAGCATCCTCATAGATTTGGAGACGTACATGTCCTCACGCGCGCTCGAATATTCCCCAGCCGACCCAAAGCTGGCGCTCTCACATTTCCGTTCAATCCTGCAGTTCGAGACAGATTGCTCTGATGTGCAGGCAGATTTGGCCGATGGTACTGCAGAATTCGTTTTGCTTGATGTTCGCGGTGCTACCCGCTTTGCAAAAGGACACGTGGATGGTGCGATCTGTTTGCATCACCGCGATCTGACCGAACAGAACCTTGCCAAGTGGCCAATGGACACAGTGTTTGTCGTCTATTGCGCTGGGCCGCATTGCAACGGGGCAGACAAGGCCGCCTATAACCTCTCCCGCTTGGGACGTCCGGTGAAGATTATGCTGGGCGGTATGACTGGCTGGATTGACGAAGGCTTTGAGCTGGTTGCGTCACCAGCTGAAGAAGTTGCTTAAGCCGAGCACCCACTCATAAAAAAGGCACCGAGGTGGGAGGATACCTCGGTGCCAAACAAAGCAGGCATAAAAAGGCCGATTGGGAGGGGGAGGTACGGCCTTTAAAATCGTCGGGGCAAGACAACCTGCCTTGAAACAAGGAGGACCCACCAAGCAATGGAAACGGGTCACCCTTCAGTTGTCCGCATAGTGATATGCAGATAATCCCTTTTCAGGACTTATTGTTATTTTGGTAATACTGACTGCTACGCACTCAGTACTTAATGACGCCCTGTTAAACCAGTGTTCTTATTGCTATTGAAGGTATCAGGGTCTTGTTATCATCAGGTTTTCAGAGATGGTGAACAAACACTTATCTGACACACCTGCAGAGAGACGCGGCCTAACGGCTAATTGAGGTGTAAACAGGGCGAAATACGGCTTTTCCATGGCGTATGGCCGTCAGCTTGTCGCAGTGAAAGCAGGAGTAGTCACAACGACTTACAGTAAGTCGCAAGAAGCATCTCTTTAAACTGAAGCTGCAAAGAGTAATTGCAAATATTGGACTGATGCCTCGATCATGAAAATCGATTTTTTGATATAAAATTCTGGACAGCTGAAATTTATTTTCCGGATAAGCAAATACAAGTGATCCGTTCAAATTTTAACAATTTGGCTCAATCTGGAATCATTGACTCCTTCCTGAATACATGCGTCAACTCTATTTACGTTGTTTGAGGGCAGGCTTACGAAGTCTTTTGAGACGGTGTTTGCGTTTACGGAGGCCCCTGGGCAACGTGGGAGGGGTTTCATTATGCATAAATTACTTAGGGCCGCGGCGGTTAGCCTAGCGGCCAGCGCGTTTGCGCTTTCTGTTTCATCAAATATTTCCTCTGCGGCAGAGCCGATCAAGATTGCCCACGTCTATGGTAAAACCGGTCCTTTTGAGGCCTATGCCAAGCAATCTCATGTGGGTTTGATGATGGGGCTGGAATACGCCACTGGCGGGACCATGGAGATTGATGGCCGAAAAATTGAGGTCATCGAAAAAGACAGTCAGCTCAAGCCCGATATAGGACGTGCCATGCTGGCCGAGGCTTACGGCGATGATGAGGTTGATCTGGCAATTGGGCCGGTCTCCTCTGGTGTTGCGTTGGCGATGCTCTCAATTGCTGAGGAATACGAGAAGCTGCTGATCGTGGAGCCTGCTGTCGCTGACAGCATCACGGGCGCCAACTTCAACCGCTACATCTTCCGCACGTCACGGAACTCCTCTCAGGATGCGATTGCGAATGCTGTTGCCCTTGGGCAGGACGGTGCGTCTATTGCCACGCTGGCGCAGGATTATGCGTTTGGGCGTGATGGCGTGGCTGCTTTCCGCAATGCGATTGAAAAGACTAATGCCAAGCTGGTGTTTGAGGAGTACGCACCGACGGACACCAAGGATTTCACCGCGAGTGCCCAGCGCATCTTTGAGGCTCTGAAGGGTCAGGAAGGACGCAAGTTCCTGTTTGTGATCTGGGCTGGTGGCGGAAACCCGCTGGCGAAGATCAACGCGATGAACCCTGAACGCCATGGGATTGAGATCGCAACAGGTGGCAACATTTTGGCGGCTCTGAAAGCCTATAAGGCCATGCCGGACATGGAAGGCGCGACCTACTATTACTACGAGATCCCTCAGAACCCAGTGAATGACTGGTTGGTGAAGGAGCATGAGGCTCGTTACAGCTCGCCGCCTGATTTCTTTACGGCGGGTGGTATGGCGGCAGGCATCGCTGCTGTCGAGGCGATCCGTAAAGCTGGCTCCACGGATACGGAAGAGCTGATCACCGCGATGGAAGGCATGGAGTTTGAAGGTCCGAAGGGGCTGATGAAATTCCGCGCTGAGGATCATCAGGCATTGCAGTCCATGTATCACTTCAAGATCCGTGTGGATCCAGAAGTTGAATGGGGCATTCCTGAACTGGTGCGCGAACTCAAGATTGAGGACATGGATATCCCAGTTCAGAACCAGTAGGTCCCCGTTTTACATAGCTCAGAGAGGGAGCGGGCCACTCGCTCCTTCTCCTTAATCGCAAAAGATAACGCTCTGGAGCCATGAGAGGTTTCTGCAGGTTTACTGACCTCATCCTCAGTTGCAGATTGTCCCGCTTACGGAATATCAGAGCCTCAAAGAGCGAAGTACAAGACCATGGACATTCTCTTAAAGCTGTTTTTGCCGCTTTCGCTGGCGTTCATCATGTTTTCTCTCGGGATCTCTCTTACACTGCAAGACTTTAAGCGCGTGGTGCAGATGCCGCGTGCGTTCAGCATTGGTATGCTGGGGCAATTGCTTTTGTTGCCCGTTGTTGCCTTTCTCATTTTACAGGTGGTGGAGCTGGAGCCGGCCATGGCGTTTGGCGTGATGCTGCTTGCCTTCGCGCCGGGTGGTGTCACCTCCAACATGCTGACACGGTTCAGCGGCGGATCTGTCGCGCTGGCGGTATCGCTCACCGCCGTGACCAGTGTGCTGTGTGTGTTGACGGTGCCGGTTTTTGCAGCGGCATCCGCAAACTACTTTCTTGGTGCGGCCATGCCCAAGATTGATGTGACGTCTATTGGTATTTCCATGGCACTGATTACGGCTGTTCCCGTTGCGATTGGGGTTCTCGTCAATCATATGGCGCCATCGTTTACCGCCGCAATTTCCAAAGTAGTGTCGCTGTTGGCCTCTGTGCTGTTTGTGGTGATCGTGCTTGGGGCCATTGCCACCAACTGGTCGGTGCTGACGGCTAACATTCTGGAGCTGGGGCCAGTCCTTATTCTGCTGAATGTTGTGATGCTACTGGTTGGGTATGGCGGCGCCAAGCTTATGAAGCTCTCGCATCCTGACAGTGTTGCGATTGCTATGGAGGTGGGCGTCCAAAATGCCACGCTTGGGATCACCGTTGGGGCTTTGATCGCAATGAACGGCGAAGCATTGCCGCCATACAGTCTGGCCTCCGGTATTTACGGCATCACCATGTATGGCTGTGCCTTCCTCTTCATCCTCTGGGCACGGCGGAAAGCGCGGGCAAACCCGAGCCTTCGCGCCCAAAGTGAACTCTCATAAAGGGCAGGTCTTTGGAATTACAGAAAGACGAAAAGCCGGTTCTGAGTACGCATGGTCTGACCATTCGTTTTGGTGGGCATGTGGCTGTGGATGCAGTGTCCTGTGATTTTCATCGCGGGACACTAACTGCCATTGTGGGGCCGAATGGTGCTGGCAAGACCACTTACTTCAACCTGATTTCCGGCCAGTTAGCCGCCAGCGCTGGTCATGTCTGGTTTAATGGCGAAGACATCACGCGCCTTTCAGTTGCCGACAGGACCCTGCGGGGCATCGGGCGGGCGTTTCAGATGACCAATCTGTTTCCCGGCCTGAGCGTTCGGGAGAATGCACGGCTGGCGGTGCAGGCTCATCAGCGGATGGGCATGGATTTGTTTTCTATGGCGGACAGCCATGTGGAGCTTATTGAACGGGCCGAGCACATTTTGGCAGAGGTGCATTTGCTGGATAAAGCCGAGCAGATCACGTCCGAGCTGTCACATGGAGATCAGCGCAAGCTGGAGGTGGCGCTGATGATTGCCATTGGTCCGCAGGTGCTGATGTTTGATGAGCCGACAGCAGGCATGAGCGTTGATGAGGTGCCGGTTGTGCTGGACCTGATCCGTGAGTTGAAGCAGGACAAGGACCGCACGATTTTACTGGTTGAGCACAAGATGGATGTGATCCGCTCACTGGCTGACCGGATTATTGTGCTGCACAACGGAGAGCTGGTGGCAGATGGGGATCCTACTGAAGTGATCGCCTCTCCGGTGGTTCAGCAGGCTTATCTAGGTGTTGCACCTGAAGAGAAAACAGAGGGTGCGCATGTCTGATGCTCTTCTCAGTCTAAACAGCGTTCACACGCATATTGGCCCCTACCACATTTTGCAGGGGGTTGATCTGGAAGTTCCACGCGGTGGTGTCACGGTTCTGCTAGGGCGGAATGGCGCTGGCAAGACCACGACGCTGCGGACCATTATGGGGCTGTGGCAGGCCTCAAAAGGGACGATCCAGTTTGATGGAGCGGAGATCCAGAAAGAGACGACACCTGCCATTGCCCAGCGCGAGATTGCTTTTGTGCCTGAAGATATGGGCATTTTCACCGATCTGACCGTGCATGAAAACATGCTTCTGGCTGCACGGAACAGTGCGATTGATGAGGAACGGCTGGGATGGGTTTTTGGCCTGTTCCCTCCCCTCAAAACATTCTGGCAGAGTGCTGCGGGTAATCTTTCCGGCGGGCAAAAGCAGATGCTGGCGGTGGCTCGCGCAATCATTGAGCCGAGGAAGCTAATCCTGATTGATGAGCCAACCAAGGGGCTGGCTCCTGCAATCATCAACGCTATGATCGCGGCCCTGAAAGAACTGAAAGAGATGCAGACCACGATTTTGCTGGTGGAGCAGAACTTTTCCATGGCGCGCGCAGTGGGAGACACCGTTGCCGTGATGGATGACGGGCGGATTGTTTATTCCGGCGCCATGGCAGAGCTGGCAGCTGATGCAGGATTGCAGGAGAGGCTGATGGGACTTTCACTGGAGGCACACCAATGAGCGACAGCCTGATTAAACCGCGCATCGAGCGCCCTTCTCTCTCTCAGACTATCGAGGCAAAGGCACCTCTGCTGCTTGTGCCTGTGCTGATGGTGGTCGGCTTACTCGCGATTGGTTCCGGCTCCACCTGGTTGACGCTGACGGCGGCGGGACTGGCGATGGGGATGATGATTTTCATCATGGCGTCTGGCCTAACTGTGATCTTCGGCCTGATGGACGTGATCAACTTCGGGCATGGGGCGTTTATTTCGCTTGGGGCCTTTGCGGGGTTTACCATTTTGGGCCTGCTGGGTGGCTGGATTGAGAGCCCCAGCATTGCGCTTAATCTGGGCGCTGTTCTGCTTGCTGTGGCGTTTGCCATGCTGGTGACGGGCCTTTCGGGCTATGGCTTTGAGCGGCTGATTGTGAAGCCGGTTTACGGACAGCATCTGAAGCAGATCCTCGTAACCATGGGCGGGCTGGTTGTGACGCAGCAGCTGATCTATGTGATCTGGGGACCGGATGAGATTGTGCTGGCGCGGCCTGCTGCGTTTCAGGGTTCTTTTGTGGTGCTGGGAGCTGCCATTGAGAAATACCGTGTGTTGGCCATTGTAATCGGGCTGGTGTTGTTTGTTGCCATGCGGCTGGTTTTAAACCGGACACGCATTGGGCTGCTGGTGCGGGCTGGGGTTCAGAATGGCGAGATGGTGGAAGCTCTGGGGTATCCGATAGAGAAGCTGTTTCTGGCGGTGTTCATGGTGGGCTGTGCTTTGGCGGGGCTCGGCGGTGTGATGTGGGGCATGTATCAGGAAACCATCACGGCCCACATGGGGGCTGAGGTGATGATCTCCGTCTTCATCGTGGTGATCATCGGTGGGCTGGGGTCCATTGAGGGCTGTTTCATCGGCGCGATGCTGGTGGGCTTATTGACCAACTACACCGGCTTCCTGATCCCCAAACTGGCGTTGGTCTCGACCATTTTGCTGATGGGGGCTGTGCTGATGTGGCGACCTCAGGGGCTTTACCCCGTTGTCAAAGCGCATTGAGGAGTTTGTCAGATGATTGTGAAACTCCTTTCCGGTGACCGTCCACGCAGCAAAATGCTCAGTGCAGTCTTGCTGCTTATTCTGTTTGGGTTGCTGTTTGCGCCCTTTCTGTTTCCCGGTACGCGTTCGTTAGATACGGCTGCTCGCATCTGCATCTTCATTGTGCTGGTGGCCAGTTATGATTTACTGCTGGGGTATACGGGTGTGGTGTCGTTCGCGCACACCATGTTCTTTGGTATCGGGGCTTATGGGACGGCCATTGCACTGGTGAACATGGGCGCCTCTTACAGCGCGATTGCGCTTGGCACTGTGTGTGGTGCGGTGGTTGCCGGGGCCTTTGCGTTTGTGATTGCGCTGTTCTCACTACGGGTCAAAGCAATCTTCTTTGCCATGATGACACTGGCTGTGGCGAGTGCGTTTCTGGTGCTGGTCTCGCAACTTTCCGGCTTCACTGGCGGTGAGGACGGGCTGAGCTATCGTATCCCGCGGGAGATGACGCCTGCGTTCAAGTTGGTGAAGGAGAAGGTGCTCGGGGTTCGCCTCAATGGCAAGCTGATCACGTACTATGTGGTCTTCTTCAGCAGCTTGTGTCTGTTCCTTGTTTTGCTGCGGATGGTGAACTCTCCGTTTGGCCGCGTTCTGCAAGCTATCCGAGAGAATGCATTCCGTGCGGAAGCGATTGGCTACAAGGTCGTGCGATATCGCAGCGTGGCGACAATTCTGTCTGCTGTAATGGCAGCGCTCGCAGGGTCCTTGATGGCACTCTGGCTGCGCTACACTGGGCCAGCGACGACGCTCTCCATGGATATAATGGTGGACATTCTGTTGATGGTTGTGATTGGCGGAATGGGGAGCATGTACGGCGCCGTTATCGGGGCTGTCCTGTTCCTTCTCACCCAGTCCTATTTGCAGAACCTCTTGGGCCTCCTTCAGGAATCGCTGGGTAGTCTGCCTATAGTGTCAGAGGTGGTTTCACCGGAACGCTGGCTGCTTTGGTTGGGAATGTTATTTATCTGCAGTATTTACTGGTTCCCTAAGGGCATCGTAGGCCGTTTAAGAGGAACATAATGCCTCAATTGGGCTCTTTTTTTAAATTGCACCTTGTGGATTTCTTAAGGAGCAACTACATCGGTAGGGACGAGCAAGCTAAGAGATTTGCTTATCCCGTAGTATTAGAGGGGCGACATATGACCCGCCTCCCTATATGAACCATTAGGACTGATTTCTTTTAGAAAGAATGAGAGCTCAGACCTTATGACTGCGGGCTGTTATTAGAGACACGGCTGGCAATGTTGCGGTGCATGTATCGGAACAATGTCCTTTTCTGCCTTTGATTACATTGCTCGTCACGACTGACCCGCCTTAACCAGGCGAGTTGACTTTTTTGGCTTAAAGGACGTTTCCATGCGACAAGACGGTACCCTCAAATTCTTCAACCACGACAAAGGCTACGGCTTCGTTACTCCAGCTGACGGTTCCAAAGACATCTTTGTTCATATCACAGCTTTCGAACGCTCTGGCATCGCAGTTCCTGCTGAAGGTGCAGCGATCACTTTTGTTGCTGAAGAAGATCGTCGTGGCCGCGGTTTGCAGGCTTCCCAGATTGAGCTTGCTTAATCTGTACGATTTGCGAGGCTCCAGAGTTTGTTTCAGCGCAAGCTGAATGAACTTTGTGACCGCCACATAATTGGCCTGATGCGCGCCGGCAATTGCCAGGCGCCGTCAGGCCTTTTATTTTTTACATCAGACCAGCCGTCTCCTTGTTCTGATCAGAGCTTGCCTAATGCTCTCTCTCCCCCATCTTTCAGCTGAGAACTTCTTAAAAGAGCCGCAATCACGGCTATTTTATCTGGTTCAACGAACATCGTTGTTTTCACTTCATAAATTTCGTGGTTCACATGACGACTTGGCCTCGCAAAGTTGCCACTGATGGCCTATACTGACAAAAGTCGCAGATCTGCGCTTATAAGAACAACTTTTTTCTCTGCGACCTCTCGCAGAATTGGGCAAGGGACTCATTGTGAAGGGCACGACCAAAGCCAGCAGAACGCAGCATCGCATTCTTGAAGCGGCCATCGACTATGTGCAAGCACAAGGCGGTGGGCAGTTTTCGTTGGATGCAATCGCCAAGCATGCAGGTGTTTCCAAAGGTGGGCTGCTCTATAACTTCCCAAGCAAACAAGCTCTCATCCGCTCCATGGTTCAATACCATGTAGATGGCACGCGCGATAACATTGCCACAGAAGAGCAGAAGCTTGCTGATGATCCCTATCGTCATAAACTTATGCGGGCATTCCTGAAGGGGCTTTGCAGCAAGATTAAAGAAGACAACAAGGCAGCCTCCGGTATGCTGGCCGCCATTGCAGACGACCCGAGCCTGCTTGACCCCGTCCGCGTCTTCCATAAAGACATGTACGCGCGCATTCAGGACGAGTCTGAAGACCCAGAGCTGGCAACCCTTGTCTATCTGGCTGTTGAAGGCATTCACAGCAACGGGATGTTTCAGGTTCTTGATGAGGACCAGCTGAATGTGGAAGAGCAACTCGAGCGCATGTTCGAGATACTCAAGTAAAGCTCTCTCTGACTTGATTTCTTCTCAGCCCTGACTGCTGAAATATATCGCCAGCCCCACCTGCCCTCTGCTAGCATTAATACCTATGTACTTTATGAATTAGCGGAGACGGGCAGATGAAACGCCGTGACTTTCTGAAAACAGCAATGGCAACCGGTGCTGCGGGCGGCGCTTCTGTCCTTGCTGCGCCAGCACTTGCAAACGCCACATTGAACCTAAAACTCGTAGGAGCCTTCCCAAAGGGTTTCCCGGGCGTGGGAACCTCAGCTGAACAGCTGGGCAAACGCATTGAGGCGCTTTCTGACGGCAAGATCTCCATCAAGTATTTTGGCGGTGGCAAGCTGGTTCCTCCGTTCGAAACATTCTCTGCCGTTTCCTCTGGCACTGCTGATATCGGTCACAACGCACCTTATTATCAGGTGGGCAAGATCCGCTCGACCATGTACTTCACCACTCTCCCGTTTGGCTTGGATGCAACCGAGCTTTCAGGCTGGTTGCGTCATGGCGGCGGGCAGGCGCTTTGGGACGAAGCGTATGCACCGCATGGTGTGAAACCATTTTATGCGGGCAGCTCAGGCGCTCAGGCAGGCGGCTGGTTCAAGAAGCCAATCAAATCTCTGGATGACCTTGTCGGGCTGAAGATGCGTATTGCCGGCCTTGGCGGCGACATCCTGCGCAAAGTGGGTGCGACCACTGTTGTGACACCTCCACCAGAAATCTACCCCGCCCTGCAGTCCGGTGTTGTTGATGCGGCTGAGTTTGTTGGCCCATGGAATGATCTTGCTCTCGGCCTTTACAAGATAGCGCCGTACTACCACTTGCCAGCGTTCCATGAGCCGGGTCCGGGTCTAGAATTGATCGTAAACCAGAACACCTATGAGAACCTGAGCCCATGGCTGAAGGAAGTTCTGGCGCAAGCGGCGACAGCACAGGCTGAAGAGAGCACAGCGGAGTTCCGCTACAACAACACCATCGCGCTTTCCACGTTGGTGGAGCGCGGTGCCATTCTCTCCTCCTTCCCACCGGATGTGATTGAAGCGATTGGCGCGGCTGCACGTGAAGTGATTGCGGCTTACCCTGCTGGCGATGCAATGAGCGAGAAGATCCATGGTTCCTACATGGACTACGTGAAAGCCTGCTCTCTGTACGGTGCGCGCATGGAAGGACAGCTTTATCAGGACCGTGCGCAGGTGTGGTCTACGTAAGCCTCACTTGACCGAGATTTTGGAATGGGGAGTTTTGCTTCTCATTCCATAGGCTGCTTAAACGAATCATCAAAAGCTCACTAAATAACGTCGATGCACTTGTACTCGCTGAAAACTCAAGTATATTTCCGAAATAATAATTAATTGCAATCTACACATATACTTAGGAACTAAGTATTTTACCTAATTATATTACTTAGGTGAGAATAAGTAGGCAGTTAGTACAAATCCAAGCCACAGAATAAACGCTCTATAAAGAATTACTGACTCAATTTATGCGTGTAATCACGAAACAGTGAAACGGGCAGCAGTGCCCCGCTCAAAATTGGAACTCGAGTTTCCCCTTCAGGTGCTCTTATGCGTCGTATTCTTTTAAAGTATCGTATCATCGCGATATTCATGCTTGCGTTTGTGCCCATGCTCTATTTTGCTGGCTCACAAATCACCACCGCCTATAACAAAAAGGTGGAAGCATCCTCTATTGGTCAGGTTGCAGAGTTTGTTCCTGTATTGAGTGCTGTTGTTCACGAACTGCAAAAAGAGCGTGGCCGCTCTGCCGGATATCTTGGCGCTAAGGGCAAAGCCTTTGCTGAGGGCCTTGCTGACCAGCACAAGCTGACCGACAGCAAAATCCGTATCTACAAGACTGCGCTGGACAACATCCACCTTGCTTCCATTGACAAGGGCCTTGCGGCTCAGGTGGACATGGTGAACAGCCGTCTGGCAAACATTGCCCGGATCCGCAATAACGTCAAAAGCCTGAACACAACCGTTGGCGAAACTGTTGCTTACTACAGTGGCACGATCAACGAGGCCTTCAAGTTTTTGCCAAGCACAATTGCCGTAAGCCGCGATGCAAGCCTTGTTCGCAAGCTGAGCATGTATGAAGAAGTGCTGCTTGGAAAAGAGAACGCAGGCATTGAGCGCGCAATTGGCGCAAACGGCTTTAGTGCTCAGGAATTTAACCCGACTATCTACCATCGCTTCGTTCGTCTTGGCGCCAGTCAGGATACGCACTTCAAAACTGCGCAATCATTGATGACCGGGCCTCAGGTGAAGTATCTGGAGAAGATCTTCAACCGGCCTATCATGAGCCAGGTTGATGCTGCCCGTAAGCTGGGGTATGCCGCTGCGTTTGGTGGCGATATCTCCTCCATCTCCGGTACTGAGTGGTTTGACCTGGCGACCGAACGTATCGACTCGCTGAAGGATTTTGAAGACTACCTTGCGGACGAACTGGTGATGCATGCGCAAAAACTGACTGCGAATGCACAGTGGGAGTTTATGCTGGCCCTCATCATCTCCGGCATTGTGACGGTGCTGGGTATTGGCGCGGCTTACACGATCATTCGCAGTGTATCTATTCCGGTAACAGCCCTACTTAGCGATGCTCGCAAACTGGCTGAAGGCGACACCACTGTGACGTTCGCTGGTGCGACTGGCGTTGATGAAGTTGGCCAGGTGGCGAACGCTGTTATGTCTTTCCGCGATACGGTTGCTGAGCAAAAGCGACTGCAGAGCCTTTCTGAAAAAGAGCATGAACAGGAGCGTGACCGCCAGATGCACGTGGATCAGCTGATCAGTGTGTTTAATGACCAGGTTTCCAGCGTTCTTGACCGGGTTGATGACAACACCGGTAAGATGCAGCAAACCGCTGACTCTCTGACGCACATAGCGACAACCACATCTGACCGTGCCAACAGCGCTGCTGGTTCCTCTGAGCAGGCTTCGCAAAACGTGCAGACCGTGGCTTCTGCTGCTGAAGAGCTCTCTGCATCCATCGAAGAGATCGGGCGCCAGATCTCCCAGACCAAGCAGACTGTTGATGATGCAACCAGTGTTGCAACTGCCACCAACGATCATGTGGCGGATCTGGATGTTGCGGCTCAGAAGATTGGCGAAGTGGTCAATCTCATTCGTGACATCGCCGAGCAGACCAACCTGCTGGCTCTGAACGCAACCATTGAAGCAGCGCGTGCTGGCGAAATGGGTAAGGGCTTTGCGGTTGTTGCATCCGAGGTAAAGGAGCTGGCAACCCAGACCTCCAAGGCGACAGAAGAGATTTCCTCTCAGATCTCCGGTATTCAGGGTTCTACGAAGGAAGCTGTGACCGCTATTGAGCAGATTGCTGGTACAATGCATCAGGTGAATGAGTATACCAGCTCCATTGCCACTGCGATTGCTCAGCAGAATGCAGCGACATCATCCATCAGCCAGAACATTCAGCAGGCTGCACAGGGCACTCAGGATGTGGCGGACAGCATGAGCGTTGTCACGAGCTCGGTTCAGGAAACCAACCACTCTGCCAATGACGTGCTTGAGGCTTCTTCTTCTGTTTCCAAACAGGCAACGGAGCTGCGCCAGACCATTTCCAACTTCCTGAGAGATGTTGTTGCGGCTTAAGCGTTAAACATTGCTGAAATGCATGGGGAGGGCTCCGGCCCTCCTCTTTTATTTGATCCCGAGTTGACCTTGGCTGGAAAGCCCATATAAGAGCGCCATGCAAAACATTAACGTTCTTATAATAGGTGCAGGTGCCGCCGGCCTGATGTGTGCCATTGAGGCTGGAAAGCGCGGACGCTCTGTGCTGGTGATTGACCATGCCAAGCGCCCAGCAGACAAGATCCGCATCTCCGGTGGCGGGCGGTGCAACTTCACAAACCTGCACGCCTCTCCTGCAAACTATCTTTCTGAGAACCCGCGTTTTGCTGTTTCTGCTTTGAAGCGCTTCACCCAGCATGATTTTATCGCGCTGGTGGACAAGCACCGCATCAGTTGGCACGAAAAAACACTGGGCCAACTGTTTTGCGATGACAGTGCTCAGCAGATCATCGACATGCTGCTCCAGCTCTGCCAGCAATCTGGCGTTCGCATTCAGCTGGGCACCAGTGTCACTTCCCTCACCAAACCTGATGATCGCTTTACCGTTGATACCTCCAGAGACACCGTGCGAGCGCAGTCTGTGGTTGTGGCATGCGGAGGTCCATCCATTCCCAAGATGGGTGCCACCGGCTTTGGCTACGAAATTGCCAAGCAGTTTGATCTACCGCTCGTCACCCCTCGTGCTGCTCTCGTGCCATTCGTTTTTGATGATGCGATGCGGGAACGGACCAAACATCTGGCAGGCGTTTCAGTGGATGCTGTTGTGTCTTTCAAAAAGACCAGTTTTCGTGAAGGATTGCTCTTCACCCATCGTGGCCTTTCCGGGCCATCCATTTTGCAGATTTCCTCCTACTGGGAAGAAGGCAAAGACATTCGCGTCAACTTGCTTCCAGACACAGATGTTTTTGAGGCCCTGAAGTCCGCCAAGCAAAGCCAGCCAAAACAGGACATTAAGACTGCCGTGGCAAGTTTGCTGCCTAAAAAGCTGGCCACGCATATTGCTGAGGAGCATAAGCTGGGCGGACGGTTGGCCGACATCTCCGACAAGGTGCTGCGCAAGGCCGCTCTGGCAATCAACGAGTGGACCCTCAAGCCCGTCGGCACCGAAGGCTACCGCACTGCTGAGGTCACCTCAGGCGGCGTAAGCACAAAGGCCCTCTCCTCCAAAACAATGGAAACCAGCTCCGTCCCCGGCCTCTTCTTCATCGGCGAAGTCGTCGACGTCACCGGCCACCTCGGCGGCTTCAACTTCCAATGGGCCTGGTCTTCCGGCCATGCGGCCGGGCAGTTTGTTTAGGTGTGACAGTCGAACATAATCTGCAGATAACTAATATACTTTACACACAAAGGCCCAACGGGATAATATCTTCATACCCTTTTGCCCAACAAGAGAAAGTATCATTTGTTTTCAAACAATAAAAGTGCTCTTTCTCTGCAAGCATAATGACAACGAAATTGAGATCCATGAGCAATTTCCTGTTATTCCCTTATATCAGGCAATCGAGTTTGCAAGCTATATTGGTCTCAATCACCCACAGGTCTTCTCCATTACACAACCAAACATTATGACATCAAAGTAATCTGAACTACCTTCCGGAAACATTAGAGCTAAACTGTTTTCAACTCAGAATTTGATTTTCGCAGCCTCTCCTCGTATCCACAAACTTCCCCTTGCAGTATTGATATGATTGACATGCCCCGTATATGCTTGGATATATGTTGCCCGCTTGGGGTAGCATATTGAATGTACATCAATTGGTGAATTATTGAGAATGGGGGTCCTGTTTCTCTAATTGGTAGAAATTACTTCTGGCACTCTGTTTGCAGAGTACCTAACTTTTTCTTTAATCACTGCAACTTAAAGCGTTTCGATCAAAGTTTGAATCTATGAGATTCCCCAAAACTTCGATTTGTGATTCACTCTGTTCGGGAGGATCACAGCATGCCAGCACCACT
>NZ_LCWX01000030.1:0-4952 GCF_001431305.1 Pseudovibrio sp. POLY-S9
ACTCTTCAGTGTATTTCGAGCGTCCCGTGCCCATTCACATCTCCTGCAACAATCAAAGTCAATATACTCGATTGTCCGGAAACCGGAGGGAACTCCACCTTCAGGAGCTCATTTTGTAGGGACAGCTCGGCGTACATCTTCTTGAACCGGCGCAGCTCGTCCTGTGTTGACTTCATCTGGGAAATCATCGGCGCATCCAGTCCGCCGTATTTCGAGCGCCACTTATAATAACTCGCGGCGCTCATCCCATGTTCGCGGCACAACTGTGCAACCGGAACACCGCTTTCCCCTTGCTTCAAAATCGCAATGATCTGCGCGTCACTGAAACGAGATTTCTTCATAAAATCAATCCTCAATATGAGGCGACAATATCTCTACTATTAAATTCGATCAAATAGCGGGGGGATTACCAAGGCATGCCAGCGTGACAAGCCATAGCGTATTGCTTTTGCCAGATTTGACTTGCCGGGTAAGGTTGAGAGTTTAGAGGGTAATGAGCGGGCGCTTACGATCTTCTCAAAAGGAAGTTTCAGAGAAGATACTCTGCGTCAGGGGGATACTGCAACAACGCCATTCAGTGATAGCTCCTCTTAAAGCAGCTAATTAAAAAACAATTTTATAGGCACCATCCTCTCTATGAAGAGAGAATACAATTAGTATTGTAGAAAATATATGGACCGAAGTAAAATGGCATATCGGTATATCGACTTCGTATTTTCAAGGTAGATTGGATGAAACTTACTAATAAGTGGATATTTATAACTGGTGGATCACGAGGAATAGGGCGAGAAATTGTTGTAAATGCAGCAACTCAGGGCTACACCGTCATATTTACATATCGAAATTCTCATTCGCAAGCTCATGATCTTACACAATCACTCGCTGCCGAGGGGAGGTCTGTCATTGGATACAGATGTGATGCTGCTGACTTTCGTTCAGTCAAGAATCTAGCTGATCACCTTGTGGCAGAGCTTGGCGCACCTTATGCAATCATAAACAACGCTGGGATTACACAAGATAGCTTGTTCATCTACATGAAGTTTGACGCTTGGCGAAATGTCTTAGATAACAATCTAAACTCTGCCTTTTTTGTAACGCAAGCATTTCTTCCCTCGATGGCTGCACAAAAAGATGGATGCATCATATTTATGAGCTCTGTTGCCGCAAAAATTGGAAATGTTGGCCAAAGCAATTACTCCGCTTCCAAGGCAGCTCTTATCGGTCTAACACAGACTGTTGCGCAAGAGGTGGGTCGGTACAATATCCGAGTAAATTCTATCATGCCTGGCCTTATTGATACTGAAGTTACAAAAAAAATCCCGCAAAAAACTCTCATTGATGTAATCAAGAGAATTCCACTCAAGAGACTTGGTACCAGTAAAGAAATTGCTGCTTCTGTAAGTTTTTTATTAGGAGAAAATGCAAAATACATAACGGGGCAGAGTATAATTGTTGATGGGGGTCTCACATCATAATTAAATATTGATGCTAGTATTTCTCAGTAAGGACATGAAATGACGATATTTGAACTTGTAAAAAAAGCAGTGTTAGAAGTAACTGATATTGATCACACAGAAATTACCCCATCCAAAAAGATAGAGGAAATCGGAATTACTAGTCTAGATTTTGTCTATATTCAAGTAACATTGATGAGCGAACTAGGTATTGATGTAGATTTAGGTAATTTTACCTTAAATGAATTAAGTACAATTGAGGATTTTATCGGATTTATCGAAGAAAACTCTTGAGGATGTAATGGCGAAGAAGAACAGAGTAGTTGTAACCGGTTACGGGGCGACTTGCTCATTAGGCAAAAACAGTGCTCAGATATGGGATTCCATTACAAAATATCAACTTGGATACTTTAAAAAGAGCGTACCATCAAATATTTCTTCGAAATTTTTTGGAGATATTCAATGGGAACTCGATACCAATAGTATTTCAAAAGCATTAAAGAAAGTGCTACCTCGTTTCGGCACTTTGGGTATGCTCGCTGCTGAAGAAGCAATTACTATGGCTTTCGGCCAATACTCTCCAACGGATTTTCATGACCCTATGCGCTGCGGTGCTATCTTCGGTACGGGCTGGGGGGCATCTGATGAACTTGTGCGGTTTGCCAATAAATACCAAGAGGTAGGAATTGCAAATCCTATGGCAAGTCTGATCACGATGCACAGTATAGCGACAGCTGCGTTCTCAAAACGCTGGTCGTTACGCGGTTACCAAAACACACCAATCGCAGCTTGTGCAACGGGTAGTTTATCAATTGGCGACGCATTTGAACATATTCGCCATGGAAGAGCAGATTTTATTATCGCCGGTGGAGGTGAGAGTATTCGAGAAGACTATAATATATGGAACATAGATATCTTAGGTGCGCTTAGTCGCGAACAAGCAGATATCCAAAATGCAAGCTGTCCGTTTAGCTTGGATCGAACTGGCTTTGTTCTTTCAGAGGGCGCTGCAGTATTATGCTTGGAGGATTATAACACAGCAAAAAGGAGGAAGGCAAATATTCTAGGCGAGCTAATAGGATATGGTAGCAATTCTGACGCATATGATTGGACTTCCCCAGCAAGTGATGGGGGGGGGCGTATCCAGTCCATTCGTTCTGCTTGTATGCAGGCCGATATCGACGTTTCAGAAATAGATTATGTTAATGCTCATGGTACATCTACTATTTTAAATGACTTAGATGAGGTAAAATGTTTGAAATCTGTGTTTGGCAAACATGCATACTCTATCCCCATATCGAGTACCAAGTCATATACAGGGCATCTGATTGCAGCAGCAGGTGCAATTGAGTCAATTTTCTGTCTCAAATCAATCCAAAATAGCATTCTTCCAGCTACAGCAAATCTTCAGAAGGCGGATCCAGATTGTGACTTGGATTTTATTCCTCATCGTCACCGCCATGTATCAGGTATCAACACTGTACTGAATGTAAACTATGGATTTGGTGGTGCTAACTCTGCCTTAATTTTTCGAAAGGCGGGTTAATGCTTTTAAAATTCGATGAAACCGACATTCAAAACTGGGCATCTTTTTCGGGAGATTATAACCCTCTCCATTTTGATGAGGCGTTTGCGCATTTCGCAGGCCTTGATACAGTTTCTATCCATGGAATGGCTCTCATGCTGCCGCTTAAGCATTACGTATCTCAACGACTTCGTAATTGGCGTCATGGAGCTGTTTGGAATGCTAGAATGTATCGACCTGTTTTGACCAAGTCAGAGATGTATATTTCACATAGCGAAATGAATGAAAAAATTTACTTCAGCTTAAGAAATAATGCTGATTGCGCCAGAGATATTTGCGGATCACTTTCCAAAATAGAATTCAAAAATAAGTTCTTTATGAGAAACAACCTTAATGTAATTATTCCATCTTCTTTCATCGATAAGAAGAAAAGAGAGTTTATAAAAATTTACCCTAGTATAACGTCGAGTTGGATATTTCTTGAATCTTTAGTCTTCTCAGAAGTTCTTGGTTTGCTGGATCAGTGTACTCAATCACAAGAAGTTTCACTTACGAGGTACACCAGAAAATTGAATACGAATAAATTACATATGCATGTTACCCATGTAGTAGAATTATCTGATTCAATAATTAGGAGTTCTTCAGATATAACCTTCGATCATGTTCAGTTTAATATACAATGTTTGGACAAATATTCTTCAAATATAGGTGATTATAGTAGCTATAAATTGCACGTCTTTTTGAATAAAACTCATATATTTAATGTGAAATTTTCATTACTCTCGAAAGCTGTGTCCGCCGTCAAATGAAGTACCTGAAGCGGCTTGGCCAAATTATTTCAATTTGGTTAGTTGGGGCTCAGAGGTGGCTCGGTTTGTTTGAACAGTTCTGCGCTGTTTTATAAGTGGACCCGGCCTGCTTTCATGCAGCGATATTCAGTTGAGGGTGGTGGTTGAAATAGACGTGATCCGGTGTCTTGCGGTCAAGCGATGAATGAGGGCGCTTGGAATTGTAGAAATCCAGATATCTCCTGATGCCGTTTCTTGCCTCTGGGACATTGCCATAAGCATGCAGATAGACCTCTTCGTATTTGATGGATCGCCACAGTCGCTCAACAAAGACATTGTCCCGCCAAGCGCCCTTGCCATCCATTGAGATAGCAACATCAGCATCTTTAAGCATTTTTATGAATGCCAGCGACGTAAATTGGCTTCCCTGATCGGTATTGAAGATTTCCGGCTTACCGTACCTGGCCATAGCTTCTTCAACCGCTTCAATACAGAAAGCTGTATCAAGGGTGATTGAAAGTCGCCAGGACAACACGCGTCTTGAGAACCAATCTACAACCGCTGCCAGGTAGACGAAGCCTTTGGCCATGGGAATGTACGTTATGTCCATCGCCCAGACCTGATTGGGACGTGTGACAGCCAGTTTCCTCAGCAAATAGGGATAGATTTTATGCCCTGGCGCTGGCTTTGATGTATTGGGACGGCGGTAAATTGCCTCGATACCCATCCGCTTCATCAGCGTTGAGACATGAAGTCGACCAACCTCATATCCCTCACCAAGCAAAAGTCCCTGAAGCATCCGGCTGCCCGCAAAGGGATAATCCAGATGCAATTTGTCAAATCGCAGCATCAGTTTCAAATCACTGTCAGATGTCGGCCTCGCAGTGTAATACATACAACCTCGAGAGATGCCCAGAGCTTTCGCCTGCCGGGACAGGGAGAGTTTATGCTTAGGATCGATCATTTCTTTGCGCTCAACAGGCCGGCCTTGCTGAGCGCCCCGCTTAAAAAATCATTCTCAAGCGTCAACTCCCCGATTTTAGCGTGAAGAGTTTTGACATCAACTGCCGCTGGTTCAGCGGCTTTGGTTTGAAGTTCGTCCCTGTTTCCGGACAGTTTGATTAAACACATTACGCTGCCATTTTCCAAGCCCTTTGTTCAAACGCCTGACAAGGCGTTTTGTAG
>NZ_LCWX01000031.1:0-7351 GCF_001431305.1 Pseudovibrio sp. POLY-S9
ATAGCGCTTTCGGGTCTTGTGCTGGATGTCTTTAACCGCCTTCTCAGCTGCAGCGCTGGCGGTCCTCGTGTATTGCCCCATTGTTCACTCCTAATCTAGTGATCATGGGCCAAAACACTCCCTTACTCAAATCGATCGATCTGTCCATAAGGCGTCGCCGACAAACACTGGTGTTTGGGCTAGGGCAGGCTGCATCGTAAAAAAATGCAAGAGCCGCAGCAATCGCGCTAAATTTCATTCCTCACCTATGAAAACACATCATACGAGAAAATAGAGCTATCGTCGGCTTAAGGTTGTGTCAATCGGTTGGCTGGTCGCGCTTAAGTGCAAGGGAACTCCGCTCTTTTGACCAAACCAAGAACAGAATTGTTTGGGTTTTGTTTGAATTATCCTGCAAATCACGTTTCGTTCCTTGCATGTTCTTGCAGGCACTTACGAATATAGATCGTGGGGAAAAGCTGAAAAAAGATCAAAACGGCCTTGAACTACGGTCAGTTAGTGGGTAGTAACCACTTCAAGGACACGTGGCCGAGTGGTCGAAGGCGCTCCCCTGCTAAGGGAGTAGGCCCGGAAGGGTCTCGAGGGTTCGAATCCCTCCGTGTCCGCCATCTTCTCTTTTTTGAAAATACGAATAGATACGCTTAATCAGTAGGTTATAGCGTGTTGCGCAAAGTGATTTGACACTGGCGGACTGAGCTACATAACATTCTACATAACAAATTACATAACACTGCATGTAGGATGGGTAGAATATGGCTCATACGATCAGTCGTGGAATGTACTATTTTGTGAAGCGTGTTCCCAAAAGATATGCGTCTGTCGATCCGCGTTCACGCATCCAGCTCTCCCTTAAAACCGAAAGCCCTGATGTGGCACAAAGGAAGTCTCTCATTATTGAGGAGAGGCTTGTTGCGTACTGGGAGGCTTTGCTCGCAGAAGATCATGAGGGGGCAAAGGTTCACTATGAGGCTGCAGTCAATTTTGCAGAAGTACAGGGGTATACCTACCTGTCATTGGAGGAGGTTGTTGCAGAGCCTCTCGGTGGCCTGCTCAATCGTATTGAGGTGATCCCGGAGGGTGAGCAATCCAAAACAGTTTCTGTTGTTGCTGATGGATTGTTAGGCGGTGCGGATAAGCCGATCCTGAAAGTCTCCAGGCTCTACGAGGAGTATCTGGATCTCACTCCAGATCTACTCCTTGGAAAGAGTGATGATCAAATCCGCAAATGGAAGAACCCCAGACAAAAAGCCATCAATAATCTGATCGCCGTTGTAGGCGATAAAAACGTCCATGAGCTAAGTCGTGATGATGGATTGAAGCTTCGTGAGTGGTGGATGGACCGTGTTGTCGATGAGGGTAAAAAGCCCAGCACGGCGAACAAGGATTTCACGCATCTCTCCAAAATCTTTTCGACCTGGCGAGATCTGAAGCAGGAGCAGTTAGCCAACCCGTTTCTTCAGCTCAGACTTGCACAAAATGATTTGCAAGATCACAGGCCGTCATTCTCACGCGATTGGATCAGGACCGTTCTGCTGGCTCCAGATGCCTTTGGTGTGACCAATGAGGAGGCTGTGCTGGTGTTCAAGATCCTGATCAACACAGGTCTTCGACCTTCAGAGCTGTTGGGTGCAAAGTTAGAGCACTTTGTTCTTGAGCATGACGTGCCCCACATCCGCGTTGAGGAGTACAGTGACGGGGCTATCAAGCGCAAACTCAAGACCAGGTGGTCAGAGCGAGAAGTTCCACTTGTTGGCGTCTCGCTTGATGCAACAAAACGGATCGTCGCAAGGGGCGGGGTTCAGACTTATTACCTGAAAGCAGATCGCTGGGGTGCCCTAATCAATAAGGCAATGGTTGAGCGCAAACTGAAAGAAACAGAACGCCACACTCCTTACTCACTGCGCCACTCTTTCGAGGAGAGCATGCTGGAAGCGGGCGTTGATCACAGGCTTCGGGTGGAACTGATGGGGCATGCCTATAACAGGCCGAAATACGGAGAGGGCGGCAGCCTGGAACTAAAGCGTGAGGCTATCAGCCGGTTTGCGTTTGTGTGAGTTGGTCGTGAGGGTATTATGTGGTCGGTAGGCAGCGAAAAACTGACTTTAGATCCTGGCATGTGTAGACAATTGGCACATAACCGAACATTGGAGCACTTCTAGGTGGGTTTAAACGGGCATTCCACATTGGCTCAATGATCGGGAAGTTCCCAGCTGACCAGTTGCGGACATTCACACTGATACTGAGTTGAAGCAGCTGAATGATACTTGCTATTTCTAGTTGTGATCGGCATGCTAGTCTTCTCATTCGAAGTCTACGGACGTACAGTTAGTGCACCAAGCTAAAATATAGCGTGCTTGATAACATTCCAGAAATTGTGTTGCTTCGGGGAGGTTAGTTTGATGTACCAAGACGAGACAGCCATATCTATTGGCTCAGACACCATTGACGCTCGAAGATGGTATGCTGAGGATATCAGGCATGCTGCTCCAGTGATCAAAAATCACAAAATCACTGAAGCTTTTGCAGAAGTACCTCGTGAGCGATATCTCGGACATGGCCCTTGGACGATACATTCTCGTTTGAGTGTTGGGACAACTTACAAAAGTGTATCTGACGATCCCAAGCACCTCTACCATGACTTATTGATATCGATTGATGAAGCATTGGGCATCAACAATGGCTTACCTTCCCTTTGGGCTCATGTCTTTGACAACTTGGATATCAAGCCAGGAGAGACAGTTCTCCAGGTCGGCGCCGGTCTCGGGTATTTTACGGCAATCCTAGCAGAGCTCGTGACCGAGACAGGTCGCGTTGTTGCATATGAGTACGAAGACAAACTTGCAAAACAGGCAAAGCAAAACCTAAACCATTATCAGCAAGTCGAGGTTATCTCAGGCAATGCGGCTGAGGCTGACGAGTTTCCTCAACTTGATATCATTGTAGGATGCGCTGGTGTTACTCATGTCCCGAAAGTGTGGCTCAGTCATCTTGCAGAGTGCGGACGATTGGTTTTACCTTTCACTGGTGAAGATCAATGGGGATTTCTCTTGCATCTGCAAAAATCTGGAGCTGATCTATCCGCCAAATCTATAGGCCCATGCGGATTCTATCATTGCTATGGTGCACGCACTGAAGAAGATGGAAAGGCACTAATGTCAGTTCTAAAGTCAGAACCTAGATCTGTCCAAGGCATACAACATTATCACGTTGGAGCGCCCAGAGAAGATCAAAATGATGTCTGGCTCAAAGGGAACGGCTTCTGGATCACTAAGTCAAAAGTCAGCTAGTTTGGCATCAGACAAGAGAGACGGAAAAAATGGCCTGATAAGTTGTAGCTAGGTAACTCGCGCCTGACCAAAAGCTGACATTCATCCTAACTTATGGCAGCCCTAACTACAGCAAGGCTTCAACTCAAGATCGACCCTACTCACATTGTCTCTATGGGCGGACTCTGGGCTTTTGCCGTGGACGCAAACTCACGGTGGAGCGATTGCGGAAGCGGTCATTCGCTCGATCGCGAAGTTGCGCCGCGCCTTGCGCACTAGCGGACATTCAGCCGCGCACCCTACCGACCAAGGATGCCATAAACAGTGAGATTCTGACACCGCATAAAAGCAGATTGTATTGTGAAGCGCTACACAATACAATCTGCTTCAGAGAAGGAATCCTTTCGGAGACGAATATGTCGAGCACCAAAGCCCCTGCGATCCATCCTGGCCCTTACATCAAGAGCAAGGTCATCCCAAAAGCCACGAGTGTGACCCAAGCCGCAAAAGTGATTGGCGTAGGGCGGCCCGCCCTGTCGAACCTATTGAACGGCAACTCAGGCCTCTCCAGTGAAATGGCCGCTAAGCTTGAAAAGGCATTTGGGGTAAGCGCAAATGATCTTCTTGCGATGCAAAGTGCTTTCGACGCTCAAAAAAGCTCAACGAACATGAACATGGTGGCAGTTCGTAGTTTCGTACCACCATTTGCGACCCCTAAGGCAAACGACATTGAACAGTGGGTAAATAGCGTGGACTCACGCGCCAAGTTAGCGGCTCTGCTGAGGATACTAATTCACTCAACATGTGACGGGCTGCAGAAAGTCGACTTCCCTGCACATGATGATTCTCAGCGCCCGGGTTGGGATGGAGAGGTCGAAACGCTGGTAGGAAATCCATGGATGCCTACTGGCGCGTCCGGTTGGGAGTTCGGAACAAACAAAAATATCAAAGAGAAAGCCGACGGTGACTTCTCCAAGAGCGTGAAAGCCACCTCCAAAGCCGAGAGGCTCAAGACAACATTTGTCTTTGTTACGCCCCGACGTTGGTCAGGAAAGGATGCCTGGACAACGGCGCAACTGGCCAAGAAGCAATGGAAAGATGTTGTCGTCTTGGACTCCAGCGACCTTGAGCAATGGATGGAACAGTCCATTCCAGCTCAGGTTTGGTTTGCCAACGAAAACGGCAAAGACTTTCGTGGCACGAAGTCGCTGGAACGTTGTTGGGTGAAGTGGAATGCGGATTGCGACCCGGCCTTTACGCCGCACATATTTGATGAAGCGTCGACTATTTCTGGTAAGAGGCTTCTTGCACATTTGTGTGGAGCGGATCGAACGCTTCGGGTCGCGTCAGATTCAGTGCTGGAAGGTCTTGCGTTTGTTTACGCGATGTTGAGCGGGGACGACCCTGAACTTTCAGCGATACGTGACCGCGTAGTCGTGTTCTCCGAAGCTGGACCAATAACCGAACTCGCAAACAAGTCATCGCGCTTCATACCGATCGTTACAAACCGTGAAACCGAGGTGGAGCTGGCTGAGACGGGAACGCGTCTTGGCGGAATTTCAATCGTGCCGCGAACGATGGTGCAAAGCGAGGCAGATATTATTCTTGACACCCTCAGCGGAGAAGCTTTCCGCAAAGGTCTCGAAACGATGGGGCTGGGCCGCGATGCGATAGAACGTCTTAAGGACGAGTCGGGGCGGTCTCTCACGGTGCTGCGGCGCCGGCTGGCACGAGATCAAGCAATCAAGTCACCGGCATGGAGTGCTGACAAAGCGCTTGCGCGCTCGGTGTTTCCTTTCATGCTGGCAGGCGCATGGAAAAGTGATAACGAGGCTGACCGATTTACCCTTTGCCATTTGATGAGTGAAGACAGATATGCGGAGGTCGAGAGGGAGTTAGGCGATCTTCTGCCAATTGAAAGTTCGCCCGTCTGGTCGATAGGTTCCTTCCGAGGGATCGTGTCCAAGATTGACGCCCTCTACGCCGTACATCAGTGGGTGACGTCCGAGGACCTTGATCGCTTCTATCAGGCTGCTGAACTAGTACTTTCGGAGCCTGATCCCTCACTCGATCTTCCAGAAAGTGAGCGTTGGGCTGCGAGCATTCATGGCAAGACCCGCGATATATCTTCTGCTCTGCGGGAAGGCATCGCTGATAGCTTAGTAATTCTGGCGATGCACGGAAACGGACTATTCAGAAGCAGACTGGGTGTGGATACGCAATCTCAGGCAAAGCTATTGGTTAGGAAGCTGTTCGCCGACATGGACGGCGAGACAATGGAGTCTCAATCCGATGAATTTCAGCGGTATGCTGAGGCCGCGCCGGAAGAGTTCCTGAAAATAATCGAGCGGGACTTGGCCGAAAATGATCCGAGCACACAAGTCTTGATGCGCCCAGTCGGTGACCCCCTGTTTTCCACAAATCCCCGAGTTGGCCTGCTGTGGGCACTGGATTTGTTGGCGTGGTCGCCGGAATATCTCCAGCGTGTCGTGGATGTGCTTGCAAAGCTTTGTGAACTGGAGCCTGAGGATCGTAGCGGCAACAGCGCGATGCAAAGCCTGCTTTCGATCTTCCGTAGCTGGATGCCGCAAACCTCTGCCAATGTGGAGCAGCGGATTGCAGCCCTTGATCAATTGGTAAAGCACTTTCCCGAAGTCGGATGGGCGGTTGCGAGGGACCAGTATGACTTACGATCGCGGACCGGCCATTACAGCGTCAAGCCGAAATGGAGGGACTATGCCTTTGGTAGCGGCGAAGTGGTGACTAACGGAGAGCGCTGGAAGTTCGAAGAACACTGCCTTTATGTAGCTCTCTCGTGGACACCAATGACAAGAGAGAAACTTGCTGATTTGGTGAATAGCTTGGAGGGTTTTGGTGACGACTATCGCGCGCGCGTGTGGGATCGCGTAGTCGACTGGGCAAAAGCGGCCACCGACGAGGATCGGGCTTGGTTAAGGGAGCAAATCCGCGTGGGTGTTAGCAGGAGTGCCCGCCACCTGAGCAAGAAGGGAGCGCCGAAGACGGCTACGAAAGCCAAGGTAAGCAAGGCGCGTGATATCTATGACGAGTTGGAGCCTAACGATGTCGTCTGGAAGCACGCGTGGTTGTTCAAGAATTCATGGATAGAGAGCTCGTGGGAAGATATCCACGACGATGAGCACGACTTCGAGGCGCGAGACGCGCGCATCGCCAAACAACGAAAGGCGGGCGTCGAAGCAATGTTGGCGCAGGAAGGTGTTTCAGGTGCCGTACGCCTTGCTCTATCCGGGAATGCTTCGCACATAGTAGGTAATAACCTCGCGCAGATCATGAGCTCCGAGGCGGATCAGCTTGCCTTTATCCGACGCATCGTAGGCCATCCCGAGTTCCTGACTTCGACCACGCTACAGTTCCTGCTGGACGGCTTCTTTTTCTCGTTGGGTGACAAGAAGGCGGTTGGTTTTATCATCGGATTGCGTGGGGAACTGACCGATGAACAGTTGGTGCGCCTCTTCTGCCTTTGCCGGTTTGGGCAGACAGTTTGGGACGCTGTGGAGGCTTCAAGCCAGGCAGTGTCCGAAGGATACTGGAAGACTGTGTCCGCACACTGGGCGAGGCAGACAGAAGATGAGTTGCGCTACGCCGTAGCAAAACTCATTGAAGTCCGTCGCGGCCTAACGGCGCTGCAATTTGTCCATCTGGACCTGAAGAGCATCGAATCTGAACAGCTCTGCGCAATCCTACAAGCTCTCCCCCGAAGCGATGAAGCTGAGCGGGGAGCATCCTCGATGGATCGGCATTCCATTGAGGAGGTGTTCAAGATTCTCAATTCGCGCGGCACAATTAGCCGCGATAGGATGGCAGATCTGGAGTTCCAGTATCTGAAGGTCTTCAGGTTCGATAGAGGGCGTATCCCTAACCTTGAGGCCGAGGTAAACGACAACCCGTCTCTTTTCTGCGAGGCCATTCGCATGGCCTACAGGGGCAAAAATGAGTCCAGAGATGTGGAACCTAAAGCGTTTCGAGATTAATTTGAGATGCATCCTGCGGCTTTGAAGTAGTTCCAGCATTCTGTCGGATTGTAGAGGTCGCAGATTTCCCCGATG
>NZ_LCWX01000032.1:0-8069 GCF_001431305.1 Pseudovibrio sp. POLY-S9
AGGGAGGCTGTCCATGATCTCCCGGAGCCTGAAAGGCGAGGAAGATTGTGGTCAGGTGAGTGACGATCTAGTTCGCGTGAGGGCGCAAGCCCTGCTGCAGAACCTCAGATTAAAACGACAGAAAGGAAGGGAGAAAGAAGCGCGGCAAGTTTTATGAACTGTCCTATGACAGCTCGGGAGCCCATTGCAGTCATACGCCACACGATCTGCCTTCGCGAGTGCAGCAAGTCGCTCGTGACCAAAAGCGGACATCGACCCTTACATAGTGAAATTCTTTTCTGAACAAGCACTCAATCTCAAGTTGATTTGGCCGCAATGACTTAAAGTTTCACCCGTTAAAGATCTTTGCCTTCAACTCTGCGATCATCTTATCTTGTCCATCATTTGGTTCAACAAAGTCAATCAACTTGAGGTCTCAGCCAGATTTCCAATATGTTGGCATCAGACGACGGATACCCTTTTGAACATTTCGTTCAACAGCAGCTTCTCAAAGATATACCGCGACCGAGATTAGTTCTTGTCATTCAAAAAAAACGGCAGGATGTCTTGGCAAAAGCAAACCGGATATGGCCAAAGGTCTAGAGGCGAAACCTTGATGGGTCGTTTTAAGCAGGTGATCGGGACCACGCTCCGGTCACGAAAGATGAACAATCAGAGGACAGAGGCAAAACTTGGCGTCGCCGTTCTCAACACAATGACGGCCCTCGGACGCGCCAGGTTCGAGAAGGTTTCTGCATGACCAGATGCATGGGATTGGGCAAGCTGTATGCGAATTTCGAATTGTGCAACAGCACCCGGTGCTACGGCCTCTTCAACACCCAGGCGATTTTCAGCGCATATTTCTAGACCTTCAAGGCTACGCAACGTTCGCCTGAAATGTTTCTACAGAATGGCAGGAATGCCAGTACACATTGCGCATGACGGATACTCAAAGTCTGATCTGGATCAGGGACGAACTCCCGTCAAGAGTTTGCGAATGACAGGATCAATAGCGGTGCTGGAAGTAGAAAAGATCCCTGTTTGCTCTATACTCCAGCGTGCCGATTTTTCGTCGGTAATGCGCTTCCAGACTATTGGCGTCGCGTAAGGCATAACTCGGGGCTTGGTAGCGACTCCCATTGTAAGCCCCTGAACTAAATTGATCTTCTGCCGATGTTCGGGAAACATGATGGTGCTTGATATAAAATTATCCTCGCTATTTGAGTTTTCGATAAGGTAAATCCTGTTACCTTGAAAAGCTACTAGACCTAAATGACGCGTTCTTTGGCGTACGCTGCCATCCTGGCTTTTGGCTCGTTCAAGCGTGTAGCTTACAACTTTGCCGTTCTCTTCCTGCAATCTGATCAAAGTGCGGATGATCCCACCCTCCCAAGTCGGAGTTTGAAAATGCCCATGATAGTATCCTAAGTACCGACGCAAATGCCTAGCTTGGTCTACGAAAATCGAATCCAGTGAATGGCGTGATCTATGAACTTCTCCATATCTGTTAGACTTTAATACAGCAGAAAACTGTTCTTCATCCAACATCAGAGCATCTACACTTACCCCGAAATACTGAGAAATTCTCCTTAGATTATGGGCCGAAGGCATGCCACCTCCGTTGAGATAGCGATTAAACTGCTGGCGGTTGAAATTAATTTCACGGCAAACTTGTGCAATACTGAAATGTTCAGAACATAATCTACGTAAATTTTTTGAAAAATTGGTAGTCATCATGGCTCCAAGCTTCGCAGTAAGACGTTAATGTGATTACAAATGATTACAGGTGTGAATATCTGCGCACTGTTGATCGCTATCATATTGTGGTGGAACCACCTAAGTAAAAAGTACTAAGGAGGGGATTGAGTATGATAAAACCACCGTTTACGGATGTTGTGATTAAAAAATCATCGTCTGGATTCTATGAGAATTACTGTTTTCCAATTGCAATAGGCAGTAAATGCATCATGGTTGCGCTGGTTCTTTGGGCATTGCTTTGGCCTAAATCCGCGAACAACATTCTAAATAGTTTTAAATGGCAGCTTCTTGAAAACTTCAATGCCTTCTACATTATACTTTTTGGAGTTTTTGCAGTTTTTCTCATCGCAATTGCAGTCATTCCTTCAACAGGTAAGCTAGTAATGGGGCTTCCCGGAGAAAAGCCCGAATATTCGAATTTCTCATGGTTTGCAATGATGTTTGGTGCAGGTTTAGGCGTAGGTCTTATGGTCTTTGCTACTGCAGAGCCTTTGGGATTATGGGCATCAAATCCTGAAATTCTAGCGCAAAAGGTTGAGGCAAATACTATAGAAGCGCTAAGGCCAGCATACATCTTCACATTCGCACACTATGGTTTTCATACATGGGGCGTGTTTGTGATTGCCGGTCTAGCTATGGCCTACTGCTCTTACACTCGAGGCTTGCCTTTAACACTCCGCAGCGCTCTGACTCCGCTTATTGGACGGTATGCAAACGGATTTTTCGGGCACATTATCGACACGTTTGGCGTCGTAGCAACAATTTTGGCTGTTTCTGTGACGATTGGCTTTGGTGTCAGTCAGTTTCTGAACGGTGTTTACGCAATTACCGGGATGGAATGGATCATGAACCTGGGCGGTGAAACCCCAACACCAAGTGATGCGGGTCTGATCGCAGGGCTTGTGATCATAATGTCTTTGTCTATTCTATCCGCCGTATCAGGCGTAGGAAAAGGCGTAAAATACCTATCAAACTTGAACTTAATACTGTCTATGGTGTTGCTACTCACCTTCGTAATATTTGGTTCGTTTTTCTTTGCAATGACCACCTACGGCATCGCACTGGTAGATTACATTCTGAACTTCTTATCTCTGTCTTTTCTTGCTTACTTCCCACTAAGTGAGGCTGAATTCACAACGGCGTTGCCAGCAGTGGCGCAGCCATACTCAAATGACCTTTTTGCTGGTGCAACCAATGCCTGGGGCAGCTATGATAAATTTGTTTCAGGGTTGAGTAGCGAGGCAGCAACGCTAGATGAAGCGACCCTTTTGGCTGTCTACGAGGCAGGCAACAATGGTCGTCAGTTCACATGGCAGGCAGGATGGACAACCTTCTACTGGGCTTGGATGGTTGCATACGCACCTTTTGTAGGTTTGTTTCTTGCTCGGATATCAAAAGGCCGTACGGTTCGTGAATTTGTTATCGGTTGTGTTGTTGCACCTTCCTTGGTTTGCTTTGCGTGGATGACAATTCTGGGTGCTACAGCAATTGACCTTGAACTTAGTGGCATTGCGAACGGAGCTATCTCTAGCGCCTCCAATACAAACAAGCTTTTCATAACTATGTCCTACATTCTGGACGGCGGATTTTTGTCTGCGATGAATGTTGTATGTGCTGTACTGGTCCTGACATTCTTGGTGACAACAGCAGACTCTGGTATTTTGGTCATGAACACCATCATGTCTGGTGGAGATCAAGAAACGGGCATCAAGCATCGCATTGTTTGGGGCTTCGTTTTGACGGGTGTTCTTGGCACTTTGTTGCTTGCTGCGGGCGAAAGTAACCCGATGGAGGCGATACAAAACGCAATGATTATTGGAGCCTTGCCATTTTCTTTCATTTTGGGATTGATGATGATTGCAATGGGTAAGGCGATTTACCGTGATCATTTGCGTGAAAAGTATCATGCTGCAGGGCTTGTTACTGCAGAAACTCAATTATGACACAGCAACCAACTGATAAATCTACTCATTTACATTAATACTGTCCATCCGTTTTGCGGCAAAAGCATACTCCTGAAAAGTGAGCGTTAGTTCTCGGGAGTATGCAAAGAACCAAAATAAACAAGAGGTAATATCAGGATGAATGCTAAACCGCGTGTCGCAATTGCAAGCTTTATGCATGAAACTAATACGTTTAATCCGGTAAAAACGCCAGTATCTGAGTTTGAGAAAGCAGACAGTTGGCCTGCTGCAACGCGTGGACAAGACATGCTCAAAACTTTTTGCGGCATGAACATTCCCACTGGTGGCTTTATCTCGGAGGGTAATGATTTTGAACTATTACCGATCTTGTGGGCTTCAGCAGAACCTGCAGGCAAAGTGACGAGCGAAGCATTTGACGTTTACACCGAAGAAGTTTGTGACGGGTTACGTGGTCTACTTCCACTTGATGGCGTGCTGTTAGATCTGCATGGCGCGATGGTCGCAGAAGGTTTTGATGATGGGGAACAGGAATTTCTTGAACGCATACGTTCTGTTGTAGGAAATGTTCCAATTGTTGCAGCGCTTGATTTTCACGCTAACATTTCAGCTGACTTTGTCGAGACGTGTGATGCAATCACAATATACCGAGAATACCCTCATATCGATATGGCGCTTACAGGGGTACGGGCGACACGTATTCTCAGACAAATATTAAACGACAATAAACCTATAGAAAAATCGTTCTTACAATTGCCCTTTTTGATCCCATTGTCGGCACAGGCGACCTCTATTGAGCCATTTGCTACAATTTACTCCGGTTTTGATGAGCTGAACATAGAAGGTCTAATCAGTGTGGATGCTGCAGCGGGGTTTTCTTCTGCTGATGTAGCTAACGCAGGACCGTCCGTTGTTGCCTATGCCGCGACAAAGAAGGCGGCAGAACAGGCCACTCAGATTATTTTTGATCGGTTCATGGCAGCACGCAGCAGTATCGGTAACAATCTTTTATTGCCGGAGGATGCGATTCACAAAGCTGCAGAGTTAATAGAGCAATGTCCAAAACCGGTCATTCTTGCGGATGTTCAGGACAATCCAGGTGCTGGAGCATCCAGCGATACTACCTCTATTTTGCATTCGCTTGTCAGTCTGGATGCAGTTCCTGCAATCGTTGGGATCATTGCTGATACTGATTGTGTGGCGCAGGCGTGGGAGGCTGGGCTAGGGTCTTTTATTAAAGTTGCGCTTGGCGGCACAGCCCCCATTGAAAATGAGACACCCCTAACGGCAACATTTGAAGTGGTACAGTTAACTGACAAACCGATTGCCTGTACAGGTGATATGTACGCTGGTTGCCTTGCCGATCTTGGTAAAATGGCCTTGTTGCGCATTACAGGACTGACCAATGATATCCATATCGTGGTTAGCGAAAAACGCTTTCAATGTGTTGACCTAGCCCTTTTGCGCAGTTTTGGACTATTGCTCGAAGGTCCATTGATTATCGTAGTCAAAAGTACGGCTCACTTCCGCGCTGATTTCGACCCCATCGCACAAATGACTATTTTAGTAAAAGCCCCCGGCTTAAACCCTTGCGTTCTGAACGAGGTTATATACTCAAAGTTGCGGGATAGCATGCAGACTTCGTAACTGGAGTTCCCCCTGTTCCCGAACAATCGTGAGCGTTCGGTGAAGGCGTCCTGTTCCATTGGTTCGGGTTCAGTTACGCTGCTTTTGCAGCGTAACATCATGGCATGAGGTCGTTGATACGATTGATTTTGTGACCTGCAATTTGAGCCGGCACCCACGTGAGCCAGGCTTGGGGATCGACATTATTGAGCTTAGTGGTTTCAATGAGGGTATAGGCTATATAGCCGCAGCCTTACCGCCGCCTTCTGATCCCATGAAGAGAAAATTCTTCGTTCCAAGAGCCACAGGTCTCGTTGTACATTCGGCGTAAATGTTGCCCGAATCCAGAGATCCGTTGTGGAGGTAGGACCTGTCCGTCATCTAAAGTCACTCCAGATCGCCTGTTAGAGCTATTGTGAACGCCTTCGGGTGAACGTGTCTCAACCTATGATGGAAACATTCGAATGTCAGCAGTTGGCGGTGGATTCAACTGGTCGCGGCAACACACTGTGAGAACTTCTCAGCTGGAGTTTGATATTGCAAGGTCTTGCGTGGTCGTTCGTTGAGTTGTCTTGCGATTGCATCAAGTTCAGGCTGCGTGTGTACAGATAAGTCAGTGCCTCGGGGCAAATACTGCCGCAGCAAGCGGTTCGTGTTTTCGTTTGATCCGCGTTGCCACGGTGAATGTGGGTCGCAGAAGTATACAGCAACATCCGTTACTAATGTCAGGTTTAGATGATCTGCCATCTCCTTGCCTCGATCCCAAGTCAAAGATTTGTAAAGCTCTTTTGGTAATTTGTGGGTGTGTTTGATCAACCCGGAGATAACACTGCTCGTGTCTTTGTTGGCAACCTTGATCAACATGACATAGCGTGTTTGCCGCTCAACAAGAGTGGCGATATAGCTATTCTTGGATCCTCCGATCAGATCACCTTCCCAATGCCCTGGTATTGCGCGGTCTTCGATGCAAGCGGGCCTTTTGCTGATCGAAACGGCATCCTTAATTTGGCCTAGACTATTTCGTTTGAGGCTTGCGTGTCTGGACCGGCGTATCGTGCGTTTGGCACGCAGATGGTCCAGCAGTTCTTTCTTCAATACGCCGCGAGCCTGTATGTAAAGGCTTCGATATATTGTCTCGTGGGACACCTGCTTGTTTACGTCTCCTGGAAAGCTACGTTTGAGCCAGCCGGCAATCTGTTCTGGAGACCACTTGCTGCGCAGCTTCTCCGATACTGCGTGGTGCAATGAAGGATGACAAGCGAGTTTGCATGTCTTGGGCCGTAGAGCGCGGTCCCAGGCAGCCTGATCAGCCGCTGCTGCGCGATAAGTAACCCGACCTCCGTTGCGCTGTACCTCGCGACTGATCGTAGACGGAGTGCGGCTCAACTGGCGGGCTATAGATCGTAAAGATGCGTTGATGCTGAGACCAAGCGATATCTCATCACGCTCTTTCAAACTCAGCGCCAGCTTACCACGATGCCGATCGGTAGGGCGGATGCCTCCGGTCGGAGAAATGACAGAAAACACCGAGGAGGAGTTTCAGTCAAACAGGCGGCCAATCGAACTCATCGACTCTCCCCGCTGCCATCGATTCCAAATCTGTGCTCGTTGTGCGGCAGAATAGTAAATACGGCGGTGGTACTTCATCTCGAACACTCCATCTTTATTCAAAGATTAAAGTGTTGCGATCACCAGTTGAAACCACCGCCCTCGTTAGCTCTTGTCGTAGAAATCTGTGCCTACGCATTTCATAATCAGAGTTGCAAACGGAAGCTGTTTCTGCACGCTCAGGCATTTGAGCCATTTAACCCGAGTTAGGGTTCATATGTTTTTCGAGAATAACTAGGCTGAGTTCGACAACTTCATATAACTGCCCTTCTGGAGTGCCGTAGTTTATCATCTCATAAATACCCTCGACCAGAGTGATGTAGAAGACAGCAAGGCTTTCGGCCTTGTCTGGATTAACCAGGTCGTGGCGAAGCTCTTGAAATTTGTCGTGCACTTGCCGCTGCCAATCCACCTGCATTTCATTTATGGCGCTCTGAATTTCTTCAGTCGTTGGCCCTAGGTCAAATATGGAATGTTTAAAATTGGCCTGTGACTTTGCAAATTGATCTAGACACATTTCAACAAATTCAATAAGAAATGCTTCCATCGCTGACCTAAGGTTGGAATGCAACGCCATGGTAGCTCTTAACTGTCGGCCAAATTTGAAGTAATACCAACGGAAAGCTTCAACAACTGGCTGTTCTTCACCCACTATATGAAGAGTTACTATGTCGACGGACACACCTAACTCCTCTGCAACATCTTGCATGGTCGCGTGCACAAGGCCTTCTCTTAAAAAGACCCGAACGACGGTGTCGTATAATTTCTCCTGATCAAATGGAGTTTCGGGGGGGTATCATTAATTTCCTGATCCATAGTGTGACTACAGAAACTTCAAGTGTTTTCACTATTGCATTTGAGCGAAAGGGTGAGCAGAGAGTAAAGAAAGCTAATGAGCGTGAGCTGACTTGAAATAACAGTTCAACCCATGATGGAACCGCCCGAATGGCGGCTTCTGGCCCGACGCATCTTGACGTAGCCATGTTCATTTCCAGTTCTCTACGCCGCAGCGGACGTCAGCAAAGTCCGCTGAACGGCTGTTCGCAGGTAATGTGGGTCTGGGCTTATGATTGCAGGTTGGTCGGTAGAGTCGGGGAGAGACGCGCCCTGCGGTAGATGAGGGGAGTAGCTGTTGACCGGCTGCTTTCGCACACTGCCGGTGCCTCAATCCTCACC
>NZ_LCWX01000033.1:0-9758 GCF_001431305.1 Pseudovibrio sp. POLY-S9
GTGCTGGCATGCTGTGATCCTCCCGAACAGAGTGAATCACAAATCGAAGTTTTGGGGAATCTCATAGATTCAAACTTTGATCGAAACGCTTTAGCTGCGTATGCCCATGCTGGCAATAATCTGATTGTGGAGCATATTCTCGACAATCCTGATTGGCTTCCGGAGCTAAAAGAGCTGTTTCAGCCGTTTGATGTATACTTTGTTGGTTTGCATTGTGATTTAGAAGCGTTGAAGCAACGTGAAATCGCCAGAGGAGACCGACCCATCGGGAGTGCAGAGCAAGATTTCCACTCAGTCCATGTTGATCGTGTTTACGATCTTGAGATCAGAAACACCGCATCAACAGAACACAATGTAACAGCCATTCTTGAAGGGTGGCGCTCCGGCATTAGAAAATCTGAATTTGCGACGCGGTGAGGGTGCCGATTGTTGCATGGTTTAGATGGCTGAGGCTTTGAAACTGAATTAGAGTTGTTAATACGGCTAAGCCTGCCAACTAAAAACGCAGAGCAAAGGCCCTGCGTTTTCATCAAATCTTGTGTCTGGCTATAGCTCCGCTTAGAGCGGTAGTTCGCTGACACCACCGTTGGCTGCGGACCATTCCAGCGGATTATTGAGGAACTTCTCAACTTCGTTCACCTTCTCAGCAGAGAAGTAATCGTTTGTGCGGCAAACGCGCAGGATGTCGTGCCATGTGGCAAGGTAGTGCAGGTTTACGCCATGCTCTGCCAGCTTGCCTTTCGTTTCCGGGAAGATGTCGTAATAGAACACCACCAGCGTGTCTGTCACTTCAGCACCCGCCTTGCGCAGCGCTTCGCAGAACTTGATCTTAGACCCGCCATCGGTGGTCAGGTCTTCCACCAGCAGAACGTTCTGCCCCTCGTGAATATCACCCTCAATTTGCGCATCACGGCCATAACCCTTTGGCTTTTTGCGCACATACTGCATTGGCAGCGCCATCTTATCTGCAATCCACGCAGCAAACGGAATACCAGCCGTCTCACCGCCTGCGATCGCATCAAACTTCTCAAAGCCCGCATCACGCAGCAGGGTTGCCACGGCAAACTCCATCAGGGTGCCGCGAATGCGCGGGTAGGAGATCAGTTTACGGCAGTCGATGTAAACCGGGCTCGCAAGACCGGATGCCAGAATGTACGGCTCTTCTGGACGGAAGTTCACCGCCTTGATTTCCATGAGCATTTTTGCGGTCAGTTCCGCCATCACTTCGCGGTCAGGAAAAGAATTGGAAAACATCGCTGTCCCTCAAGTCACAGTAGGTGGTTTAGAGCGTATTCCCGAAAAGTGGTTCCGGTTTTCGGATAAGAATACGCGCGAAAACAAAGATCTGGAATGCGTGGGATGACAGGGAGCTGGCACCGCACGCATTCACGTCAAAAAAAAAGCAGCTTGCCCCGGCCATATTAGGTGCAAACTGCTTTGAAACTCATCTTTAGGTCTCAACCTTCCAGAATATATCAAATCCCGGATTGAAGAGGGTCACCGGCCCATCCGGTGTTGGAATCCTCGGCGGGTAACTGACCTTTTCATCGGCCTTTACCAGGTCAATGGTCACCTCGTTTGGTGCCATGCCATAAAACGCCGGACCATTGAGAGAGGCAAATGCCTCAAGCTTTTCGAGCGCGCCTTCCTGCTCAAACACATGTGCCAGACAGCTCATGGTATTTGGCGCGGAGAAGATGCCAGCACACCCACACTCACACAGCTTGTTCTGGTCAAGGTGCGGAGCACTATCCGTACCAAGGAAGAAACGTGCATCACCAGAGGTAGCCGCAGCGCGCAGCGCAAGGCGGTGCTTCTCACGCTTCGCCACAGGCAGGCAGTAAAAGTGAGGCTTGATGCCGCCAACAAGAATGTCGTTGCGGTTGATGATCAGGTGGTGCGTGGTGATCGTCGCCGCCAGATTATCACCGCCAGACTTGGCATAATTGACACCTTCTTCTGTGGTGATGTGTTCCATCACCACTTTCAGCTTAGGAAACTTGCGGCGGATCGGGTCCAGCACAGTCTCAATGAACACTGCTTCACGATCAAAGATGTCCACGTCAGACGTTGTGACCTCACCATGGACCAGAAGCGGCAAACCGATCTCGGCCATGCGTTCCAGAACACCCGCCACCTTATCAAAGTCGCGCACACCACTTTGCGAGTTGGTTGTCGCGCCAGCAGGATAAAGCTTCACCGCAGTCACCAGACCAGACTTGGCTGCTTGCTCCAGATCATCCGCATCGGTGGTCTCTGTGAGATAAAGCGTCATGAGGGGAGTGAAGTCGTGCCCCTCTGGCATGGCTGCCAGAATGCGATCCCGATACCCGGCAGCATCCTTGCTGGTGACAACAGGTGGGACCAGATTGGGCATAATGATCGCGCGGCCAAAGTTTGCGGAAGTTGACGGCAGAACGGCCTTCAGCATCTCGCCATCACGTAAGTGCAGGTGCCAGTCATCAGGCCGTCTAATGGTCAGGCGGGTCTCGGTCATCTTCATGCTCCGTGTGGTCGAAAGGCTGCGCGACACCGGTTTACTGCCCAATGCCACCAAATCTCAAGGAAAAACTGATGCTTTCGAGCATCTCGCACAAATACGTAGTTATGAGAACTAGCCCTTCGGGTGAAATGCGCTGCGTAACATTGCGAAAAGTACGCAGCTAGGTACTTCCCACTATCCACATCTTCATAGTTTCAAAGTGCCCCGCACAAATCCTAAGCGAATTTACCTGTCAATTCTCACAGGTCGCCAAGCCCCAAATTTACATGGATTGATCTGATGGGTGGATTATCATAATGTTCTTGTTATGTACTAAGTTAATTCACTTTTGGTTCTGGTTTCTGCAGGCGAGTCGTTACGGCAGTCTTCACAGCTTGATCTCTTTCAAATGAAAATCGTGTCCATGTCAGTTTTCACGGCCTCCGCCTCATCCGGTCATTCAACTCCCAAGGAGAAGATCACCTCCTTGCCATCACGTGTTTCCCCTGTTCACCATGGCGCAGGTGAGCAGGGGCGCGTGTACTTTATCGAAGAGGTCATCCGCTCAACCGTGCTCTATGATCTGCTGAAGACCCTGCGTGACGCCCGGTTGCCAGATGCCTGGCTTGCGTCGGGCGCAATCTACCAAAGTGTCTGGAACGCGCTGACGGGCAGGGAGGCTGGACACGGCATCAAAGATTACGACCTGATCTACCATGATGAGGCGGACACATCCTACGAGGCCGAAGACCGTGTGATCACCAGTCTCGCCAAAGCTTGCGAATCGCTGGGCCTACCAGTCGAGATCCGCAATCAGGCCCGCGTGCACCTCTGGTTCCCCAAGCACTTCGGCATGGACTACCCCAAACTAGGCTGCTCGCTGGAGTCTCTCCTCTACTACGCTTCAACAACCCACTCCGTCGCTGCCCGCCTGCACGACGATGACCGCCTGCAGATCGAAGCCCCCTTCGGACTGGAACCCATCTTCCAAATGCAGATGCTCCCAAACAAAGTCCTGCCCAACGAAGAAACCTTCACCCGCAAAGCCAACCGTCTCACCAAGCACTGGCCGGAACTAACAATCATCCCTTGGTAGGCTGCCCCCAAATTTTATCCGCCTACCCAAAAGCCCGCTTTTCGATCTCAAAAGCGGGCTTTTGCACACCAACCACTTGTAAGAATTGAGATAACGATCTGAGCCATAACAATAAGCGACCTGCAATTGATCCTCAACATTGTTTACCAAGGCCCAACCCACCAATGGATTATCTCATTGGAATCTTTTAGTAGTTAGAAAGAGTAGAGCATCTCCCCGAGGCATGGCTTTCAGTCTTTGGATCAGGATATGCATAAACATGAAATGTCAGAGCATCACCCGTGATCCGGTTTGATCACCCGATACTCTGAAATGAACCGGTGCAGGCGTCATCAGGGCTATGCCAAAATTAGTGCGTCACTCAGCTTTGGCCAATGCCAACTTGGAGTACCTGGATCAGGCAACGCTCGCGGACCCTCAACTCACCAGTGAGGAGGATCGCAAGCGGTTACTTGAGCTGGTCCTGCGATCCAACGCGCATCTGATTTCCGCAATGAAGGGCATCGGATCCCTCCGCCTGCCGGACTGGTGCATCTCCGGTCCCTCCATCGCATGGCCTCTTTGGTCTGCGTTGAAGGGCAAACCCGCTATGGCTGGCAATCACCAGCTTTACATCACCTACTACGATCCATCAGAGCAAGCCCTCGAAAAAGAAGCCACCTACCTGCGCCATATCCGTCAGATCCTGAGCGCTGGGCCTTATCAGGTGCACCTGTCCAATCAGGCAGGCCATGTCATCCATCATGACAGTGAGCGGATGAGCAATGGAACACCAGTCACATGCACTGCAGAAGCTTTGGTACGCGATCCCGTCCAAACCTATGCGCTCGGTGTCCGCTTAGAGACCAACGGAACCTTCACTGTTCTGGCACCGTTCGGTTTGTCTGGCGTTTTTTCAATGAAGATGGAACGCAATACCGGATACTGCGACGAAGAGCACTTCCTCTATAAACTCCGCCGCGTTGAAGTCATGTGGCCGGGAGTTGCTCTCAGATAACTTTTGCTGGATCGTTTTCCCAAAAGGTGTTCCGGCCTCTGGGCAGGAATACGCGTGCGAACAAAGAGATAGATCTTGGCACGTGTATGAGCCATTTCCTAACGAAGCGGCTGAACTGGCAAATAGCCTCTTTCTATCAAATGTACGGTCAAACCGACTGGAAACGGCAAGGCAACTGCATTCTCGTAATCGCACTTTGAACTTGGCGCTCCATCCGGGCAGGCATACTTCCGGAAATCTTCTTGATCACTCCGGCTTCTCTCTGTGGCTTGTGCGACAGCCGCCATCCCGTCTCCCAACCGCGCCCGAAGAGCTGCCCAACCGGCAAGGAAGCCATTTTCGCCCCAAAGCGACTTCTCAGCGCCAGCTAATTCCTCGAGATAAGCCAGTTCTTTTCGAAAGGCAGGCTGATAGACAGGGTCCATGTTCACATCGGTGATTTCGTCGTAATAGAGCTTTTCAATGTAAAGCGGTGCAAAACTGCCTGCGTATGGCGCGAAAAGATAAAAGAAGCTGCTGTCCGCACTCACAAGCTCAAGTGTGCCGTCACCATCCAAGTCCTCAAAGCTATAGCCATATCCGCCATCCAGCACCGCACCCTGAACCATCACCCAGCTTCCCTCTCGATTTTGCGTGATGATCTGTTGCTCCACACAGCAATGCGCCCCACCCGTAAATCGCTTGATCACGACCTGAGGAAACTCAGTCTCCCTGGCAAGACGAATAACCTCAACGCTCTGGCCGTACTGAGGAAAATAACTTGGCTCTGTCTCAAACGAGAACACTTTATTCTGCCCAATCCATCCAACAACCTGCACCTTTGAATTCTTTGAGAATTCATCATTCGGGTCAGCCTGTTCCGTGATGAGGTCTGCATCAACTCGCAGCTTTTCGAGTTTCAGAGAAAAATGGTTCTGCGCTTCAAACTCTCCAAAACGCAAGTTTCTGGCGGGCCAGACAGTCTCCAAGTAGCGGCGCCCGTGAGACAGATAAGCATCCTCAGGCAAATCAATCGCAATCTGCTGGCGCGCCAATTGAAGGTTTTTAAAGTTTACAGGGCCAACAACCACACCAAACCAGCCGTTTTCTGAGCGAACCACCCGCACTTTATCTTGATAGGGTGTCCCTTGCAGAGCTTCCTGAAAGCCTTCCGCCAGCTGCACAGCTTCGGTCGCATCCTGTTTGCTGGCAAAAACAAGCCATTGTTGCCCGCCTGAAAGGCTGAGACTGTCTGCTGCAAAACTGATACTTGGCGTACTGAAAAGTGTGAGCAAAAAAACTGAAATCACTTTTAGAAATTGCATTGCTCAACTCCACATACAGTACTGACTAAAACCAATTAAAACAGGTTCTCCTGGTTGCTTCAAAGAATTTCGCCAAAGCTAACAACAGGAAACATTAATCAAACCGATTGATGTCGAAATCCGCTGTCTCTTGTAAAAACTCAATAAAGCCATCCACTTGATGCTCGGCGGTCAAACGCCCTTTCTCTGAACTTGCATTTGCAGCATTTCCCACTGTCCCATGCGGGTTCAAATCAGAAGCAATCCAGCCATAAGAAGGGAGCCCGGTTGGCCCCAGCCGGGCATTCTCATCAAGATTTTGAGCTGTTGAGCGGAAGTCTTGTGCATGCAACATGTCAACAAGGTCTGCCCGAAAATGCAGCATCAACGAAGTTTCCTCATCGCCTCCATGCAGCCCAAACTTCAGTTCTTCCTCGCTAAACAGCCCTTTTGGCGCTCCAAAGCTGGACCAATGACATTTGCCAACCAACATCTTACAGCGAATGCGAAGCTCCCGCGCGACAATGCCGATCAAGTCCAGGTTCCCGCCATGAGAGTTGGCAATGATCATTTTCCGGATGCCACAGGCCGCAACCGAAGTGCCAATGTCAATCCAATGTTTTGCCGCTGTGTCGGCTCTCAGCGACAGTGTCCCGGGCGCATGAATATGCTCATCAGACTTCCCAATGCATTGTAAAGGCAAAATGCGGAAGTCCAGCGTTTCCGGTGCACGGGCGCACAAGGTCTCAAGCATACCCTCATTAATGTATGTGTCCACTCCAAGCGGGAGATGGGGACCATGTTGCTCAACAGCAGCTGTCGGCAAAATCGCAATCGTCCTTTGAGCATCAATATTCTCAAAGTCTGTGGTTTTAAAATCCATCCAATAGCGTCGAGGAAACATGGCAGATACCTCTAGAGTCAGTCGCTGTCCGCAGGCCATCTTTGGTTTGGCCTGAGAAGAGGGGCTAAGCTTTGCAAAGGCTGCGGGTTTTTCGATCAATCACCTTTAAATGGCGACGCCTTGAGGTTTCAGTAGAGCTGTCCATGTTGTAATGGGCAGCGTATCTGGTTTTTACCCATGGGTTGCAAAGCACACGCACGCCCCGCAAAACGGTTTTCTTGCCGGGCATACCCATAAGAAAACTAAGCCATCTTGGCGCACCGCAGGTGGTAAAAACGGCAAGTTTCTTAATGTTCCGCAAATTTGGTTTGATCGCCCCCTCTTCAGTCAGCTTAAAAGCAACACCTGGCACCAGCACGCGATCAAGCCATCCTTTGATCATGGCAGGCAAGCCATACCACCAGGTTGGATAAATGAAGATGAGCGTGTCGCAGCGCTGCAATACGTCAATGTGGTGCTCAAGACCTTGCTGGTTGAGGGAGGTATCCAAATAGCTATCCAGCTCGCCCTTGGTTAAAACTGGCTGAAAACCCTCCTCATAAAGATCAATGAGATCCAGGCTGACGTCGTGAAGCCTGAGTGTCTCTACCACCTGTTCAAGGACAGCCTTGCTGAAACTTTCAGAGTTTGGATGGCAATAGACGATCAGCGCATGCATGTTCTTTTCCGGTTCAAATGTTTTTCTATCAATTTCTACCACGCCTTATACGAGTTGAGGCTGGCTTCTCATTGAGTTTCATCATCATGATCGCATGAAAATCGTCTAGTTCGTAATCCTCTCTAACTCAGCTAATGTTTTCTGTAACGTGATGATAATAATAGTATAAATCCACGTATTTCTTAGTTTTACTGTGCTGACTCAACGGTGTTTTTTGAGTAATGCCTCAATATTTACACAATTTTGTTTATTTTTTAGTGCGTACTTTCTGAAAGACCAATTCAGAAAACAAGCCGCGAGCCATCAGGAGGAGATGAGCTTCGGTAAGACGAAGCGAAATCGCCAATCAAAAATGAAAACCGCTTCCAATCCTCCCAAAAATAATCTGCGCCCTATGAATGGTGCACTGTGTAACTCATCAAAAAGAAGCAGAACCAATGACGAACCACAGACCTACTCTCCGATCCGTTCAGGCTCCATCTGCCGTTGTTATGATCCGCCCTTTGTTTTTCAGCACAAGCAAAGATGCAGCTCAGAGCAGTTCTCGCAGTCTTATTGGTGAATCTCAAAAAGACATCGATTTTGCAGAACAGGCATATGTTGAGATTTCTGCCGCAGCAGATGAGTTGAGTAGGCATGGTGTTGATGTTCATCTGTTCGAAGATAAGTCTCGTGACACACCACACTCTGTTCTTCTGAACAATTGGCTGTCAACGCATGCAGGCGGTTATGTCACCATCTACCCAATGCAGGCGGAGAGCCGTCGAAAAGAACGTCGTAGTGATGTAATCGAGCTTCTTAAATCCGAATACCGCGTTCAGGATGTAGTTGATTTTTCAGAGCTGGAAGATGAGCAGCAGTTCCTCGAAGGAACGGGCGCAATGGTCTTCGATAACGTCGAGCGCGTTGTATATGCAGTCCCGTCAAGTCATGCAAATCAGCAGGCTCTGGAACAGTTCTGTGATCATTTCAAATATGAGCCGGTGATTTTTCAGGCGCAACACACTGATGACAAGCCTGTTACTCACACCAATGAAATTCTTTGCATTGGCACTGGCATCGCATTGATTGGATCAGACTTGATCACTGATCCTGCAAAAAAAGCAGAGATCCTTCGTCGTTTAGAGCAGTCTGGACGTCAGGTTGTTCAGTTGAACAACGAGCAAATTGAAGCCTGTGCAGGACGTTCCATTGAGTTGCATAGCAAAACAGAAGGCTTGCTTCTTGCTATGTCCGAGGGAGCATACTCTTCTTTACATCAGGATCAGATCGATCTGATTGAGCAGAGCACCAAGATTGTTCAGTTGAAGCTGGATACCATTGAACAAGCAGGCGGCTCAGCCCGCTGCGCTATGGCAGGCATCCACCTCAACCTGCGCGAAGTTGAACCTGAGCTGGAAACTGAAGCTACTTAAAGTTTCCCTGCTGAGTATCGGTTAAGTCCACAATATCGGTGACCGTCAGAACAGCTGGCGTGTCACCTTTATTTTTGACCCAATGCTGCACCTCAGAGTTTTCGTTGATCACTTCACCAAGCTTATGAATGACCGGCACACCGCACTCATTACTATACTCAACAAACTCGCCTTCTGTGACGAGCGCCAGAGCCGGTCGATTTTCATGACCATGTAAAAGAACGTGTCCTCCCGGTTGAACCGTAATGGTCCGCATACGAAGGTTATGATCAGGGATGTTGACCTTCTCTTTGCCAAGATCGATAGCATCGAGTCCTTCAGTCTCTACCAAATAGTTTTCCGTTGGAGCGCTATCGTCAATGGCTGAACCTTCCTGGCCAGGAGGACATTGTCCGGCCTGAGCAGAAGGAAGAGCTAAGCCTGCAAAAAGCAGTGTGGTCGCAGCGAGTATAATGGTCTTCATAGGGACCTCCAATGTTCCGGCCAGAACATAGCTCAACTGAAAATCCAAGGTGCCGGGATTTGAGAGCATGTTAAACTCCCCATGAAGCCAGCTTATAAGAAGCAATTAAAATCATCTCGCAGAATTTTCCGCCATTTCTATAAGCAGTAGGGCCACCTTAGCGGGGATAGTTTTTTGTTTTGCGTTTATAAGATTTGATAGAAGGAGGATAAGTCCTGTCCCTCAGTTGGCTGGAGCAAGAGGCGTTTGCTGATGCCGTTCTTAGTTCCGCGTCTTCCCAAACGCGCTGTTTCATTGCCGCTTTGAACATTTGAGCGCATAAAAACGCTGTTTCGCGCAAAATCGCGCAAACGAACGCAATGGGGGCTTTCCATTGGGCGTCTCTCATCGCATAGCGGTCATCTCGGCGAGTTCAGGCGCTGCAGCCTGTGCCACGACCACCATACACCCTCATTCATTA
>NZ_LCWX01000034.1:0-2903 GCF_001431305.1 Pseudovibrio sp. POLY-S9
TGACCAATACCTGACATTGGCGTTAAACTACACAGCCGTCGCTTTGGAGCGACTTCAACTTCAGATAGCGTTATCGAAGAATTTTAAAACCTGAAGAGCTCGATATAAAGAGTAAGCGATGGGGACCACTCTGCCAACTTCATACCGAGCTGCGATGATTGCCGAAAATGGTGGAGAGGTAATCTGCGACAACGATACGTGGAAACTGCATCCGATCTGGGACAAATCCGACAAGAAGTGCCTTAAGAGGACGGCAAATGATGTAGCCCGTGAAATGAAAGCCATGCGGGGCTGGACATCGTGGCCAGACTCAGCCGTCTGTATTGCCGGAAATGGAACAGGTGATGTACTGGTACTCTTAGCCAATGGCTGCAATTGTGAACCAGCTATACACCGTTGGAGCCACGAGACAGGGCTTACAACCAAAATGCAGCACGATTTCTCAGAGCTGCTAAAAGCTTAGCGTGTCATTCTGCACTCAGCCGGAATAGACCCCTTAAATGCCGTTGGTATAATTCCGATTAATGCAACACCGCCGCTCTACCCGACGCACGTGAAGCAATCTCTCAACGGCCTGAAATTTGGTTCAACTGAAATAATCAAACTCCTAAACTGCATTTTCCTCAAAAGTAGTTTTAAAATAAAAATCAAGTTTCTACATGGAAATACAAAATAAAACTATATACTCATTTTGATATTTAACTGCACCAAAACTACACAACTGAGTATCTAAATTACCTCCAGATAATATATCGCATATTTAGTAATATGAACTCTGGAACCCCATATGCCCAAGCGTAAGATAACTCCGGTAGAGCAGACATGGGCTCAGAAAGTTTATAGCAGTCTCCAACTTAAGTTCCCTGAGGACCAGACTGATGGCACAGGGCAAGCATCAGAAGGCCTGCTTGACTTTGAGATAAAAGAGGCACTTCAAAGCAAATCTACCGTGACAGCACTTAAGGATGAACTTAATGCCGTTTTCACCCAAGATGTAGCAGGAAAGGTTGCTGATCATTTTTTAGCGAAAAGGAGCACTATTCGAACACTGAAAATACTTGAAAAGGCCCTCAAGTCTCCAACTGAGATCTCCGGAAAAACCGTAAAAAAAACAAATGATCTTTTCGACGATGCCAAGGACTTTGGAACCAGACTAACCATGGAGGTTTTCTTCGAAGGCAAGCCAGTACCAGAAGATCCTATAAATGCTTCCAGGCAAATCACATCCAAAGTTATGAAACTGGCAGAAGATGCAGATGAAGACGGCATTTCAAGTATTACCCGTTCACTCAATGTTTTGAGTAACGCCGACAATCCCGTCCTGAAGGAAGCAGTCGCTCTTTCATTAAAAGACGTTCATACCAATTTCGTGTATCCCAAAGATCAGAGAAGAAAAAACGCAGCACAAGGGGGCGAAGTTCCCCGCACACCTGGCGAAGTCACCACGAACTTTCTTTCTCTGCTAAAAAAAGAAATGCAAAATCCGGATCTAGACCAAACAGCATCTATCGCATTGGACAAAGTTGATGAAGTTGTAAGAAAACGGATTCTTGGCCATCAGCTGTCAGTGCCGGAAACACGGGATTTATTATACAAGTCAGCAAAAGAACTAAAAGACAACGGCCTTGAGGAACTTGCAGCACGGGCGATAGAATTTTCCGTACAGATGGGAAAATCAGACGAGCAACCCCTTACAAGACTACACGATGCCGTTTACTCAAGGGTACTTGACAGCAATCTGGTTGCAGACCTTGTTCACAATCCCCCGCAGTCAGTTTTAGATGCCGGACACACAGCAAAGCTAGGCACACTCCAAACAGTTTCAGAACAGACACCCCGTGTCCAGCAAGATCTTGCCAGAACTCTTCAGTCGGCTCTGCAGAGCGATAAGAGGTTCTGGATAACAGAATGCCCGCAACTACAAAAACTGGCAGACTGCCCAGCAGAGGACGCAATTAAAAATTTACAAGATTTTCTGAGCGCCCCAACGACCAATGGTTACGAAGCCATCGCCGTCCCAATGCTAACGGTTAAACTCTGTGTGAACCTTAATAATATCCTCACCAATCAATGGCCTGAAGACCGCCCTCCAGTAAAAGAGGGAGAACAAGATCTGATCAGCTTGATACATAAAGCGAACAAAGCTTATCAGTTGTTACAACGAGAATCTAATCGCAGAACAACGCCAGTAAATCTTTTCGGTAACAGTGTAGTATCAAATAAATTACAGGCTGGAATTACACTCGATTACCAGCCTGGTGCTGTCACCTTTCAAGACGACCAAACTAAAATCCCAAGCACGCATCCATCCCGACGCAATATCCCGGAGCTGGAAAACCCGTCGCAATCACAGCTTAAAGCACTAAAACAAGGAATACCGGTTGCCAGCGGTGTCTCAGGTTCAACAAACCTGAATCTGTTTTTCTTAAAGCACCTCATGGAGAACAGCGATAATGAGAATACAGTACCAGATCCGAAAGATTACATGCTCCTCACCACCATGTTCCTGACCTATGACGGCGGGCATGCAATTCATGAGGCCCTATGGACCGGACAGTACCTGGATGGAGAATTAGAGCTTAATCTTGGCTTAGAAAAGACCACTCCAGATGGCCAACCATCTAATCCAACTGACTACGTGTCAGACCTCAATGATTTTATTGGCCTTTATGACGGAACAGAAACAGGCCAGGCTCTGGGGAGAGCAAAAGAACATGCACTCGACGCGACGGTAAATTATTTTGATGAACATAGCTACGCGGCAGAAAACGCCAAAGATAAAACCTAGAGCGCGTTCCATATGATTGGATTCAATAAAATGATAAGAATTCGCTCCGATAAAAATGTTAGAGCGTGTAGCTTGAGTGCTAATGAACGCGACGTGCTCTAAATCCCAAGGTTAT
>NZ_LCWX01000035.1:0-26520 GCF_001431305.1 Pseudovibrio sp. POLY-S9
ATTGAAGGGGCATGCCCCTTCAATCAAAAGTCAAAGCTGCGAAAGTGGGTAATTTTCAAGCAGCACAAATGGGGAAAATACATCCAGCACTGACAGCCGCGAACGCCATCATTTATCCAGCCCCATGTGAAGCAAAGGCGGTTAGGACGATCCAGAACCTTGTAGATGCCCGAAACCGTGTAAGCTCCGCCTTCTTTGGAGGACGTCATGGTGGTTTTCCATTTGCCACCTGTGCGTACATCCATTTCGCATTCTGGTGTGGTCATACCTTCAGGGCCCCACCACTGCACGAGCATCTCTGGATTTATCCAGGCATCAAAGACTTTTTCGGGAGAAGCTTTGAAGTCCCGTGTGATGCGCAGTGTGGTTTCTTCCTGTGTCATGCTATCGGCTGCCGTCATTGTCTTCCCCTTGCTGTTTATCGAGTAACGCTTCCAATCGGTCGAAACTGGTGTTCCAGAAGGCTTGGTAACGCTCGATCCATTGATGCAGGTCTGCAAAACGTTCTTTTTTCAATGCACACACCCTCCATTGCTTTTCGATGCGTCGTTCGATGAGACCAGCGCTTTCAAGCAGTTTAAGATGCCGGGATATGGCCGGAGCAGACATCTTGAAGGGTTCAGCCAGTTGTCCGACTGGCAAGTCTCCTTCATTGAGAAGTCGCTCGACAATGGCAAACCTCGTCGGGTCGGCCAAAGCTCCAAAAACTTCCGGCAAGTTGGTTTGTGTATTCATTTCACCATCTCTTTAATTAACGTAATTGTTAAATGAAGATTCGAGCTCGGTCAACCTGCACGACTGATTCACGTATTGTCGGATTTTCTTTTGTTTGGGAGAGAAAGGTATCTATGGAAACGATTGGCGTAGAAAGTTGCTCACAGGCTGAGTAATTTACAAATATATCTGCGCGTCATTTTGGTAATAAACAATAACAATTGGTGCCCAAAAAATAGATCTGCCAAACGCTGCAATTTATTCAACGTTCAGCGACAGAAAGCCATGGAAAACTAAGAAAAACTGCGATAGGTGGCAATCTATTCTTTGGTGTCTGGACATAAGTTTCAGCACCTTCCCACAAAATCAAACGATGTGCTGCTCGCTCGCCAATTTCTGCGGGAACAACGGCACAATCCCGGAATTCGCAGGCCAGTTATGATTGAGATGGTTTCGCATGCCCCAGCTCAGGGGAACGTTAAATTTGGCATCCTTTGGATGGTGGCAGCCATGTTTATGTTCGTCATTGTCGATAGTGTTGGCAAGTATCTGTCTTTGTCCTATCCGGTGCTGCAGGTGGTCTGGGGCCGGATGTTTTTCCATCTGCTGTTCATGCTGATCTTCTTGGCGCCCCGCGTAAAAAACATGATCACACCCAACAACGGGTCAGTCGTATATCTGCGCGCAATTCTTGTTTTGGTTATGACAATCGGTTCGGTCGCTGCAGCGCAGCTGATCCCTGTCGCAACGCTCCATGCCATTGCGCTGCTTTCTCCTATGATGGTGACGGCGATGTCTGTTCCAATTTTGGGCGAAAAAGTTGGTTTGCGGCGTTGGGCCTCAATCCTCGTGGCGTTCATTGGAGCGCTGTTGATTGTAAAACCAGGTGCTGGTGTGCTTGATCTTGGTGCACTGATCGCAGTGGCGACCATTGTAGTGTATTCCGCAGGTCATATCGTGGCGCGGTACGCCAGCAAGTTTGATAGTCCGTCGACAGTTCTGTTTCATACAGCTCTGCTGGGAGCTGTCGTCACCTCCCTGTTTACGCCGATTTTCTGGCAGGCACCTGATTTGGAGGGCTGGGCTCTGCTGGCATTGATCGGCGCAGTGTCTGGTTTTGGGCACTACGCTATTGTGAAAGCGTTTTCTTTTGGGGAGGCTTCAACCATCGCACCCTTCAGTTACAGCAGCCTTATTTGGGCGATGCTGATTGGACTGATGTTTTTTGGTGAGTTTCCTGACGGACTGACTCTTGTTGGCGCTGCCGTCATCTTTGGGTCCGCCATTTATATGTGGCATCGGGAAAAAGTCTTGGGGGGAGCGGCGTAGATCAGCCTCCAGTTCGGCATAATGCTTTGATTGTTAAAACTCTCTGCTTTAAAACTGGGGGATCACTGCGAGGGGGAAAAGTATGCATGTGAAAATGCTTGGTTGTGGCGACGCGTACGATCCGCAAAAAACGAACTCATCTTTGTTGATCTCAGAAGGTGAGTTCAAGCTTCTTATTGATTGCGGCCCAACCGTGCCTCAGGCGTTGTTTGCAAATGGCATGACAGCTGAAGATATCAGCTGCATCTACATCTCGCATTGCCATCCGGATCATTGTCTTGGTTTAACAACGCTGCTCAATTACATGAAATCGTTCAAGCGCTCGAAGCCGTTGACCATCTTTCGTCAGGCTTCTCAGCATCAGGCTTTGTATCGGCTTATGGAGTTTGCGTACTGGCCGGAAAAAGACCTGGGGTTTGACCTCCACTGGCAAGATTCTGAGGGCTTGGCAGTCGTTGGGCCTTGGAATGCGGCGACCACCGCCAGTAATCATTCAGTTCCAAACCGCAGCCTGCAGCTCAAAAGCGAAACTGTAACCCTGTTTTATTCAGGCGATGGCCTTTTGTCTCCAGAAGGGGAGCAGCTTGCTGCACAGGCGGACCTTGCCTTCATAGAATGCGAGTACATGACTGCCGCAAACGGGCATGGCTCCTGGGCAGATGTAAAAGACTTGCCGCGAAAAGCAGGCAGTCGCTGGGTGCTGTACCACATTGATGATGCGTCCAGACCTGCCGTGGCTGAAGCCATCAAGGATTATGCGGAGTTTTCTCTGGGTGAAGATGGTCGTGAGTTTGAACTCGCGGAACTGAAGGTTTAGGCGACAGCCTGAGCCTTTCCAAGCCAGTCAGTGGCAAAGATTTTTGCCGTTAGAGGCTTGGCGAAATGATAGCCTTGCGCATAGCAACATTTGATATCTTTGAGTAGGTCAACTTGCGTCAGGTTTTCAACGCCTTCTGCAATAACCTTCAGGTCGAGCAGGCTGGCCATCGCGGTGATTGCTTCAACAATATCGCGTGTGGCCTGATCTGTTTCCATCCTCTGCACAAAGCTATGATCAATCTTGAGCTTGTCCAGCTTTTGGGTGCGTAGTTGCCAAAGTGCAGAGTGGCCGGTGCCAAAGTCATCAATGGCGATGATCATGCCAGCATTGGCAAGGGCATCCAGATTGGTTTGAGTATGGCCTGTTTCGTTGATGAATGCGGACTCACTCAATTCAATCTCGTAGATTTCTGGTGGAACTTCCAGGCTCTGCAGCAGAGCGAGAATCTCGACCACACGATTTGGCTTTGCCAGCTCTCGTTCCGAAAGGTTGATTGCGATGCGGCCTGCAAACTCGAACCCTTCAGTAACCCATTGACGATATTGGCAGGCTGTCTCGCGGAAGAGCCAGTCTGAAATGTCGTCGATCATATTTTGACATTCGGCAATCGGAATGAACTCGGAGGGGGAGATCGCACCAAGGTCCGGGTCTTCCCAACGCATCAACGCTTCAACGCCGTGAAGCTTGTCGTTCTTCAGCTCTACAATTGGCTGATACTTGAGGCGTAAGTTGCCTTCCTCAATAGCAGTTGTGAGCTTTTCGGAAATCAGAACTTTGCGAACGACGGCCTCTTCCATCTGACAGGTGTAGAAGCTGAAGCCGAGATTGTTGTACTTGGAATGGTACATGGCAATGTCGGCTTGCTTGAGCATGGTGCTGCTGGACGCACTTGCCAGCTGGCTCACAGCAACGCCGATACTTGCAGAAAGAATCGGAGATTGCTCGCCCAAATCAATCGGGGCGACCATTGCTGTCTCCAGACGGTGAACCGTCATTTCGGCTTCCGCGTTGGAAGTATCTCGCAGCAAAATGACAAACTCGTCACCACCAAGGCGAGAGAGTAGGGCATTCTCGGTCAAAACGCTCTCAAAGCGCTTAGCGGCCTGCACGAGGAACTGATCGCCAGCGTCATGCCCCAATGTATCGTTGATCTCTTTAAAGCGATCCAGATCCATATAAATGACAGCGCATTGGTTTGAACCATCCTTAGTCGTTGCAACAGCGCTTTCCAACTCTTGCAGAAAGTGCGCGCGGTTTGGCAAGCCAGTCAGAGCATCCGTGTAAGCGAGTTTGGAAAGCTCCTCTTCGCTCTCTTTTTTAGCCGTGATGTCTTTCTTGATCGCCAGATAGTACTTCTTGTTTGCGCTGCCGCCTTGCCATTCAACCGGAGAGATCTTGGAGTGCTCGACATACTCGGAGCCATCCTTGCGCCGGTTGATGAATTCACCTTCCCATGGCTTGCCATGGTTCAAGGTTGTCCAGAGATCATCAAAGGTTTCGCGTGGTGTCTTACCGGAGCGCAGGAAGTCCAGATTTCGACCAACAGCGTATTCTGCGGAGTAGCCGGTCGCTTTCTCAAACTGTGAATTCACATAGACAATTGTACCTTCATGATCTGCAACCATGATGGTTTCAGAACATTGCTCTACTGCAACTGAAAGAAGCTCAGGAGGTACTGGCACAAGATCCTCGGCTAGACTCGAAATAAAATTGCATGCACTGAATAATTAAACTCAAAGATAATCGCAATGCTTCACTGCAGATAATTAAGGGAAAGATTTAGTTATAATTGTCTTTAATGTTTCGTTTAGGAATAATGAAATCTAAACACCGAATTATGGGTAAGTATTGGTGTGTATTTATATTATAAATTTTGTTGATGTACTAGTACTGCTTGGCGCATTTTTGCGCAACATTAAGTCTTATGGGGCATTTGAGCTGAAATAGAATTTGCATTCAACATCGTGCCGATGTTTCTTTGGGTGTTTGGAAAAGAATATTTACCACTACATTTATAACTAGAGCTTTAGTTCTAATTATTGTCCATAGTTTTCACGGAGTATACAAGGGTAGATTGCAGATCAAAAAAGGAGAGCAATTGCTCTCCTTTTTGTTGATTATGCGTTCTGCAGCTGTGCGGTTATCGGGATATCCCGGCGCCCGCCGGCCGTGCTGCTTTCAACGGCGAGGTCAAGGACTTGCTGAAGATTCGCTGCATGGCGGAAGGTTGGGTGGCCATTCACACCAGATTGCACGGCCTCTGCAAACTTACGGTAGTTGTTTGGTGTTGGAGCAAGCTCAATCTGCTCCCATTCCGCCTTCTCAAGGTTTGGGCCTGAACAGACGAACAACTCACCCAGACCACCGGTGTTGGTGACTTTTATGCCGCCCTTGGTACCATGAACCTGAAGGTGCAGGTCGTTCATATGCCCGGAAGCAAAACGGCTGGCATGAACAACACCAACAGCGCCAGATATGGTTTCTGCCATCATGGTGAAGCTGTCATTGGCATCCAGTTTGTACTCTCCAATCTGATTGCCCGGTGCTTTGTCAAAGGTCTTCAGGTGGCAGGAGATAGACTGGTACGGCGCGCCAATCGCAAACCCGGCAAAGTCGAGAATGTGAATGCCGACGTCCCCCAAAACGCCCAGTGACCCGTGCGCCTCAGAAAGGCGCCAGAGCCATTTCTCTTCTTTGTCCCAATGACCCCATGCAGGTTGGGTCAGCCAGCTTTGCAGATAAGAGGCCTCGAAATGGCGAACTTCACCAATTTCACCTGCTGCAATCAGCTCATGAGCTTTTTGAAGGGCTGACACGTCGCGATAAGACAGGTTGACCATGTTGATCAGACCGGCTTTTTCGGCTGTAGTTGCCATTTCGTCAGCATCGGCAAAATTGCTTGCCAGTGGCTTTTCGCAGAAGACGTGTTTGCCACCTGCCAGAAGCGGCATTGTGGTTGGGTGGTGGACAGCATCAGGCGTGACGTTTGCTACCGCATCAAATTCGCCCCACGCAAGAGCGTCTTCCAGTGAGGTGAAGCGTTTGGCGATGTTATGTTCATCGCAGAAGGCCGTCAGGCGTTCTTCGTTACGGTCAACGCCGGCAACGATTTCAACACCGTCGATTTCACCGAACTTGTTGGCATGGCTGTTTGCCATGCCGCCGGTTCCTACAATAACGAGACGCATCAACGATACCCTTCCTCGCCTGCTTCGTGCAGACGTGGTCCGCGTTCTTCAATTTTCTCCGGAGCTTCATCTACTGGCACATTTGGAGCCGCATTCGGATCAGCAATGCGTGGTTGCGGGTTGTAGGCCCATTTCACGCCGTTGGCGATGACGCGCTGTACGGTCTCATTGTGGTATGTTGGATAGGTCTCATGGCCTGGGCGGAAATAGAAAATATTACCTGCACCGCGTTTGTAAGTCAGGCCGGAACGGAAGACTTCACCGCCTTGGAACCAGCTGATGAAGACGGTTTCCAGCGGCTCCGGCACACCAAATGGCTCGCCATACATTTCTTCATTTTCCAGCTCAAAGCTGTCTGGAATGCCTGCAGTGATTGGGTGGTTGCGGGATGTAACCCAAAGACGCTCACGCTCGCCAGCTTCGCGCCATGTCAGGTTACAAGGTGCGCCCATCAAACGCTTGAACGGCTTTGCGAAGTGCGCAGAGTGGAGGAAGATCATGCCCATGCCAGACCAGACACGTTCACACACACGTTCAACGATTTCGTCAGAAACGTCTCCGTGCGCTGCGTGGCCCCACCAGATCAGAACATCTGTGTCTGCAAGACGTTCTTCGGTCAGGCCGTGCTCTGGATCTTGCAAAGTTGCGGAGGTTGCAGAAATTTCTGGATCATTGTTCAAAGCAGCAGCAATGTGGTTGTGCATCCCATCAGGATAGATGTCGGCAACAACTTTGTTTTTTTGCTCGTGGACGTTTTCGCCCCAGACAATGGTCTTAATCATTGGCGTATTCCGATAGATGTGGAGTGTCTTGCCTGAGGATCAGACAAAACGGAGATATGGAAAGGGCCTTCCCCATTGCGAGAAAGACTGCGGACTTGTTCATTTTTGTAGGTGCGATGCTATCGCGTCTTGGGACCGCAGAACGCGGTTGACTTCAACTCTGCTTCAACCTTGGTATGAAATGCCAATGAAATATCAAGAAATTCACCGAAACATTTGTTGCAGTGCAACCGATTTACTGCGAACTGTAGAATCCGTCTAAGTAACGCGAAGTTCTCAGTCGAATTCTACAATTAGTCACCCCATTTTCTAGCAGGTTTTACGGACTAGGAGACCAGTAGGGCTTCGTTAAAGGCCAGTGCCAACGTTTCTCCCGCGACAGTTTTTTGTGTCGCTACATAAAGTTGTAGGGTCTGATCAAAAGTAGATCCCCCAAATGGCGTCTTACAAAGCACAGTCAGGTCGCCTCCATGATGGCTGGTGACTTGGGCCTGAGTGGGCTTGTTATCTTCCCAGATAAGGTCGATCTCGAAACCGCCACGGGCACGCAGACCGCGAACTTCTCCTTTCGGCCACGCGCTTGGCAAAGCAGGCAAGAGCTGAATGCCGTTGTGGGTCGTGTTCATCAGCATCTCGGAAACGCCGCGTGTGTAACCAAAGTTGCCGTCGATCTGAAATGGCGGATGCGCGATCATGAGGTTACCATAAAGGCCGCCATCTTCACTCTTCGGCGCTTCATTCTCCACGCGGTTGAACATGTTATGGATGATCTTGTAAGCATGATCACCGTCACCGACACGGGCCCAGAGGCAAATCTTCCACCCCATGCTCCACCCGGTTGCCAGATCTCCGCGGATCTCAAGAGCGCGCACGGAAGCTTTCAGCAATTCTGGTGTGTCTTTGCCGATTTGATCACAAGGGAACAAGCCATAGAGGTGAGACAAGTGGCGATGCGTTGGCATGAACTCTTTGAAATCCTGAGACCATTCTTGCACCTGACCTTGTGCTCCGATCTGGTAAGGCAACAACCGTGCAGCCTTTGTCTCTAATGTCTCTGCAAGATCGTCATCAAGTCCCAGTAGTCGGGCCGCAGCGGCGGTGTTGGTGAAGGTCTCCCGAATAATGGCGCAGTCCATGGTGCTGCCCTGATCGACTGTAATGACGTGCCCATCCTCATCCAGATACCGGTTTTCCGGACTGGTGCTGACCTTCGGCACCAGATAACCATCCTTGTTCTCACAGAGCCACCATTCGTAGAATGCCGCTGCAGATTTCATCAAAGGGTAAGCGCGGTTCTTGAGGAATTCTTTGTCGCCAGTGTAAAGAAAGTGCTCCCACATATGAGAGAGCAACCAGCCTGCTGCCATGGGCCAAAACGCAGAGGCTGGGTCACACGGAGATGGCACACTGTCACGCCAGATCGTCGTGTTGTGGAACGCACACCATCCAGGAGCATTGAACATTTTCCTGGCTGTGCGAGCTCCTGAGACTGCCAGTTCTTCAATTAGCATGAAGAGCGGCTCATGCAGTTCGGAAAGGCCTGTGACTTCAGCTGGCCAGTAGTTCATCTCCAGATTGATGTTCATCGTATAATTGGAGGACCAATGCGGGCGGCGCAGGTTGTTCCAGTTGCCTTGCAGGTTTGGTGGCTGACTACCTGAACGAGAAGACGCAATCAATAAATAGCGGCCATACTGGAACTGCAACACGGCAAGGGCTGGATCGCCTTTGTCCTGAAACTGCTCCAGCCGCGTGCTGGTTGGCAGATCGGGAATGGGATCATTGCCCAGTTTGAGCGATACACGGTCAAACAGCTTCAACACATCATCCATGTGTTTTTGCAGCATGCCCTCATAAGGAATAGAGCCTGCAGCTTCCAATCCCTCTCTTACGATAGGAGCCGGATCTTTTCCTTCACGGCTAGGGCTTTTGTCCGGTCCGTTGAAGCTGGTTGCCATCGCAATACGAAGGGTAACGGTTGTTGCGCCTTCAACATGCAGTTCACCGCGTTCTGGGCGGATATTCCCGCCTTCCAACTCAACAGAAAGGCCTGCCTCAAAATACGTACCTTCTCCCAGGCCATCTTCGCTGTAAACAATACCGCCGCGGTGTCCGTCCTGCTCATTCTCAGCAAAGGGGCGGAGTTTGCCGTCTGTGCCAAAAATCTCGGGATTCCGGGTCTGTTCCTGATCAAGCTCGATGCGCTCAATCACACGACTGCTGGTAAAGGCGGGTGCTTGGCCGCGAAGATGCAAGCGCGTGTTGTCAGCTTCCTGCGTTGTACGGCATGTCGGGTGCGGGCTGTCATAACGCAAACTGAGGGCGAGTGTACCCGGCTTGCCTGTTGTCAGGCGAACGACAATGACATTATCCGGATAGCTGGCAAAGGTGGTGCGCTCGTATTTCACGCCGCCTTGCTCATAGCTCTCAAGATGCAAAGAATGACGAATATCCAGTGCGCGGCGGTAGTTTGATGTTTCGCCTTGGTCTTTCATTGTGATGAACAGATTGCCGACTGGTTGGTAGGCTTGCCCTTGCCGTCCCGTCCAGTTTTTGCGCACAAACTCTTGTGCTTCAAAGAGCTTTCTGTCTCTCAAAAGCTTTTCTGCATGCGCAATTTGATTTGCTATTTCCGGCACCGGATAAATACGAGTTGGTTCACCCGAATAGAGCGTATCTTCGTTGAGGTGAATACGGGCGTTTAGTGGGCTGCCATAGACCATCGCGCCAAGGCGGCCATTTCCGAGTGGCAAGGCCTCATTCCAGTGAGCAGCGGGTGTATCGTACCAGAGCGTATGAGCGGGATCAGCGTTTGGAAAAAAATCAGTAATCACGATGAAATGTCCTAGGAAGTACGGGCGGGTCCGGTGCTGTCGCGAACCTTCAAAATGTTGGATATAGAAACGGAGCGAGGTGGGATTGTGGGGTCTTCAATGATGGAAAGCAGCAATTTCCCCGTCGCTTCTCCGAGTGCATCGATGGGTTGGGAAACCGTCGTCAGGCGGGGGTGCATGGATGAGGCGACATAACTGTCGTCATAGCCAATGATCGAAAGATCCGAGGGGATAGATAGGTTCATCTCCTGAGCTGCATGAAGAGCTCCGGCTGCGAGTAGGTCAGTTGTCCCGAAAATTGCAGTGATGTCAGGCGAAGTCTTTAGCAGTGCACGCGTTGCTTCAAATCCAAAGGCGACCTGATCTTTCGCATTGTCTCGTCTGATGTGAAGCTCAACGGGCGCTGGAAACTGAGCTATTGCGCGCTGAACAGCTGCCAGGCGTAAATCATGGGGGCCTTCTGTGTGCCATGGCTCAAACGGCAGCAACATGCCTATGGACCGGTGGCCCAGTTTGAGCAAGTGCTGGATAGCGATGTGTCCGCCTTGCACATTGTTGAGATTGGCATGAAACTGCAGCGGATCGACAGGATAGCTTTCCACCAGCACGCAGGCCACATTCGCCTGTTCAAGACGATGGATAAGAGAAGGGATGTGCGAGGTATCTTTAAATGGTCGCAGCAGAATACCGCCAACGCGCATGTCAAGCAGAAATTCAATCTGCTCCTTTTCCATTGCCCGCTCACCATAGGTGTTGCTCATAATCGTAGTAAAGCCATGATTGAAGAGCGTATCTTCCGTAGCATCTGCGAATATTGAGCTGAAATGTGTGCTGTGGTCGGTCTGTAAAATACCGACGATGCGGGTCTCTTTTTGCCGCAAACTGCTTGCCATCTTGTTGGGCCGATAATCCAACTCAAGAATGGCTTGCTGAACTTTTTCGCGGGTTTTGGCATTCACTGGGCCAGTGTTGTTGATGACCCGCGACACCGTGGCCGTGGATACGCCTGCTACCTCAGCTACACGACGAATATCTGTCATGCCAAAAAAGTCCTCGTGAAAATATATTATTATGTAACACTCATAAGAGCGTGGGAGCGGGTCTCTATGAATCAGAGTTTCATAAAACAGTCATGTAAAAATACGACCAAAAACATGTAAACGTTACACTTTGATGTTTCATGGCTGTGATTTATGGGTTTATACTAATTTTCGGGGCGTAACAAGTGAAATTGAAACTCACAACTGTTGCAATTCTGCGAATAATATAGATCACCTAGGGGTGTCGGTATGGGAGGAGACCTGCTGGCAAGCTTCAATATAAGACGCCGATTCGTCATATGAGTGTCATGTGTAGAAGCAAAAAAGTGAAAAGGATTACAGTGATTCCGATTGCTGGTAGTCTTTACACAAAGCTTGCGGAGGAATTTTGCAATGAGTTTGAAACGTAGTCGGCAGATGGTTTTTGGCGGAGCAGTCAGCGCGCTGGCCTTTGTGGCAGCCACAGCAGCAGCTTCTGCCAATCAATGTTCAGTGTATCATCAGGCACCACTTCTGGATCAGATGTCCGGCCTGCCAGCCGTCGCGGATCGCCTGCCGGTTAATCCACTCGTTGTTGAAGGGATTGAGGGTATCGGCACCTATGGCGGTGAGATGACCGATGTATATGCCGGGTCCCGTATCGGTGACTATCGTCGTTATGGATATGACCCGCTAGTGCGCTGGAGTCCGGATGGTTCCGAGGTTCTGCCTAACATCGCTGAGAGCTGGGACATCTCGGCGGATGCGACCACCTACACCTTCAAACTGCGCGAAGGCCTGAAATGGTCTGATGGCAAGCCGTTTTCTGCAAAGGACATCCAGTTCTGGTGGGATCACATTGAAACCAACCGCGAGATCAACCCCAAGGGTCCTCGCAAGATGTTCATCGTCAATGGTGAAGAAGCGAAAGTCGAAGCGCTGGACGACACGACAGTGCGCTTCTCTTGGAGCCAGCCAAACGGTGTCTTTATGCTGGACATGGCTTCACCCTACGGTCAACGTGTCGTCCAGTTTGCTGAGCATTACGTCAAAGACTTCATGAAAGACCTGAACCCGGACGGCGTTGCCAAGATGATGGCAGATGCAGGTGAAGCTGACTTCGGAAAATGGTGGCTTGGCCGCATTGGAACCTACGGTAAAAATGCTGAGCACAACGATCCCAACCGCCCAACCATGCTGGCATGGCGTCCGACTGAAGCGGTTCTTGGCAAAGAGCGTTTCACCTTTGAGCGCAACCCGTATTACTGGAAAGTCGATAGCTCCTGTAACCAGCTGCCTTACATCGACAAACGCACATGGGTACTGGCGAAAGATCCGGAAGTTGCGCTGCTGAAAACCGTTCAGGGTGAGATCGACATCTCTCCGCGCAACATCTCAACGCCGCCAAACCGCTCTGTCTTCTTCGATAATAAAGAGCGGGGTGACTACCGCCTCGTGACGGCAAACAGCTGTAACTACAACAATGCGCAGTTCATGTTCGCCATGAACCATCCTGATCCGGTCAAGGCGCAGGTGTTCCAAAGCAAAGACTTCCGTATCGGTCTATCTCTTGCAATGGACCGGGACCTGATCATTGATGCCGTGTATCTGGGGCAAGGGGAGCCATATCAGGTCAGCCCGCGTCCTGAATCGCCGTATTACAACGATCAGCTGGCGCGTCAGTACACTGAGTTCGATCCTGATCTGGCAGCAGAGCATCTCGATAAGATCCTGCCAATGGGCCCGGACGGTAAACGTGTTGGTCCTGATGGCAAGCCATTCAAGTTCATTATTCATGTGAACGAAGGCTTCCGCCCGGACTGGGTGGATATGATGCAGATCATCGCGAAAGACTGGCAGGAGCAGGGTCTTGAGGTTGTGGTGAGCGTGGCCAGTGATGAGATCCACATGGCAACATTGGGTCGTGCTGACAAAGAGATCACCATCTGGGTGGGTGAGAATGGCTGCGGTCAGTTCCCACTGGTGAACCTTGAGCGCCTGACCAACTTCAAAGAGCATGGCAACTGGGAAGGCTGGGATGCATGGCATGACCTGAAAAAGGATGCCAATGCAACTGTTCGTGAAGGCGTTGTACCAACCGAACCGCCAGCCGGCGTGAAGCGCATGTATGAAATTACTGACCTGGTACCAACCAAGGTGGGTGATGAGCAAACGGCGCTGATGGAAGAGTTTATGCAGCTTTCTGCAGACAACTTCCTGTCTATGGGTATTGCGTTGCCGGGCGGTGGTTTCCGCTCCATCAGCAACAAGCTGCGCAATGTGCCTGACACGCTGCTGGAAGGCTGGCTGTATCCGGGGCCTGCACCCGTGAACTTCTCCAGCTTCTACATCGATCCTTCCAAGAAGTAATTGATCGCCCGAACCAATCTGCCTCTCCCTGTGTGGAGGGGCAGAGCCTTGCAACTAGGATATCTGCTTTAAATGGGAATGTTTGTTGTCAAACGGGTCCTGTTGATGATCCCAACCTTGCTCGCGATTTCGCTCGTCGCGTTTTTGGTGATCACGCTGCCACCTGGAGACTATATTGACCGACTGGTTTTGGAAGCATCGTTGGATGGAGATTACATCACTGCTGCTGAAGCCGAAGGTCTGCGGAAGATATATGGATTGGATAAATCCGTTCTGGCCCAGTACGTTGACTGGGTCTGGAAAATGGTAGTGCATGGAGATCTTGGGCGCTCTTTCAGTTATGAGTTGCCGGTTGAAGAACTGATCTGGGATCGTCTGGGCATGACGACGCTGCTTTCGATTTGCTCCATGGTCTTCATCTGGACTGTCGCCATTCCCGTTGGCATTTTCTCCGCTGTTCGCAAATATTCCCTTGGTGACTATGTCGCTACCTTCCTCGGTTTTATCGGCCTTGCTGTGCCAAATTTTCTGTTGGCGCTTGTGCTGATGTATGTTTCGTTTCGCTATTTTGGCCAAAATGTCGGTGGGCTGTTCTCACCAGATTACGTCAATGCGCCGTGGTCCTTCGCCCGTGTCGGTGACTTGATGGCCCACATCTGGATTCCCATGATCGTTTTAGGGACTGCTGGAACTGCAAGCGTGATCCGCACCATCAGGGCAAACTTGCTGGACGAGTTGCACCGTCCTTATGTGGTCACCGCCCGCGCCAAAGGCATGCCGGAGCACTGGGTGCTTACCAAGTATCCGGTTCGTCATGCGTTAAACCCGTTCGTGTCCAGCCTCAACGAGCTGTTCGTGCAGATCGTGTCTGGCTCCACCATTGTTTCCATTGTGCTTGGTTTGCAAACCACAGGCCCGTTGCTGTTTGATGCGTTGCGTCAGGAGGATATGTACCTGGCTGCTGCCCTTATTTTGTTCCTCAGTTTCCTGACTGTGATTGGAACGTTGTTCTCCGACATACTACTTGCCTGGCTTGATCCGCGTATCCGCCGTCAGTTCAACAATGGGGGGCTGTAATGAGCGCTACTGATTTCGCTGGTGCACCAACAAGTTCACGCGCTTATGAGGGCCAGTGGCGCCTGATGTGGCGCCGTTTCCGCAAACATAAACTCGGCATGCTGGGTGGTATCATCACACTCCTGATCTATCTGATCGCTGTGTTCGTGGAGTTTCTTGCACCTCATGACCCCAATGATTTCAGCGTGCGCAACACCTATGCACCACCGCAGAGCATTCATTGGTTGCTGGAAACAAAGGACGGTACGGTGTTTCAGCCGCATGTGTTGGGATACCGCTCCAAGATTGATTACAACTCAGGTCGCCGTATCTTTGTTGAAGATCCACGCCGTGTGGTGAAGCTGGGCTTTTTCGTCAAAGGTAAGCCTTACAATTTGCTTGGTTTCATCCCTGCTGAGCGCCGCCTGTTTGGCCCGGTCAAGAAACGTGATCGCATGTTTTTGCTGGGAGCGGACCGTCTTGGCCGCGATGTGTTGAGCCGCACCATCCATGGCACGCGCGTATCCATGACCATCGGTCTGGTTGGCGTAGCCTTGAGCCTCGTGCTGGGTGTGCTGATCGGCGGTCTTTCCGGCTATTTCGGTGGCTGGGTGGATACGGTCACGCAGCGTGTTGTTGAGTTCCTCCAATCTTTACCAAGTATCCCGCTCTGGATCGGCCTCGCCGCAGCGATTCCGCCGGATACTCCGCCTTTGCAGACCTACTTGCTGATCACGGTAATCCTGTCGATCATCGGTTGGACAGGGTTGGGCCGCGTGGTGCGCGGCAAGTTTATCTCTCTTAAATCGGAGGACTTCGTAAAAGCCGCTCGTTTGGACGGATGTTCTGTTCCGCGGGTTCTGGTAGGCCATATGGTGCCAAGTTTCATCAGCCATATAATCGCGGTGGTGACGCTCGCCATTCCGGGTATGATTGTTGCTGAAACGTCTTTGTCCTTCCTGGGGATTGGCCTGCGCCAGCCTGTGGTTAGCTGGGGTGTTCTGCTGCAGGAAGCGCAGAACATCCGCTCAATCGCCAATGCTCCATGGCTGTTTTGGCCGGGCGTGATGGTCGTGATTGCTGTGCTTGCACTCAACTTCTTTGGTGACGGTTTGCGTGATGCTGCCGACCCATATTCCAAGTGAGGATTGAAACCATGAAACCCATGATTAACGTCACGGATCTCAGTGTTTCCTTCTCAGGAGATGATGGGAAAGTAACCGCGCTGGACAACATCAGTTTTTCCATTCCCGAGGGAAGAACGGTGTGTCTGGTGGGGGAGTCCGGCTGCGGAAAGTCTGTCACCGCAAAGGCGCTGCTGCGTATTCTGGACAACCACGCTGCCATTGAAAGCGGCAGCATAGAATACCAGCGTGCGAGTAGTGATCTGCTTGATCTTGCCCAAGGTCCTGCAAAAGCAAAGCATATTCGCGCCATTCAGGGCAACGAGATCTCCATGATCTATCAGGAGCCGATGACCTCGCTGTCTCCGCTCTACACCATTGGCAACCAGATTGTGGAAGTGCTGCGCTGGCATACGAACCTGAGCAACGATGAAGCCAAATTTCAGGCAATTGAGATGCTGCGGCTCGTGGGCATTCCTTCTGCTGCAGATCGGTTTGATAGCTACACCTTTGAACTGTCCGGTGGTATGCGTCAGCGTGCCATGATTGCTATGGCGCTAATTTGTAACCCGCGCCTTCTCATTGCGGATGAGCCAACCACCGCGCTGGATGTGACCACGCAGGCGATTATTCTGGATCTGATGCGTGATCTGCAGAAGACCCGCAAGATGTCCATGCTGTTCATCACCCATGATCTGGGGGTGGTGGCAGATATCGCCGACGAAGTGGTGATCATGTATCTGGGCAATGTGGTGGAGCAGGGACCTGTTGAGCAAATTCTCACCAACCCGCAACACCCTTATACCAAAGGGCTTTTGGCCTCCCTGCCTCACACAGATGGCAAGCGTCGTGCGCGCCTCAATGCTATTCCGGGCGTTGTGCCAAGCCTTCAGAACCGGCCCAAGGGCTGTCCGTTTCAAGAGCGTTGTGACCACTTTGTCACCGGTCTTTGTAACGAAAAACTACCAGAGTTCACCGCGATCAGTGGGGTGCAAAGCGTCCGCTGTCACGGGTTTGGGGCACAGGCAGAACTTGTCCCACTACATGCGTCGACCTCCCAAGTTGATGACTGCCTGCATGTCCCAAACCCGGTAGACCGCACAGCTGCGCCAATCCTTGAGCTACAGAACGTGAGCAAACACTTCCCGATCCGTTCAGGCTTCTTCAACCGTCAAACGGGAACAGTGCGCTCGCTGAATGATGTGTCGCTCAACATCTGGCGTGGCGAAACCCTTGGTCTTGTTGGAGAATCTGGCTGCGGCAAGTCCACACTGGGCCAGACAATTATCGGCCTGCACAAGGCAACCACGGGCAAGGTGGTGTTCCGTCCAAACGAGGAAGACGTTGAGCTGACTGGCAAAACGGACAGTCAGTTGCGTCCATACTGGGCGGATATTCGGATGGTGTTTCAGGACCCGAACTCCTCACTCAACCCTCGCATGGCGGTATATGATATCATCGCTGAAGTGCTGCGGGTTGGACAGGAGCTGAAGAGCTCAAAGGACATTGAGCATCGTGTACTTGAGGTGCTCGATAAAATTGGCTTCTCAAAAGAGTTCCTCAAACGCTACCCGCATGCTTTCAGTGGTGGTCAGCGTCAACGTATTGGAATTGCACGTGCTTTGGCTCCTTATCCGAAGGTGATCATTGCGGATGAAGCGGTTTCTGCGCTGGATGTTTCCGTACAGGCGCAGATCCTCAACCTGCTGAAAGACCTCCAGGAAGAGCTGAATCTCACCTACCTGTTCATCAGTCATGACTTGAGTGTTGTAGCGCATATCAGTGATCGTGTTGCTGTGATGTATGCGGGCCGGATTGTGGAACTGGCAGATACGGAGACGATCTTCAACGCATCAAGGCATCCTTATACCGAAGCGTTGATGAGTGCGATTCTGGAACCGGTGCCGAATGCCCACGCGGATGACACACGCATCCGTCTGGAAGGCAATGTACCAGACCCGGCCAACTTGCCAAAGGGATGCCCATTCGCGCCAAGATGTCGTTATGCCACAAGTATTTGCGAGAGTTCTGATCCATCACTTGGTGAGATCAGTACGGGCCATCTGCTTGCTTGCCATCATCCCGATGTGGTGCAAAATTCACCAGTAGACCAGCTTGAAGCGATGGCGGGGTAGCACTGATGGCAAGTATCCGGGATGTAGCAGAAAAAGCTGGAGTTTCAACGGCAACCATCTCTCGTGTGTTGAACAAGGATGAGCGGGTAAAGGATGAAACCCGCGCAAAGATTCAAGCTGTCATTGATGAGTTGGGGTATCGCCCCAACCGTCTGGCAACCTCTTTGCGCCGACAGGATTCCAATCTTGTCGCGCTGTTCCTGGAGAACCAGAAATCCCCGTTCGCAACCATGCTTTATGCCTCCATTGAGAAGACGCTGCATGACGAAGGCTTCAAGGTCCTCTCCTGCTGCACACGGGGAGAAGCAGAGCGCGAGCGCAAGTACACCCAGACTATGATTGAGATGCAAGTGGCAGGTGCAATCGTTCGTCCGTCCAACTCGGCAGCGGAGACACTGAAGAACGTTAAGCGTTTGCAAGCCAACGATATTCCGACGGTTTACGTCGATATTCTTCCTGGTCGTCGTTCTGAATCCTTTGTGGTTTGTGACAACACGGAAGGGGGACGGATTGGCATGCGCTACCTCGTTGCACTGGGGCATAAACATATCGGCGTGCTTGCGACTAAAGCTGATCATGATCCACGCCGCGAGAGCGTCGGTAACTTACGTATGCGCGGCATACTGGAAGTTGCCCGCGAGTATCAGATTGAGAAGTCTGTCTACCTGCCAGAGCCCAATGAGCGTAAGCGTTATGATCTGGGGTATGCAACCGCCAATGAATTGCTGGATCAAAACCCTGAGATTACAGCGCTTTTTGCGATTACGGATACTGCAGCCATTGGTGCGATGCATGCGTGCTTTGACCGTGGTTTGCGTGTGCCAGAGGACATTTCCATTCTCGGGTACGATGGCATCCCGATTAGCAGCATCACCTCACCGCAGCTTTCTACTATCCAGCAACCAATTGCAGAGATGGGCGCGACTGCCGCCCGCTATGTCATTGAAAAGATACGCAATCCTTCCAGTAAGCGTCTGCATGAGACCAAGCCGGTTGAGCTGAAACAGCGGCGTTCCGTTTCCCATCCCCGTAAGGGATCTCTTCCTCTTTCTAAAGGTGCTGCGTAAGGCGCCGACTTTCTTGCAGGACAAGAAGAACAAGGAGTTTCAATTGAACATTTCCGCAGCCCCTCTGTCTTTTTCTGAGGCAACATCGGCAGATATTGCAGAGCTGGTGAAGCAGCATGCGCCTGTTATTCGGTTTGACGATAAAGAACCTTTCCTCCCTTCGGCACTGGGCTATACGCTCTATGATCAGGACGGCATATCCGTTTCAAGTGCCCATAAAATAAAACTAAATGGCGCTGCGCTTGCAATCGAGTATGCTATCTGGTGGGACTGGGATATCCAACACCTGTATGAGCTGGAGCACATCTGGGTGTACCTTTCTGAAGCTGGTGAGGTGATGCGTGTTGAAGGCAGTGCGCATGGCTGTGCGGGAGAATTGAGCACCTGGGACCATCAGGTGCCGCTGCAAGAAGGGCGGATAACCCTTTATTCTGAACCGGGAAAACACGCTTTTGCAGCGAGTTCTGAAGCGCTGCGGGCGAACTTTGCGGTGACTTGTATCTGCTGTGGTGAACGGGCGGGATCAGGCACTATTCTGGTGCAGGATATGTTTGCTGCAGAGCTGGCTGACCTGAAGCCTTATGATCATCATGTCGCTCGTAAGTATATGGAATCTAAGGCGTTCAAGCCGTCTTATCATTTCGATCAGATTTTCGATCTGCGCTCTGTTGAGATGATGCCCTGGGAAGAGTTGAAGGCTTCTGTTCCGTCTCGGGTTCGCTCTGTTCTGGCTCAGCTGCGAAAAGAGGCGAAAGGCGTGAAGGCGGTGTTCCTCGACAGTGGGGATACTTTGATCGATGAGGGCTCCCAGATTTTCGTTGAGGGGGAATTAGTGCTCTCTGCGGAGCCGATCCCGGGTGGGGATAAGCTGGTGGACTGGCTCAAGGAGCGCGGCTACATGGTTGCGCTGGTTGCGGACGGTCTGGTGGAGAGCTTTGAGAATGTCCATAAGGCTATGGATTTCTGGCATAAATTCGATGCGCGGTCGATCTCAGAAGCCGTTGGTTGCCACAAGCCGGATCCGCGGATGTTCCTTGAAGCGGTCAAGCTTTTGGGGCTGGGAGAAGCAGACCACGCAGGCTGCGTCATGGTAGGGAATAACCTTGAGCGTGATGTGGCCGGCGCCAACCGCTTAGGGATGACATCTGTCTGGATCAACTGGACACCGCGCTATCCGACAGAGCCAGCAAATGCGGATGAAGAGCCGGATTACACAATTGGCCTTCCGCACCAGCTTCTGGATGTGCTCGAGGAGATCGACGCGAAGGCGTAAGGCACTGTATTAACAAAGTAATTCTTGAAAAAGAAAAAGCCGCGGGATTGCTCTCCTGCGGCTTTTTTTGTGTGTAGCCTCTAGATTTACAGAAAATAGTATTCCTCTACATCATTGTTTCCATTGCGATTTTCGCTGCCTTCTTACCGCTTAGGTGAGCGCCGTGAACGGTTCCGTGGTACTGAAAGTTTGTGTGTTCTCCGGCTAAGGTCAGGCATCTGCTGACAGGTTCGGATAACACGTTGAAATCATAGGGATTACAGCCAACTTTGGCGTAGGAGAAAGCGCCTTTGGTATATGGATCCTGGGACCAGCGGGTTGCGATATAGTGACGGGGATCAGGCGTATCCCATCCGAACATGGTGCGCACGGCTTTCATAGCATCTTCAAGCATATAGTCGTGATCCATGGTCTCTATCATGCGGGAATAGTTGCCAAAGCTTAGTGCGGTGAGTACGTTTGCGTCGATAAAGGGCTTATGATTGAGGAAATAATTCCAGCGGCCCTGAGTTTGCGTCATTAAACCAAAATACTGTGTGTTTTCAGGCCAGTGGAGCTCGTCAAATTTCATCGCTACTTTTGTGACGTCTCCCATACCAACGCGTTCAATTGCGTTCCTATGTATTTCAGGCAGGGGCGGAATGAACTCGATGTCCTGCGCCTTGAGCACGCCAAGTGGTGCCGTGACAATCACGAAATCACTCTCAAAAATTTCTTTGTCCGTCTGAACAAAGACACCAGCGCGATCATGGTACGCGATGCGGCGCACCGGTTTGCGGGTGAGTATTGCGATCCCATGAGTGAGAGGTTCCAAAAGCCTGTCGTACCCGTCTACCAAAACCACATCTTCACCGTGGAACATATCATCCTGATTAAAGTACATGGCAGAAAGCTCGTTGACCGGACTGCCCGTATCAAACTCGGTGTAAGCGGATGTCATCCATTTGAAGATCGGGTCACGAGACATTTTCGGCGCCATATGCTCCAGCGCCTCGGAAAGGGGCATATCTTTTGTCATGCCGGAGCCAATCAGATCCAGCATCTGCCGATGCTCCTGTCCCATCTCGGAGATCATCTGATTAGAAATTTTTTTGCCTCTGTGGTTGAAGACGGCAAAGTTGGAATCTTTTGTAACAAAGGTTTTTTGGCCGGATTGCTCCGCAAGTTTCATGATCGGATTGTCTTCAGGCCCATGGATCCAACCGGCCCCTTCCTCGATGGGAACACCGAGCGCCCGATTGGTGCGGATGCGGCCGCCAATCTTGTTGCTCGCCTCCAGCACCAGCACAGTGTAGCCAGAATCCATCAGCTCGCGGGCCGCTGTCAGGCCCGCAATGCCTGCGCCAATAATGATCACACTCTTGCCGCTGGATGAAACGTTTGGCTTGTTGAGGTTCAGATCAAACAGGCCGGCAACAACGACGGAAGAGGCTGAAGTTTTTAGGAAATTCCTGCGGTTAAGGCTGCTACTGCGGGGGCGAAAGACCATTGGAAACACTTTGGTTTGAAAGAGGTGCGCCTGCAACCTTGAGGTGTTTTATCGCAACCCACAAGGGAAACTCAGGGACAGCCCTAACAAACCGAGAAAGCGTTTTGGGAGATTCAAGCAGCTAAAAACACACTGCGTTCATACGAATACGCGCAGCATGCATAATTATTCGGTACTGCACTTATTCCGCCCAAAAGACCGGAGACGACCTTCGGATTTAGTCCCTAGTTATGCCCGGTCAAGTCGCAGCATTCCTGCCAGAGCTCTGCATTGTTCCGGACCTTCAAAATCCATGAAAGTGGAATGCCTTTGTTGGTATTCAGGCCGTGCACTGCGCCAAGAACTGCACCGATCAGAATGGAACGGCCAGCGCTGTCTCCACCTGCCAAAATGTTGGCTTCAATTGCTTCGCGATAAGAACCTGTGTTCTTGAGGATGTGGAAGCTCAGCGGAACGCCCATGCCAAGGTGACAGGCACGGCCCGTGCTCTCACTGTATGCCACCGGGTCCGTTTCTGATGCGGAAAGAGCAGCCAAAAGCTTCTCCTGAATATCAGGATGGGCGGCATCAGCTGCAGCGGACAAGGAGCTTTGCAAGTCTTCACCGTTCACAACACGGTCCAGAAGATCGGCAAACATAAAGCCGTAAGCGACGGATTCTTCATTGTCATTTGTGGAGCGGATAATCGCTTCCACCTGATCCTGCATCTGCTCGCTCTGCTCATAGGCGAACAGCACTGCCGGAATCCTGGAGAGCGCAGGAAGCTGATCATCATCTACGCCAGAAGGGGTGAGCTTTTCATTAGCAATGTTTTCCAGCGTGCCCCGTGTCGGGCGGTCAATATAACCGTTATAGGTACCACCAGCGCCGAAGTGAGCCGTAAAAGCCTGCTGAAACTCTTCCATCTTCAGGTGTTTGTTGTGAGCCAGCAGGTGTTTCAGTACCAGATGAAGGTTTTCACCGTATTGGGTGAACTGGCCGTCCTGCCGATTAGCATGAGCGAAATAAGCTGGCACACCCTCAAAGTAAGATGGGGTCAGCGGCACGAAAGCAGCAGAGTCATCGTGCTCCTGCGTGACATGATGGATGCGATCAACATCATAGAGCCAGTGCAGCCCCAGCGAGGCGGCGTCCGCAACAAATGCACCAAGAAGGCTATGGGCCTTAAACGCTTGCTGACTCATACAATTCTCCATTCATAATCGAATACTTGCTGTTGGTCTTATCTAAAGCGAAGCCTCTCCGAATGTCATCCCAAAGATGTCTTTCTGGAGTCATCTTTTAGTGAACCTATGTGGTTTGCGATGCACACGTACTGGAACTTTCCCGTCTAACAAAAAAACCGCAAATCCTGCTCTGGGCCCTTTAGAGGTATGTGCTATGCAGCCTTACGAGACACTCGCTTTTTGTCCGATAGCAATTGAACCAGATTGGACAACTTTGGCATAAACGCCAAACTTAACGTCGAAATCGCGTGCAATTGGTCGCAAGATGTCTGGCTCGAACTCGAGGTCATCTTGTGCGATGGTTACCATTCTGCAACGTTCTGTTTTATGTGTCACTTCCAGCTGCACACCATCTATTGTCAGTATCCTGCCAATTAAATCGTCATCGGTTACATCCTGCGGTACATCCAAGGTGATGTTCGGTCGAAAACGGCGTTCATCAATTTGTGTCCCTGGAACAAGGCTTTGCAATTTTGCCACTTCTGATGAAAGCAACAGATGCACCGAACCATCGTCAAAATGTGGGATGTTTCTCTCTGGAACGACTGTCACTGGCTGTCCAAGAAACTCAGTGAGTCTGTGATTGATTTTTTCTGAGCTAATATCAATGGCACACCCATCCGGAAAACCAATTGACACAACGCCCTCCTTCGACACAGCACGTAATGACAACAGATTATCAATACGTCTGAACCGCCGCGTGTTCTTGCCACTACCGAATTTTCCTTGGTCATCAGAAATAGCGAATTGCCTATCACCAACCACACCTCTTTCATCAAGGTCGAGTTTACTAAGCGTTTCTCCAAGCAGAGATTTGATTGGGTAGTGCCATAGAGACTGAATTTTCAAATCTGGTCCTTTGTTCGGGTGTTTCGTGGCTAGTATAACGAGGTGGGCAGAGGCACCAGCTGTTGGCTAGGTGGCGGAGGCCAGTGCGCTTTGGCTGGAGAAGTGGAGGAAGGTCATCTCTGTTCCTTGATAGTCACCGGAACGAGTCTCATAGGCGGCGTTGGTCAGATCAGAGATTGTCTTTGTCCAGAATGCCAGTGCTCCAGTATTTTTGGGTAACACGCGAACTTGCCAGTCTCCCGGATGCAGTTTCAGGCAGGCTTTCAGGGCCGCTTGTCCCAAGCCTTGACGTGTGAACTTTCCAAGCACGAAGAACTGGCCCATGTCGATCAGCGTGGTGTCATAGGGATACTGCCGCACCAGCGCAAAACCTGCGATCTCGCCAGCCTGCATTATGAAATAGGGATGGTGGTCAGCCTCGCGGAAGTAAGCAAGCACGATGTTCTCATCATACTCAAACCCACCCGATGCAGAAACCGGCCAGTGCATGTATTTGGACATGTCATAGAGGTAGAGCTGAAACATATTTTTCAGCACAGGCACATCCGCCAAGACCATCGGCTTCAACTCAACAGACATAACCACCCTCACATGTCGGAGCTACTCAGCAGAGCAATGCATTAGCACTGAATGAGGACTGGCGTCGAGCGGTTGTGATGTTGGAATGCCCGCCTAACTGCGGAGTGGTGTGACTTTGCAGACGATGGGGCGGGTGGGTTCGAGAAAGAGGACACCTTCCGGTTCTACTTTGTCGGCGTTGAGGATGTCTATGTCGAACCGTGTAACAAGGTTTGCCAGAATGAGCGTGCCTTGGAGAATGGCGGAGCTTGCGCCCGTGCACATGCGCAGGCCGCGTCCAAAGGGCAGGAAGCTCTTCATGATGATGTGCTGGTCTTTGCGCATATAGCGTTCAGGATCAAAACGGTCCGGATTGAACCAGTATTGCTGATGTCGATGCACAATCCATGGGGACACTGTAATCTGCGCACCTTCCTGCAAGTCCAGTTTACCCAGTTTGATTGGTCTGCTGGCGCGACGGGTCAGATGTGGAATAGGCGGGTAGAGCCGCAGGATCTCGCGGAAGACATTGCGGGTGTATCTGAGGCGTGAAAGCTGCTCGAACTGAATGTCGTCCTGCCCACCCACTTTGCTGACCTCTTCACGGATCTTTTGCTTGGCCTCAGGGCATTGGGAGAGCACAAAGAACGCCCACATCAAAGCTGCGGCGGCTAGCTCCTGACTGTTCAGGATTGTGGTGACGTGGTCCACGATTTGCTTGCGAGTGAAGGGGATATTGGTTTCTGGGGAGCGGGCGATGAGAAACTTATGTAAGAAGCTGTGATGGGAAAAGCTGTTGTGCTGGATATTGCCATCAATCAGCATACTGACCAGATATCGCAGTTGCTGGGCCGCATACATGGCTGTTTGTGGCAGCTTGGGCAGCTGCCAAGCAACACCTTGTTCTGCCGTCTCACGGATCACCTGTGAGATGCGCTTTTCAAAGTCACGGGCATGGGAGTTGATCTCGTTGAACACATCTGTTGGCAGCTCGTTGGAAAACAGCATTCTGTAAGCGATGTCTGCATTCAGGCGTCTGAGCAGCAAAGACAGGTCAATCACCCGGTTTTCATTTTGAATCTCTTCGCAATAATCTTCGAACCGGTTGATTGAATTCTGGATGTGTTCAAAATTCACCTGCTGGGTGCGCAGGGTGCCGATGGGCCGGATCATATCGCGCTGGTCCACACACCGGTTGTTGCTCGTCACAATCGGATGATCGCCCAGCAACGGGCGCAGCAATTCAATCATCCCCTCGGCTTTGACGAAGATCTCGGGTTTCTCTTCAAAAATAACGGAGATGAGATCCGGGTCGTTGATCAGGTAATTGGGTTGCTCTGCCGTGGAAATGTCAACGATATCTGCTTTGTAAAGTTCTTCCGGGAGGTGCCTCAGGAGGTTTGTCTCAACGCCATCAAAGTCCCCCGTGCCTTCAGTGTATGGGTGAGGTGCCGGAGGGCGATATAAGCTGTTGTTTGTATCCATAGAGCCTGACTCGATTGCATCATGATGGTCACATCGAGGGTCCTCGCGGGAAATGACCCGATCCGCGAGTGTAGGCATTGCCGCTTTAATAATTCGCTGAATTTAATGTCGGATCATACTGAAAATACAATGCAATTACTGGTGGTTTTGGTGAGATGATGAAACCACGGCTCTGCATAACTGCCATGCGCTACGGTATCTTGACAGTTTGACTTGATTTCATATAGTTTGACCTCAAACAAAAAATAGAGATAAGTGCATGAATGTTTCCCCACGGACCTATGGCTACCTGCTGCGTATCAGCATTTCATTCTTCATGAGCATTATGATGTCATTTGCCATGCTGGTGCTGAACCTCGGGTTTGTCGAAAACTTTATGGCGCTGTGGTTCAAGTCGTTTTCTGTCGCCTTCGCGCTTGCTGTTGTTATCAGTTCACTGGTCTTTCCCCTGGTGATCGCCCTGTTGTCGAAGCTTGTGAAAGTATGTGACGAGCCTGCCGACCTGCAGGAAGTGACGGAAGGTTGCTAAGCTCCGTTTTTCAAAAAACAAAGCACCTGACCTAACTGTGATGCAAAAAGGAGTGTCCCTTGCTTTTTGCATTTGCTTTGTGATGCATCACAGTATACGTGCAGTATTGATGTCGATTGGCATCCAAGAATTCTTTTCAGCACATTTCCTCCCACTGTATTCGCTTTCCGGTTCGCCTCGGTAAGCGGATTTGTGCTGCTAACAAGGACACAAAATGGCTCAGCTCCTCGGCAAGCGAAACATGGGTATCGCGCTTACAATCCTGTCTACGCTCATCTTCGCGATGCAGGATGCGATCACCAAGCAGCTCGTGTCAGACCATCCGGTCTGGTTCATCATGATGGTGCGCTTTTGGGTTTTGCTGGTGATTGCGGTTGGCTGGGCCATGATCAGTGAACAAGGGCTCTATAATGTGGTGCGCACCAAACGTCCGGTGCTTCAGATTATTCGTGGCCTTCTGCTGTTTGCAGAAATCTGCCTGATCACCTTCGCCTTCAGCATGCTGGGACTGGCTGATGTAACGGCAATTTTTCAGGCCCATCCATTGATCGTGACGGGACTTGCGGCTCTCTTCCTTGGCGAGACGGTTGGCTGGCGCCGCATTCTGGCAATGTTCTGCGGTATGGCAGGCTTGTTGGTGATGCTGCAGCCGGATGGCAATATCGGCGGGTGG
>NZ_LCWX01000035.1:26632-42321 GCF_001431305.1 Pseudovibrio sp. POLY-S9
CTGGCTGCCTCGGTCAGCTTTGCGCTCTACCAATTGTTTACCCGTGTTGCGAGCCAGGATGACAGCGCGCTCACGTCATTTCTCTATGTTGGCATCGTGGGCACAGTTCTCTCCACCATCATCGGCTCTCAACACATGATGGCGTTTGATGAAGTGGAATGGGCGCTGCTGCTCGGCATTTGCGCAACGGGGACATCCGCACACTTCCTGCTGATGAAAGCACTTTCGTTGGCACAGGCGAGCGACATTCAACCGTTCAACTATCTTCAGCTGGTCTGGTCAATCCCAATTGGGTTCCTTGTGTTCTCCGACCTGCCAATCTGGAGCACCATTCTCGGTGCAATCATCGTGGTGGGTGCAGGTCTGTTCTCGCTGTCTCGCCAGCGTATCCGTGCGGCTGAGAAGGAAACGGGAGTTGAACCCGAGACCTCAGAGGAAGTGGCTGCGCGCGCCGACTAACGTGCCGCGTGCCTACCGCGCGGATTAAAGACGGTTGCCGCGGGCCAGAAACCTCAGGACATCGCCATTGGTGGGCCAGCTGCGATACCGCGGCGCCCGGTCATCCGGCGCTGGTGGGCAGTCGTTCTTGCCGAGGAAATGGGAGGCCACGAGCTTCCCTGTCTTGCGGAACAGGTCAAGGTTGGTGCGAAAGAGCGTTCTCTTTTCCGGCACCACAGTCGTTTCCGCCAGCACTTTACCCGCATCAATCTTTTGAATGCTCTCATGCAGGCTGAGAGTGAAAGCCTGCTCATTCTCCAAAATTGCATGAAAGACCGGATCTGGCCCTTTGTAGATCGGCAGTTTACCGGGATGGATGTTGTAGGTCTTGCCGGAAAACCGCTCGTAAAATGTCGCGTTCAAAATCTGCCCCAGATGAACCGTTAGGATCAAATCCGGCTTACAACGCTCGATAAAGTCGAGAGTCTGAGGCGCGCTGGCGTCATTCGTTGGTAAAACAGGACATTGCAGGCTATGAGCCCAGGTCCGCATGCTCTTCCATTTGGGAACATGTGGCATCCGGTAGGCTGGCTTTGTCACGGCGCCCAGGTACCCCGCATAAAGCGGACCGGAGCGGAGCATAAGGTCCTTATAAGCCCGCCAGTCATTGCGCTTGCCAGATACGGCGGTGCACTTCACAAGGCCACAGATCTTGATTTCCGGATATGCCAGCAAAGAATGTAAAGCAGCATCAGTGTAAACGCTGGCGTTGGAAACAAGACAGATCTGCATGCGTACTCCCCAATTGCATAGTGTGGTCGTCAACTACATAAAGTAATCGTAGGTGACGCCCATTTTCCGTGCTTTTTCCATCCTTGGCGGCTCTACCCGTTTCAGGCGTTGCTCTGCGTAGGAGGTGGAGAGGATCTTTTCTGCTGTCCCCTTTGCTGCAGCTTCCAGGCCAGCCGCATTGTAAAGTGACCCGCGCACCTGAATGGTGGTTTTCAACGCATCGATAAACTTGCGGAACACATCTGGCTCCGGCGGTGTTGCTGAGCGCCAGAACGTCTCCCAATCGCCCTGATGCGTCAGGCCGTCCATATCGTAAATTGTTGGCAGAATGCAGCAGGTCGGCACACCATATTCAAGCGCTTCAATGCCGGCAGAACTGTTGATGGTCAGCATCCCAAGGGATGGTCCAGCAAGTGCTTTGATCGTCTGCCCATGAATGAGCTGCGTGCGTTCTTCAACACCATGCTTCCGGCTGGCCTCAACAATTGCCCGAGAAAGCTCCTTGAAGCGGTACTCCAGTGGATGGCTCTTGAGCAGCAGCAATGTCCCCTCTGGTGCATTGCGGGCAAAAGAGGCGATGACCTTCTCAATGGCCTCATAAATGCTGGTAAAGGGAGAATGATCCCGGATCTGAAAATCCCCATTAAGCTGCAAGGCAAAGAGATAATAAGGTGTGCCGCTTTGCTTCAACTGGCTCCAGATAACATCGGCTTCCTGCTTTCGGCGCTTGGCCTGTAGGCGAGCCTTGAGCCAGCCACCATAAACCTGCACACGAGATTCCGTGCGGTGATTGTGGTAATGCGGAAACTTGCGGGCATGAACTGCGTTGTAGAATGTGAAACCGAGCTCTTGCAGCACAATCTGCTTATAGCTGCCGGGATAAAGGACAGTGGACGTGTCATCCACCTGTTGTGTATCCAACTCCATCAATTCCTGCTTGTTCTGCGGGAAATGCGAAAGCGCAGAACAGCCGCCATACTCGACTGTCATCCAATCCGGACGCAAATAGCCAAGCTCGGTCGCAATGATGGTGACGTCCAACCGCTTCGCGACACCGATGGCGACTTTGTGATAGTAGCGCCGATCTCCATGTAGCAGGATATCAGTGACCCCATGCGCAACAATCAAGGCCTCCAGAAAAAGCGCCCAATTTTCAGCGGGTTCTGAAAAATGAATGGTGTCGGTTATCTCCCAGTCATGAACGTCGCTGCCACAAAAATGAACCTTAAGCGTCTTTGCGCCCAGCTCTTCCAAGTGGTGTGCGGTACGGGCATAGTATTTGGAAAGTGGCCCTTGCAGCAGCAAAATGCAGCGATTGTTTTCTGAAGTCATTTGTCACTCCAGTAACAATTTGCCGGGATGGGAACGCCGGCAGCCTTGGCTTGTTCCAGACGCGGCGGCGTTTCAACAAACGCACCATGTCCGTTGACGCCATCCTCTAGAATGCGCTTTACAAACTCTTGCGCCGCGATCTTGCGACCTTCGGAATTGAAAAAGCTTCCATGCACTTGAATGGTATGCGCCATAAGCTTTTCCAGATCGTGATAAAGGTCAGCATCGGGTAGAGCTGGTTCCCTCCAAAAGTCGTCCAGAGAACGCCGGTCCGTCAATCCGGCAATATCATAGACAGCAATACCCATGGCTTTCACCGGTACACCGCTTTTCAGTGCTTCCATGCCGACCGTGCTGTTCACCAGCACGCACCCGCGCGAATGCCTGAGCAGTTGATTTAGATTGCCGCCATCAATAATGATTGTGCGCTCCAAACAACCGAATTCCGCAGCAATCTCGCGAATGACTTTCGGCCAGTTCTCAACGTTGTTGTCAAACGGATGAAGTTTGAACACCAACTTGCTCTCAGCTGACGCACTTTGCGAAAACGTGCTGTAAAGTTCACGAATGAAACCGGACAGATGTTTGTAGTGGGAGTGATGCCTGATCTGATAATCGCCCTGCATTTGCATAGGGACGACAAAATACTCGGCCTGCTCTTTTATGACCGTGTTGATTGCTTCTTCCGCTTCCTGTCCAAGCCGCTTCTGGCGCATCAGGCGCGGAATGTAGCTGAAATAGTCCCTGAACGGATGATAGTAGCGATCTCGCTGATAAAACGGGAATAGATACGGGAAGAAAATCGGGATCAGGTTGCAGATGACCTCATTGGTCGCTTCCTGCAAAAACGCATGCGGAAAACGGGTTGTAGCTGCCAGTTCCGGTAAGTCAGCGGCGCTTTGTCTAATCTGCGCCGGATCATTCGGGAAGTGCGAATACACTCCCATGCCACCACGCTCCAGCGTGATCCAATCCGGGCGCATATAACCAAACTCATAGGCAAACGTGTTGATGCCCCGTTGCATGGCAACATCATGCGCTACCCGGTGATACGGTCGCCGATCCGCATAGTACAGAATGTCCGTGATGCCATTCTCATCAATCAACCGCTCCAGCTTGCTTTGCCAGTTCTTCAACCGCCCCCAATAAGCTTTCGCCCCCAACCCAACGCGAAAATACCAGTCACTAAGCGAAAAGTTAACAATGGTGTACCTGATCTTGCGAGCTTCAAATTCATCAACAAGCGCCCGACAAAAGGCAGAAGGATGGGATTGCAAAATAAGAACTGATTGAACTGACATAGTGCCTATACTCAACTACTTAAGCTGATTTTTGCGATGCTGAGCAAGCGCTTCGTTAACAGAATCGTACATAGTCAATTCGCCGTCATGCAGCAGACAGGCGGTATCGCAGAGCTTTTTGATTGTGGCTTCTGAGTGCGAGATCATGATGATGTTGGCATGTTTGAGCTTTGTCTCAAAAACTTTATCACATTTTCTTTTGAACCGAGCATCGCCAACAGCAGTAATTTCATCAATTAGATAGCAATTGAAATTTATGGCCATGCTAACACCAAAAGCAAGGCGTGCTTTCATACCGCTCGAATATGTTTGAATTGGTAATGTCATAGACGGCCCTAGTTCAGAGAAATCTTCTACAAACTCGACCATACGCTCTGTGTCTTCGCCATACATTCGAGCAACGAAGCGAACGTTTTCGATGCCTGTCATCTTCCCTGCGAAGCCACCTCCAAAGCCAAGAGGCCAGGAAACCTTTACGTTTCGCTTGATGCGACCGCTATCAGGAAGTTCAGCACCTGCAATCAATCGCATTAATGTTGATTTACCTGCACCATTATGACCAAGTATGCCGATATTTTTGCCTTTAGGGAATCTTGTTGTAAGCCCGTTCAAAATATTTTTTCTTACGCCCTTAAGTCGGTAAGTTTTTGATACATCAAGAAATTCGATCATCAGATAGATTTCTTTCGATAGAGGCGTTCACCGAATAAACCAACGAGGAGCAGGATTACTATGCAGGTTAGCAAGTATGATTTGTCCAAGACGATGCTATCGTAATTTCCATAGTAACCTTCACGAAACCACTCAATACCGTGTAGCACTGGGTTCCAGGCAAGCAATCTCACAATTTGGGTTGGAAAATCGCTTGGTACATAAAAAATTCCAGAAAGAAAAAAAAGCGGTCTACTGATTATTGACTCTAGTTGCTTCCATGTAGGCCATAATCTGAATAAAACGGTATTCGTGGTTCCTGCTCCGAAACCGAGCAACGTTAAAAAAATAAACGCGGCTGCGCATTGCTCTGGGCGGACTGGCAGCGGTGAGCCGTCACCCCAGATAATCATCGTGAAAAAAACTATAATTATCATGAGATAGGTTAAAGTGATTAAAATATATTTAGAAACAAGTATGTCAGTCTCTTTAACGAGCGGATAACTAAGCAGCCCTTTACTAGAGCTAACCGCTGTCATAAGTGAACTAGATAGTTTGGAATAAGTTTGGAACGGTAAGATACCACTGGCAAAAAAGAGCGCAAAACTGGTTCCAAAGGCCGGTGATCTTCCGATACTCGAGAAGATCAACACTAAGACCAGAGTACTTAGAGCTGGGTTAACAATCGCCCAGAGATACCCTAACTGAGTGTCCCCAAAGGCTGTTCGAGTTTCTCTAAGTACAAGTGCACCAATAACACGGGTTTGAGTTGTAATAACATTTTCCATAGCAAACGGTTTATTTGAGGTGGTCACGAATGGAGTACGTAATTACTGTAGCAAGCGCCCAGATGGAAAGTAGCCCAAGAAAAAGTATAAGAGAGTTGATGAGGCGACGAGGATAGATAGCCGCTTCTGGTTTTGACGGAGGATTAAAAACTGCAAGATATCTTTGTTGACGATCTGCCTCAGCGCGTGAACGCTCTAAACCAGCTAGTGCTGCAGTATAGGTTTGTTGAGCAAACTCTTGCTCGACCACCAACTCTTCATAATTCGCTAACAATGCAGAAATAGACGAAAGTCGATCACCGGTTTCAACTGATAGTTTCTCTTGGAATGGTTTCTTGCCACTTATTTCGTCACGTTTATTTAAAATTTGCTGAATTAGAACTTCTTCTTGCTTTCGTAGTTGACGAATTGTTGGTGAGCTTTCATCTATTGTTCCAACCAATGTTGCCAACCGAGATCGTGTGTCTAATAGCTGCTTCTCGAGACCTGCAATAAGTTCAATTTGTACTTCAGCATTTTTTGTCGGATCGATTGAACTCTCTGTACTGCGAAATTCTTTCATTCGCATGCGGATAATCTTCAGTCTCAATTCTGCACGTCGGACTTCCTCTTCGGCAAACTTGACGGCATCTTTGCGTGCGTTTTGAGAAAGCGTGTTAACAAGTTCTGAACCGTACGAGAGAACTTTGGAAGCAATTTTTTCAGCCATATCCGGAGTGAATGCTTGAACCTCGACTTCAATAATACTCGACGAGTTGTCGAAACTAGTTGAAATCATGCCCTGCCAGTATCCGACTAAGTCTTCAATAGAAAATTCCTGGTCTAACTGATAGATGAAGTCCACGTTGTCACCACCAAAATGTTCAACGATACCTAAATCAACAGAGAGACGTTCAACAACTTCTCGACCCTCTAGATAGTCCATAAGGATAAAAGAGTCTGTTGTAGTGGTTCCTACGCTAGCGAGACCCGTGAGGGCTCCTAAGAAGTCTCCTCCAGCCGAAGAGCCATCCATACCGCGTACGGAGAAGCCTATGGTCGACGAATATCGTTCTGAAGCAATAAACAAGAAATAGGTTGCACCTAGCAAGCCAGGAACAAGGACTAGCAAGGCAAATGAGATTGCTAAAAATTTCCTTCGAATTTCTTGAGGCCTTAATGACCGGAAATTGAGCAACGTATTAGATTGAGTAATTTTTGAGTCAGTTGTTTTGTCGAATGGTAAAGTGACAACTGAAGCAATTTTTTTCTGCAATGGTGCTTTTTTTGCTGGTGTCGTAGATGCCTTAGGATTTGATGCCTTGGAATCGTGTTTTGGAGTTACTTTACCTGGAGTTTTTGGCGGTGCAGGGCGAATTTCAGCGACTTTTGCGGTTGTCCCATTTTCCATACTGGGTCTTCACCTTCTTAAATGGCACTTGGTCATAGTTGTAGGCAAATGCCCATTTTCTTAAATTGAAGATTTCGTTGAATCATAACACGACTTCTCAAATTGAGAAGCAATTATTGGCAATACAACAACTGGCAAACTTAAGTTACAGCCAGAAAACCGCAATCTTAAAAGGTACTCACTGTTTTGCTGATTGCCAATGTTCCACTCAAAATCCTGATAAACTTGTTAAGCTCAGCACCATAAGCGCTAGAAACATAGACAACGTCTTTATCACGTAGCGAGAAAAGTTGGCCTTTGAAATAGGAACGAGCATCTCTCATATTTAAGCGGTAAATCACAGGAATCCTCCCCGAATTAGTCCCAAGATACTCAGGTTTTAGCTGGGAAATAACTTGCGGATCTTCGTAGCGGAAAATGAAGAGACCTTGAGAATTTGCCGCACTCCTGTCCAAGCCACCGATACGGCCTAGGGCTTCAACGAGTGAAACATTTGAGGCCTGTATTGGAAACTCTCCAACTTTTGGCACGGCACCAAAAGCCGTGAAGGTCTGTGGATCATGCGTGATGAAAATCCGATCTCCTGGTCGAACATAGACATTTTCGTGTGTTGTCTGGAAAACAGCGCTGAGTAACTGCTTTGCTTGACGTCCGTTGCGAGAAATCGACACATAGCTCTCAGTGGCAGGAGATGCGTTACCGCCTGCGTTTGCGACAACGTCGAGCAAACGCTTGCCGCTTAGATCCAAGGGATATTGACCTGGTTTCTTAACTGCACCATTCACTGTGACCAAACTGCTAGCATTTTGCTTTAATGTAACAATAACTTGTGGGTTAGTAGCTTTACGATCAAGCGCAACCTGGAGCGCTTCTTGAAGCCGCTCGACAGATTTTCCACGCGCATTTACCTTCCCCACATACGGAATGGTGATTGCACCGCTTTGGTTGACCATGAATGGGCCAAGCTCGACGCCGCCAGCTTGTCCATTCGGTGTGAATAAACGATCGTTGCCCTGCTCCCAAACGACGACAGAAACAGTGTCACCAACGCCAACGATATGCTTTGGCGCCCATTTTCCGCTTGTGAAGACTTTTGACAATCTATTCGGGTGATAGGCTGAAAGTACTGATACAACCGAATCATCAAGATCAATGAGATGATAGTCAAAGGGTTCTGTGCGTCGATCCGAAGAGGCTGCCTGGATCTCTGAAGACACAGGACCAGCTGAAGGTAGTGCAGCGCAGCCGGACAAAACGCCTAAGACTGGAACAATAACGGCAATGGATTTTAGGAAACCTGAAGTTATTTGAGCTGACCGCACATCAGTCGAATTGGAAAATAAATTCATAAAACTTCTATCCACTTTACCGCCGGATCAAAAATACGCATGTCAAAAATATCCAGCTTTAATAAAGTGTCTAATACCTCAATCTGAGATAGAATTCAAATTTAGTAAGGGAAACGGGTTCAACTACCTGTTGTTTTCTTTGGAGAAACCCGGACTTCTGATGAAGCCTGCAGAATCTAGGTTGCACGTTAACTATCTGTTTGCCAAAACAAATGAAATACGCGTTGTTTGGAGCCCCTTTTTTATGTTTTCTCCGAGATCGATTCTCATCACAGGTGCCAGCTCCGGGTTGGGGAGGGCTTTGGCGATTTCTTATGCAGGTGAAGGCGTAACTCTTTGCTTGACTGGGAGAAATGAGGAGCGGCTACTTGAGACTGTACGTGAAGTTGAGCGAGCAGGGGGCATTGTACTTTGGAAAGCGCTTGATGTTTGCGATGCGGTAGCTCTTCAAAACTGGGTTGAGGAGTTAGAGCGGCACACGCCTCTCGATTTGGTCATCTCTAATGCAGGTATCACAGGGTCACATGAGGTTGATGGCGCTGTCGAGACGGCTGAGACAGCACATGCTCAGATTGCGACTAACCTTGGGGGGGCTGTCAATGTTTTGACAGCGGTCGCACCATTTATGCAGCAGCGTAAAAGCGGTCGAATTGCGTTGATCAGCTCGTTGGCAGGAATGCAGCCGATATCCGATGGGCCTGCCTATGGGGCCTCAAAAGCTGGCGTGATCGCGTATGGTGAAGCGATGCGGGACCACCTTTATAAGTGGGGGGTGTCAGTATCTGTGATTTGTCCGGGATATATTCTGACGCCGATGGCCGATCAGTTTAAAAGCTGGCGGCCTTATGAATACACAGCAGAGGAAGCTGCTTCTTCAATCAAAAAAGCTATTGCACGGAAAAAGGCGTTTTATGCGTTCCCATGGCAACTGGCGCTAAGTATTCGTATAGGAAAACTGCTGCCGTGGAAACTGCGCAGACTGGCAAATCAGCGCTTTAATTATCAGCGCTGATTTAATTTCATACCACTAATTAAGCAGACATAACCTGTTGAATTGAAATAGGATTACTATCGTAATTCGCTATTTCTTCGTTCACCAGTTCGATCGCCTGATCTAATTGCTCTTCAGTATGTTCTGACGTGATGAAGAAGCGCAGACGAGCTGATTTTTCTGGAACTGCCGGATAGATAATCGGCAGTACATTGAGACTGCGATCGAGCAAACGCGCAGCCAAAACAGTCGCCTTTAATGAATCGCCCATCATGATCGGAACAACTGCACAGCCTTGGCTGACACCAGTATCAAGACCTGCAGCCTGAGCCTTCTCAAGGAAATACTGCCCGTTTGACTGAGCTGCCTGTACCCGGTGAGGCTCTGCTTCCAGGAGGCGAATGGCTTCACAAACCGCTGCTGCGATTGGTGGGGCAATGCCGACACTGAACACGAAACCTGAGGCTGTGAGTTTGAGATAGTCAACCAAATCACTACAGCCAGCGATGTAACCGCCGCACCCAGCTAATGTCTTGGAGAATGTGCCCATCCAGATATCAACATCTCTCGGGTCCACCTTGAAGTGCTCGGCGAGGCCGCGGCCTGTCTCTCCGAGAATGCCGATGGAGTGCGCCTCATCGACCATGAGCCAGGCACCGTATTTCTTTTTAATCTCAATCAGACGTGGAAGATCCGGATAGTCCCCGTCCATTGAATAAACGCCTTCAACCACGATCAGTGTACGCGGGTGTTTATGGGCGCGCAGCTCCAGAATGTTTTCCAGTGCCTCAAAATTGTTATGGGGGAAGGATTGCCGAACGGCACCAGAAAGCTTCGCTCCTGTGACGATGCTGTTGTGAATGTAGCTGTCATGAATGATCAGATCATCCGGCTGCATCAACTGGCCAATGCTGGTGACGTTTGTTGCATGGCCACTGACAAAAGCAACAGAACTTTGAACGCCGTGCATCCGAGCAATGAGCCTTTCAAGCTCGGTATGGATTACACGCTCGCCAGCAACAACCCGGCTGGCACTGGCTGAAATGCCATAGTGATCGACAGCTGTTTTGGCAGCTTCCTGGACCTTTTCATGCCCATTCAATCCCAGATAATCGTAGGAGGAGAAATTAAGGTAAGTTTCTCCGTCAATCAGTGTCGTTGCCCCGGCGCGTGCGTCATGCGCACGGAAAAAGGGATTGTTGATCTGCAACAGATCCGCCGCTGCTTTTTGAAGGCGAATTTCCTTAAATCCCGGAAGGTCCGCAAACTTTGGAGCGATTGCTTTATCAGCTTGAGGCTTGGCAGTCTTCTGCTTTGGAAGCGCAGACTTTGAGCGCCTGACAGCGCTCAAAGCATTCAACCGGTCGTCTTTGCTTAGTTTTTTCTTGTCTGATTTGGCCATTAATTCAAAAGTCTTGCTGTTTTGTCCTGATGAGTATCTAGGATTTCGCGCACAGTTGATTTTTGAGCGTCATCCAGATCATCGGAAAGGTGTTGGCTGGCCAGAACGTTGTGAGAGCCATCCTCAGCAGAAGCCTCTCCACCTTCGCGTTTGCGAAGTTTTTGTAGGATTTGCGCAGCAAAGTCATCCAAACACGTTCCGCCTGAGATAGATACCAGCGGAATCTCCAGATTGAAGCGTTTCTGAATTCCCATTCTCAATTCAAGCCCCATCAAGGAGTCCATTCCAAACTCCGCAAGTGGGCGTTGATGAGAAATGTCCTCTGCTGGCAGGCGCAGGATGCGGCCAATTTCACCAGCAAGAATATGAGCGACAATTTCTTTGGCCTCTGTATCCGACTTGCCTTCAATGAGAGACAGGATATCGGTCGCACTGTCGCTGTCTCCATCCGTATCGCTGCGGCCAACGATTTCGCGGAAGAGTGGCTTGCTCAACAGTGATAAAGATTGATGAGCTGCTGCCCATGCAAAACGGCCAATATGAACCACGGCACCTGGCGCAGACCCATCATCCTGTTCCATAGCAAGCTTGAGAATATCCAGACCTTCGCGAGCCTTAATGGTTGCTTCACCTAGATGCCTGGAAAGCTTGTCGGAAACCTCAGCATTTCTGGCAAGGAAGCCCACATCGCCGATCGCACCCCAGCCGACAGCAATTGCAGGTTTGCCAGCTTTACGGCGGGCTCTTGCAAGTCCTTCGAGATATCCGTTGGCAGCGACGTAATGAGACTGGCCAGGGTTCCCGATCAGGGTGGTTGCAGAGGAGAACAGGATAAACTGGTCCAACTCGTCCTGACGTGTCAGCTCATCCAGCAGACTTGCACCTTGAATTTTTGGCTCAAGCACCTTGCGGAACCGCTTCTCGTCCAGCTGTTGGATAATGCCATCATCCAACACCATCGCAGCATGGGTGATGCTCTTGAGTGGTGCGGACTGGCGCAGTTCGCTCAGCAAGCCGTGAACAGCTGTTCTATCCGTGACATCGCAGCTCACCGCGGAGACAGTAACGCCTTTTTCTGCCAAGGCCTCAAACAGCTTTTCGTGTTGCTCGCTCACCCTTGCAGACCGGCTTGTGAGTGTAATGCGCCGTGCACCATTATCAGCCAACCAGCGGCAGATTTCCAAGCCAAAGCCACCAAGACCACCGATCACCACATGATGACCATCCTGAGCGAATTTGAGAGAGGTATGCTCTTGCGGAACTTTAACGTCTTCAGGTTTTGGTGGCGTGATCAGGATCTTGCCGATGTGCCCGGACCGTTGCATGAGCCGGAAGGCATCCTGAACATTGCGACCCTCAAACACGCGGTGAGGCAATGGCGTGAAAGTTCCGTCTTTGATCAGCTCAAAGACATCTTCAATGAGCTTGCGTGCCAGATCACTATCATGCAGCAGGATCTGATCCAGATCGATCCCAAAGTAAGAGACATTGCGACGGAACGGGCGCAAACCGATCTTAGTGTTTGCGTAATAGTCTCGTTTGCCAAGCTCAAGGAACCGGCCAAACGGGCGTACAATATTGATACTTGCTTCCATCGCTTCGCCAGCAAGCGAGTTCAAGACTGAGTGGACGCCTTTTCCATCAGTAAGTTCCATGACTTTCTCTGGGAACTGCAAACTGCGGGAGTCAAGAATATGATCGGCACCGAGCAGACGAAGAATCTCTCGTTTTTCTTCAGACCCAGCGGTGGCAATGACCTTAGCGCCCACATGCTTTGCAATTTGTAGTGCTGCAAGACCAACGCCACCGGCGCCACCGTGAATGAGAACCCATTGATCTTCTTTGAGTTCACCAAGATGGATGAGCGAGTAATAAGCGGTCAGGAATGCAACTGGATAAGTCGCAGCAGAGACAAGATCCTGACTTTGGTCCAGTTTCGCCACTGCAAATTTAGGGCAGGTAACATAGGAAGAGTATCCACCAGACGTAAACGCAACGACTTTGTCACCAACGGACAGGTCCCCGGCATTCTCACCAGTGCGTGTAACAGTACCTGAAATTTCCAGGCCAAGATTAGGCCCGCCATAACCGTCTTCAAGCGCTTCTTCTGGAAGCATGCCCAAAGTCCACATAACATCACGGAAGTTCAAGCCAGTTGCGGCGACTTTAATCTCAACATGATCCTCAGATGGCTCAGTACGTTGCTGCCCACGCCAGTTTAGATGGTTGAGAGAACCTGCCTCTGAGAAGTTCAGCTCAACATTCTCTGCAGGTTTCCAAGTGGATTGACCAAACCCGGATTTAACACGTGAAACTACTCGGCTTTTTTGCGGCTGATGGAGTTCATTCTCCATATTCTGATAGAAAACAGCCTCCAATATGTCGGAGGCAATGCCTTCGGCACCTTTTTCAGTGCAAACATCAAGGGTAAGAGGTGTCAGTTCTGGAGCCTCATTGCCAAGAACACGTGCAAACGTCCAGGCGGCACTTTGTGCGGGAGCTTCGAGGTCAGCGTTATGACCGCTGCCACCTGGAGCAACAAGTGCGAGCTGACCGGCTAAACCTGGATAAGCCTTTACGAGGCCAACACAAGTTGCACAGCGCTTCATGACTTGGTCTACAGGGGCGTCACCGGCCTCTGCCAGACCATACAGATGGATGATGGTTTTGAGTTCAGCATCAAGGAAAGCAGAACCAGCAAGCGCGCACTTCCAACCGCTGGCTTCATTCAGGTCGAACTGCCCACTATCTGCATCTAGAAGCTTGATATTACAGGCTGCTAATCTCTCATCACTCTGTATAGCCTTCGCAATTTCCTGCTCCAGCTTTGAGTTACCTGCCAGAATGACCATGGCCTTGCTCTCAGGTAAATCGGCCGTTGGATCAAGCTGCTGACTTACGTCTACAGGTTTTGCAGTCGCATTCAGCAAAACAATTGATGCACCTTCTTTGAGTGCCTCAATTGCGATTGGAGCGTTGAACGATGTCGAGGTAAACTGATCCAGCCAGTCATTGCTTGTTTTCAGCGGACCGACTGGATACTCGTCGGAAATTGAGCTGGCAAACCAATCTTCAGACAGACCAAAAGCTACATCATGGAAAACATCTGAAAGCGGTTCGATCGCAAGGAACTGTCCGCCTTCTGTCAGTGATTGTCCGAGCTTTTCGAAAAGGTTTGCCTCTCTCTGACATGCTTCGTGAAGAAGACCTGATGATACAATGACATCGAATGGTCCCTGTTCTAACGCAGCATCCCAAGTGTGATTACTATCCAGATTGCTCGTATCGAATACAGCGATGTTAGGCTCATCCAGAACACTGGCAGACAAACGCGCAGCGCTTTTGTGGTTACTGTCGGCGATCGAAACCTTTGTTACTTGGCTAGGGAGTATCTGCTGAATATCTTTTGCCAGATTCAGCCCTGAGCCGCTTAGATCCAGAACATGAAGCGGCGTGTCTGTGTCCCAGGTCGCAAGCGCGGTTCTAAGCCATTCAGAGATACTCTGGCTTCGTGTTTGTGCTTCCGGGGAGGAATACCAGTATTGCTCGAGCATCGCACTGGAATGTTCGAAGTCATCGCCCTCAAAACTATCAAGGTCAAGGCTATCGAGAACGAATTTGCGTGTGGTTGCAAGAATGGTTGCAGCGGCGATGTCTTGCGGGCTTTCTTCCAGCACACTCTCAACCAGAAGATCGAAATCAGGAAGCTCAAAATCGCTATTCAATTCAAAGCGATTTACCCCGCATTCCGTCGCTGCCCCAGCTTCCTGAAGGATCGTCAAAAGAGTGACGAAATACCGACGATGATTACTTGGTAAGTCCTCAACCGAAACAGTCTGTTCGCCATCCGCAAACTTTGAGATAATATCAAATGCTGTTCTTTGAGCCGCCGCATTGAGCAGCAGATAAGCTTCACGCTCAGCTTCATCTTCAACAGTACGGAACTTTTCAGCAACGTAGTCTTCAATTGCTGGGAAACTATGGTTGAGTTTAGCAATTGTGATTGCGGGATTCCGCTGCAGCTCTGCTTCGACGCGATAGATCAGGTCAGACGGGTTATCTTTACGACCCAGTTCGGTTGCACGGAAGCGGCCACCGGAAATTGCAATAATGACGTTGTCATCTTCATCGAAAATCTGGAAGTCTGCTAAAATAGAGAGTTCAGAAGCACGTTTGACCTGAATGCGAACATAGGCTGGGGACGCGCCTGTTTGATATTGGCGAACCTTATCAAAGAAAATTGGAACATACGCTTTGGGGCGACTGTTTTGGGGTGTTGTCTCTCTGAATAGCGAGAGCAGGCCGTGGAAACATCCATCAAGTTCAGCAGGATGAATGCCAAAGGAAGAAACCTGCTCGTCATGTTCAAGTGCAGACAGGTGGACGATGAATGTACCCTCATCTACCTGAGAGACGTTTTGAGTGCGTTGGAAACGTGGCCCAAACTCAAGTCCGTATGTGAGCGCCGCTTTGTAAATTTCCTCACCGGTGTTGATGAGCTGGGCCGCTTCAAAGTTGAGTTGAATGTTTGGTGCTGGAGTCTCCAGTTTTGCAACCCTGCCGACGGCATGCAGCGTCCAGTCATCTCCGCTCAGGCGCATCCGGCTGGAAATTTTAACAGTCCCAGTTTCCTCGATGATTTCGGTTTGAACTTCGGTCAGATATTCGTCACTCAAAACGAGTGCTTGCAAAATATCCATAGACCGCAGTTCTACAGCGACACTTCCATAAAGAGCGGAACCGGCAGCAAGAGCCATTTCAACATAGCCAGCCCCAGGGAAAATCATTTGTCCGTTGATGACGTGATCTTCTAGAAATGGAACTGTGAAGCGGTCCAGATGAGTGGTCCAGACGTTATAGCTGGCGTTCGGACGCCAACCTAAAAGCGGATGATCTCCCCCCCGGAAAATGCCCATATTGGCCTCACCACTGTTTTCAAAGCGGAAGCTTTTATTTTGCCAGGGGAGAGGGAGCAGATTAACGGGTTCATCCGGGTTCTTGCCGAAGAGTTTATCCGTATCAACATTGATGCATGCAACAAAAGCACGGGCGACGAGATTGATAATTGGGTCTGTTCCACCAAGTTGCTCGTTCGAAAGGCTGGAAAGTACAGAGCCTTTCCCGCCTTTTTCAGCAGCGACCTGGCGTAGATAACTTTGCAGGATCGGTTTTGGACCAATCTCGATGATCGTTTCAGCGCCAAGATCAAGAGCGGTCGCAACGGCCTTGGAGAACAATACTGGCTTTTGGAGGGT
>NZ_LCWX01000035.1:42442-86669 GCF_001431305.1 Pseudovibrio sp. POLY-S9
GGTCCTTGCCATCTGAGACTGCCCCAGAAACGGTCGAGATAAATGGCACCTGCGCCGACTTGGCAGTCACAGTCCCGACTGCATTACGGAATGGATGTTCAACGGGCTCAATGAGCTGGCTGTGGAAAGGGTAATTCAGCGCGACTTTTCTAAAGGCGACATGGTTGGCCCGTGCAAACTTCGCAAACCCGTCTATGTCTTCTTTCGTGCCAGATAAGCTGACAGATTTCGGACTGTTCTCCGCGGCAACTTCAAGGGAGTCAAATCCACTTTTGGAGATGAGTTGACGAGCCTCATCAGCAGGGAGAACAAGTGCTGCCATGGTTCCGTGGCCCGCGACGACTTCCTGTTCTGCTGAACGGTGATAGACCAGCGCTACAGCAGCGTCCAGCGTGAGGGCGCCCGCGACATGTGCTGCAGCAACTTCGCCGATACTGTGACCTAGAACCATGTCTGGTTTTAATGCGTAGTCCTCAAGCGCCTGACAAAGAGCAACCTGAACCGCAAACAGCAATGGCTGTGCAATGCTCGTTTTTTTCAGAGCATCGTCAAGTGTCTCACTGAACAGTTCGATTTTTAGGGACCAGCCAGAAAGGTTTGTGAAAAGCTCATCAACTTTCTCAAAAGCAATCTTGAAGGTTTGGTTGGCAACATAGGCATCGCGGCCCATGCCAGCCCACTGTGCTCCGTTGCCAGAAAACGCGAAAGCGCACTTGCCTGGGTTTATAGCTTTATTGGAGTAAATGACGTTTGCATTCTTCTGACCGGATGCAAAGTCAGACAACGTAGCCTTAAGAATCTCAACATCAGTACCAGAAAACACTGCTTTTTCCGGAAAAATCCGTTTGCGATGAAAGGCCGCCGCACAAACCTTCTGGTTGCTTTGCTCTGTCAGAAGCCCATCACGCGCATAACCACTTGCAAGCTCAACCAGTGCTTCCTTTGTCGGCGCTGATAAGAATAATGAGCTTACGGTTTTGGGCTGAGTGAGTTGCTCGACATTATCTGTCTTGATTTCCGGATCTTTGAGAATGACGTGCGCGTTCGTTCCGCCAAAGCCAAACGAGTTCACTCCGGCATATCTCGGGCTCTCACTACGTGGTAGCTCTACACCTTCGCTCGCGACATGTATGTTGAGCGCGTCGAAGTCGATGTCTGGGTTTGGTTCGTTAAAGTGGAGACTTGCCGGGAAATGATTGTTCTGAAGTGCCAGTACAGACTTTGCCAGTCCCACCAGCCCTGAAGCTGGTTCCAGGTGGCCTACATTGGTTTTAACTGAGCCGATCGGAAGCGGTGCGCGTCGCTTCTGCGCAATAGTGCGACCAATCGATCCCGCTTCTGCAGGATCTCCAACACGGGTCCCAGTGCCATGAGCTTCGACAAATGCAAGCTGATTAGGGTCAATTCCATGTGCCTTGTAAACACGGTCGAGAAGATTTGCCTGCTCGACATCCGATGGAAGCGACATGCCCACGGTACGACCATCAGAGTTTACGTCAACTGCGACGATATCTGCGTGAGACCGTTGGCCTTTCCAGCGCGGTGCATCTTTTCTTTTGATGACAAGTGCAACGCCACCTTCTGAGCGTACATAGCCATTGCCACTCGCATCGAAAGCTTTGCATTGCCCATCAGGAGACAGCATAGTTGCCTGCGCGAAACCTACGAAAGGAAAAGGGCTGGCAAGCACGTTGACACCTGCGACAATGGCACAGTCAATTCTTCCAGAGTTCAACGCACGATAGGCTTCGTGGAGTGCAACTAGAGAAGACGAGCAAGCAGTATCGACAGTAAAACTTGGGCCTTTAAGGTCGAATATATAAGAGAGGCGGTTTGAAATAATAGAAAGCGTATTGCCAGTCATAAAGTGACCGGTTGCAACATTAGGATCGAACAGGCTTTCGTTAGCATAATCAAGCGCAGATGCCCCAACATAGACGCCTACATGATCACCAGCTATGGTATCTGGCGATATGCCTGCGTCCTCAATAGCTTCCCAAGTGAGCTGCAGCAAAATACGCTGCTGAGGATCCATTTGTTCTGCTTCTCGGGGCGAAATGCCAAAAGCTGTAGGATCAAAGTCCCACAAATTATCTAGGACACCTGCTTTAAAAGTATACGCTTTGCCGGGTTCTGAAATGCGCGGATGCAGATATCTAAAGTGTGACCAGCGATCAGCAGGGATTTCGGAGATGCTATTCCGCTTTGAACACAGCAGATTCCACAACTCTTCCTTGCTTGAAGCTCCAGGAACACGAACAGATAGGCCAACAATTTCCAACACGCAGCAAAACTCACTCAAATTAGGGAACAACATCCAGAAGTGTGATGTTTGTATCTAAACTTAAAGTTCCATATATAACTTAGAGAGGAATGTACTTTCAAAAAAAAATGCTTCAACAGATATTTTTGGAGGAGTTAATGTAAGAGAGAGAATTGTTACCTCTGTGCTGTCGTTTTGTAAATTGTCGTTGCTTGGATCTTTAGTGTTTTGGTTTCTTAGATGTAGCTTATTTGTACTTTATATTTACTGTTCATTGAGCGTTTCAATGAAGCGTCATAGGTTTAAGGTTGTGGCGCTTGTATGTTGTGTAGTTTGAGTTGCTAAAATTTTTGACTTTATTTAGATTTTTTGGAAGTATGTTCAAATTATTACGCAAAACATCTTTCATAAATATCTTCAATTCTCTTCGTTTCTTCATCTGTAAGCGCTGCGAATTCTTTGGCCTTGGCTCGATGTGAGAGTTTTCCGTTATTTTGATTCAGGAATCGGAAGAGTAAATCTGCAAGGCGGGTCGGCATGTCTACGACTTGGTTTAGTTCGCGTTGAAAGTGGTCATGGTTTTGTAAGAAGCGGGCTTCTTCCGGTAAGTCGTGTTCAACCGTACGTTTTACACAGGCGTAGAGGAATTCTGCGTGGGCGGTGGCGTCAAAGAATCGGTAGAAGTCGGCTGTTTCGTTTGTCACGGTCAGGTTGCCATGAGCCGTGGGTTGCCAGTCAATCTTGCCAAGAAGGCGGGAGGAATAGTCCTCCAGCACCTGTTTGTAAGTGTCGATTCGCTCCAGAATAACCGAAGATACCGGGAAGATGACGCCGGGTGGGTTAAAGCCGCGTTGTGCCAGCGCGTGGTGGATCAGGTAACGGTGCAACCTTCCGTTGCCATCCTCAAATGGATGCACATAAACGAAACCGAAGGCGAGAACAGCAGCAGCGAGAACCGGGTCCAGATGCTTGGCGTAGTCCTGTGCAAAGTCGATCATGCCTTTCATCAGGCTTCTCAAGTCATCCGGTTTGGCGCTGATATGGTCTGGCACTGGCATGCGGGTCTCGCGGTCATGCATACCGACGAAGCCACCTTCTTCTCGTAAGCCCATATGGACGAAGCGGTCATCGCCGATCACAACGTGTTGCAGGCGGAGAAACTCTTCAATACTCAGGGGTGTTTTTCCGGCGTCAGCAATGGCGCGGCCCCAACGCTGGATACGGTCATGGGCAGGGCGCTCGCCTTCAATGGCAAAGCTGGATTTGCTGTCCTTTAGAAGCAGGAAGGCTGCAGTGCGGGCGAGCAGATCTTTAGGGACGGATGCCGCCGCATCCATAGCTTTTTCTTGCAGTTTGGCCTGCTGAAAGCCCTCCAAATCTTTATTACGAAAGATGAGAGGGCAGAATTGAGGTGTGCCGGGCAGGTTGTTGCGTACGCGGTGACGTGGAGAAGGTACTGTGCTGCCGCCAAATTGCTTTGTTGTATCAAGCGCATCCATATATGCGCCAGTTTCGACATCTGGCAAGTCCAGCAGCTCACCCAAAAGCCATTCATAGAGAAACCAGATGCGTCTTGTATAACGGCCCGTCGGGCGAGATCTTACCAACTCCTCAACAGGCTCAGGCCCGCACGCAAGGAACAGGCGCTTCAATACTGCGAGGTCCAGCCCTTCGTTTTTCAAGGCAAAAGTGAGGTGACCCAGCAATGTTGGTTCTGGTGCGTGACGAGGTGTGAAGATCCGCCAGCCGTCCTGCTCTATGATCTTGTGGCGATTGCCAATGGCGCATAGAGTGTGCGGGATCGGCACTCTCAAATCGTATGCATCAATAAGTGCTGAATAGCCCGCCGGAGTTGCGGGCGCAGGAAGCCAGCTTTCGTGAAAAACTGTTACAGCCTGTGAAAAAGGCTTATTCATGCACTATCTCCGTGAAAAACTATCACGAAATATAGCGCAATAAGTAAGCTCTGTGAATACCTGTCATTTTTTAGTCTGAACCCTGAAAAACCGACAGAGCTCATGAAAAAGCGTTATTTTAGGCCAGCTGTGCCATCAAACTTGCGCTCTAAACCTGGCCAGCAGTCCACATAATCATCCTGTAGCGGAGCTTCCTTGCCTGCAAACTCAGTGAGTTGCTGCGGAAAGCGAGTTTCGAACATAAAGCTCATGGTGTCTTTTAACTTCACAGGGTCCCAGCTGTTGTGAGAAGCTTGCTCAAAAGCTTCGTGATCCGGGCCATGGGGCAGCATGCAATTGTGGAGGCTGATGCCTCCGGGCACAAAGCCATGTGGTTTAGCGTCGTACTGCCCGTAAATATTGCCCATCAGCTCTGACATGATGTTCTTATGGTACCAGGGCGGGCGAAAGGTGTCTTCCTGAGGCAGCCAGCGAGGTGGGAAAATCACGAAGTCGATGTTGGCCGTACCTTCTTCCGCTGTGGGGGCTGTGAGGACGGTGAAGATTGATGGATCCGGGTGGTCAAAACTGATGGCACCTACAGGAGCGAAGTGGCGTAAGTCATATTTATAGGGGGCGTAGTTGCCGTGCCATGCGACCACGTCCAGCGGTGAATGATCAATAGTCGTTCGGTGGAACTCACCGCACCATTTTATCGTCATATGACATGGGCGTTCTATGTCTTCAAACTGTGCGACTGGTGTCTTGAAATCTCTTGGGTTTGCAAGGCAATTGGCGCCGATTGGCCCACGGTTGGGAAGGGTAAATTTGGCACCATAATTCTCGCAGATGAAACCTCTGGCTTGGCCGTCAGGCAAGCTCACTTTAAACACCATGCCACGTGGCAAAATGCAGATTTCAAGCGGTTCAAGATCAATCACGCCAAACTCGGTTGCGATCTTTAATCGCCCGATCTGAGGCACAACCAGCAGTTCTCCATCAGCGCTGTAGAAGTACTCGTCCTCCATGTCTGTATTGGCGAGGTAAACATGCGCGGCCATGCCCATTTGCAGGCCCACGTCTCCCGCTGTTGTCATGGTGCGGATACCGTCAATGAAGGTGAGGTTTTGGTCCTCAGGGAAGGGCGTTGGATCCCAACGGTATTGACCGAGTGAGACCACATCTGGAATTTTGCTAGGCGCGGTCATCCAGTAAGGATGATTTATTTTCTGCAACCGGCCCAAGTGCTTAACCGATGGGCGAATGCGGTAAAGCCAGGATCGTTCGAGTGTTGCATGAGGGGCGGTAAAGGGCGAACCGGAGAGCTGCTCAGCATATAATCCGTATTCAACGCGCTGTGGGGAATTGCGTCCCTGAGGCAGTGCGCCTTTTAAAGCCTCGGTCTCAAAATCATTTCCGAACCCAACCATATATCCTGGCTGAGTTCCGTAGCGACTGTCATGGGTGGCTGCTGTGTTTTGATCTGTCAGATTTTCCATGTTTCACTCCAAAACGTCACCAACGAGTTTTAAAGAGGGCTGCGCCGCAGTATCTCTGGACCTGGGTTGGGTGGAGGCATCAGACCATAGAACCGGATCGGCGCAATCAACGCGATCTGAGGGAGGTAATTCATCTCCTGAAAACTACGTGACGATAATGGCAGGGCCATGAGCCTTTGGTGATTTACCTGCTAACAATCCTAACCCTTCAAACTGCGGCACCCATGATCCGTGGATTGGCTAAATCCTCAGTGGCAGTAGGGTGATAGCCAGCAACCGGGCAGCTTGTCTGATGGAGCTGACAGCAGGATGTCGTTCACCTCGTAAGGAGCAGGTGCGCCTTTTATCGCCTGCTTTTATGCAAAGGGTGTGGATCCTGCAGCTGGATCGGCTTCGGCTTTTTGGAGATCAGGGTTTCCCGGTTGTTTCAGATAAAGGAGGCGATGCTTCCGTTTAGGTCCGTTTTCAGGTTGAGTTGGGCGCGTAAAAACGTTGGTGAGTGGGGGCTTGCCATCGTGGTTGTCAGCCTGAAGACGGGCCTTCCACCTCTCAAAGCTTTCAGGCAGTGGCAGTACACTTTGCCAAGGTAAATTGCCGTGGCTCATGTGAAAATAGCGATGTTTCAGGCCTGTCTATATTCAATCTCCTTTTCATCATTACTGAGCTGATCGTCAGCCCAAAAGGCTGCAATCGGAGCATCTTATTTTAGGTGCGGATGGTATTTGTCCAGTAAAATAAAAAGTTGAAACCTTTCTAATTAAAGCTAGGTTAAGTTGCTAATTTCATCAAAAATACGAGTCAGATTCTGTGGCTGATTAGCCGAAAAGTACATTTATCCAACATTTATGCATGAGAAATTTTGATCACCACAAATGGCAATAACGCCTTATAAAATTTGCTAATTCGATGTAGCAGGTATTAATCCTTCATCAAAAATACGTAAATTTTTCTAGACATCTCTCATGAAATCTAACTAAGTTGACAACGTTTCATATTTGGGAGCTTGTTATGAAAATATTGAATTCGGCATCCGCCCTTGCGATTGCCGCAATGACATTTGCGGGGGGGACCGCATTTGCAGCTGAAAAAGAGCTGGTGATCTTCAACTGGTTGGGTGGTTCAGAGCGTGATCTGATCATCGCACTCGAAGAGGGCTTCACAGCCAAATATCCGGATTATGAGATCAAAGACATCAACCCGGCAGCAGGTGGGGATGATCCGCGGTCTGGCATTCGTTCAGCGATGTTGTCTGGAGAAGAGTTTGATCTGCTGCTCAACACATGGCCTTCCTTTGAGAAGGAACTGGTTGCCGCCGACCTGATCAGCCCAATTGATGCTGCATGGGAGCAGTATGGCTGGTCTCAAGCGCTGAATGACAGCTGGCGTAATCTGGCAAAGCATGACGGTAAAACCTATGGTGCTTACTTCATCGCGGGCAACCGTTCCGGCGTCTGGTATCGTCCAGATACGCTGGCAAAAGCGGGCATCGCTGGTGAACCTACTCAGTGGAAAGACTTCCTCAGTTCCTTCAGTGCCCTGAAAGAAATCGGCATGTTGCCTGTTTCCATCGGTGCGAGAAGCTGGGCGCAGACCGAGTGGTTTGAAAACGCGCTTTTGCGCACGGCGGGCCCTGCATTTGCGAAAGAGCTGTCTGAACACAAGGCGGCCTGGACCGATGACCGGGTGAAGGAAACCTTCCGCAATCTGCGTGACATGTTGGAAGCTGACTGCTGTGCTGAGCCGGGCGCGATGCTTAGTTCTCACTGGACGGATGCTGCGGATGCCGTGTTGAAAAACAAAAAGGCAGGCTTCATGCTGATTGGCTCCTGGGCAAACCAGCGGGCCAAGAATGAGTATGGGCTGACGCCGATCAAAGACTACTCATACATGCAGTTCCCGGTGATCAAGCCGGAATACGGCAATGCGATGAGTGTTGATGGCAAGAACTTCCTTGTGATGAAGCAAGCGAAGAACCCGGAAGGGGCAGAACTGTTTATCGACTTTGTTCTGAGCAAGGAAGGCTCTGCAATTATCGCGGCGCAGAACCTTGCAACCCCGAGTGCAAATGTGGATCCCTCGTCCTATGATCCGATTGTGCGCAAATACGCTCAGATTTTGCCGCTCGTCGATGTTTTCTTTGTTCTTGATGACCTTTTGCCAGCTGAGTTGAGCGGTGAATTCCGTATTAGCTTGCAAAAGTTCCTTCGCGACCCAAGCGATGCGAGCATTGATAGTGTCACAGCAGCACTCGAAGCAAAAGCGAGTGAGCTTTATCAATGAGTGTACAACATGGGTCTATCTTAACCTCCCAGACCCAGGCGGGGCCCTTTGCGGGCCTCGCCACCCGGCTCTTCGGAGGTAACCTGCGCCGCGCTGACTGGATTGCATTTGCTCTGTTGGCGCCGACATTGATCTTCTTCAGCATCGGCGTGCTCTATCCGTTATTCGAGACGATCCGTGTGAGTTTTCTGGACTGGACCGGATTGAGCCAGCCGAAACCTGCGGGTTTTTCTAACTATACCAAGCTGTTCAGTGATGCGAACTTTTGGAATGCCTTGCGTGTGACACTCACCTGGACGTTGGCGTGTACGGGCATCTCCGTTGCTATCGGCTGGAGTGTCGCGTTGATTTCCGGTCTGGCTCCCAAGCAGACTGCGCCGTTCCGTGTGGCAATCTTCGCAGCCTATGGCATTTCAGAGACTGCTAGTGGATTGATGTGGCTGGGTATTTTGCAACCGGACTTTGGCCTCCTCAACGGCATTCTGCGCCTTGTTGGGCTGGAAGGCTGGGCCTCGCCATGGTTGGGTGAACCATCTACCGCAATCTGGGGCGTTGTTGCTGCCTATGTCTGGACGCAAGCTGGTCTGCCATTGCTCACCTGCTATGCGGCTATTCAGGCGATCCCGAAAAGCCAGCTTGAAGCGGCACATATAGATGGCGCCTCTCACTTCCAGATCCTTCGGTACATCATGGCGCCTCTTAGCCTTCCTGGTGTGCGCATTGCGATTTTCATCAACCTGCTCAATAGCCTCAAAGCGTTTGATATGATCCATATTCTAACAGCTGGAGGTCCGATTAGAGCAACGGAAACAGTGGGTTACTTTATGTATCAGGAGTCCGTCATCTACTTTAAGCAGGGCTATGGCGCTGCAAGTACGGTGGTGCTTCTGCTCGCGGTTATCGTCTGTTCCATCCCACTCATTCTGGACAAGGCATCGGAGAGCAAATGATCACTCAAACTCCAAAATGGCCTGTGTATGTGCTGGGGTCCGTGGCGCTTGTCTGGATCATTCCGCTGGTTGGCATCATCGCCATGTCCATTCGCCCCGAAGGGGAAATCACCAGCGGGTGGTGGACGATCGAGCCGTTTACGTTCACGCTGGATGCCTGGCGTGAAGTTTGGGTCAACTACCCGATTGGCCGTGCGTTTCTCAATTCTCTGGCCGTTGCCAGCTTCGCAACCGTCCTTCCAGTTCTGTTTGCACCAGCTGCGGCCTATGCATTTCACTACCTCAAGTTTCCGTTTCGCCGGATCTTGCTGCTCATACTTGTGAATGCATTTGTTGTTCCAAATCAAGTGGTTATCATCCCACTCTTTAAGCTGTGGCGTGAGACTGGGCTCATTGATACCTACTGGTCTGTGGTCATTCCGTTCGTTGGGCTGTCTTTTGCCTGGGCTGTTTTGCTGGTCAAAAACTTCCTCTCCAACTTCCCGCGGTCGCTGATTGATGCGGCGCAGGTGGATGGGTGCGGACATTTGCGGACCTACTTTTTTATCGTGTTACCAAACACGATTACGGCGATGGCAGCAGTTGGCATCCTGCAGTTTATGTGGACGTGGAATTCCCTTCTGCTGCCAATGTTGTTCCTGCGGGAAAATGCAACCCTGCCGGTGATGCTCTCCACGATCTCCGGCGCCTATGAACCCAACTGGGATCAGCGCGCTGTTGCGACCATTATTACCTCCATCCTTCCACTCGTTATCTTCTTGTTCTTCCAGAAGTATTTCTCCGCTGACGGCAAAAATAACAGCGGTTCCAAGGGCTAAATCATGTGCCATAAAAAAGAAGTAAAAGACTTCCGATACCGCCAGATTCATCTGGATTTTCATAGTTCCGAACATATTCCGGGGATTGGGTCCAAGTTTGATCCGGCGCAGTTTGTTGAAACACTGAAGCATGGCCAGGTGGACTCCGTCACACTGTTCGCCCGCTGTCATCACGGCTGGAGTTATTACCCCACCAACGTGGGTAAGCCGCATCCGGAGTTGCAGAACCCGGACCTGCTGGGGGATATGATTTCAGCCTGTTATGCTGCCGACATTGCAACCCCGATTTACCTGACAGTTCAATGGGATGAGCTGACTGCTCGTGAACATCCGGAATGGCGTGTGATGCAGTCGCAAAACACGGCAGCCAATTATCCGGGCACAGAGCCGTCCGCGATGAACCAACTTACGCCCACCTGGCACACCATCTGCCTGAACCACGAAGGCGCAATTCAGCGACAGATCGACATCGCTCTGGAAGTTTGCGCTCGTTATAATCCGCCTGCGTTGTTTATGGACATCCTCGCCTCCTGGGAATGCACCTGTAACGCTTGCCTTTCCTCAATGAAATCAGAGGGTTTGGACCCGCTGAAGGCGGACGATCGTAAGAGCAACGATAAACGCGTTCTTTTGCGTTTTTTTGAAAGGTTTTCGCAAGCCGTCAACGGCGAGTTCCCGGATGCACGAATTTTCTTCAACTCTGGCCACATCTACAAAGGGCAGGATGAGCGCTACCAGTATTACGGTCATCTAGAGCTGGAGAGCTTGCCGACCGGCGGTTGGGGCTATGACCATTTTCCCGTCTCAGCACGGTACGCTGATACACTGAACCTGCCGTTTCTTGGCATGACGGGACGCTTCCACACGCATTGGGGTGAGTTCGGCGGCTTCAAGCGGGCTGATGCATTGTCCTATGAGTGCTGTTTGATGGTGTCTCTGGGTGCGCGCTGTTCCATCGGCGACCAGTTGCACCCGAATGGACATATGGATTTTGCTACGTATGACCTGATCCGCCCGGCATATTCCCGTGTCAAAGCGCTGGAGCCTTATGCCAGCAATGCGACCTATCAGCGGGAAGTGGCGATCCTTTCTGTCGAGGCGCAAGTCTCCCAGCTTGGCAGCCACCTTGGGCACCGCAGCGAGCCGAGCGATTCCGCCTCTGCCCGTATGCTGCTGGAAATGCAGATCCCGTTTGATCTCGTCTCCTCGTCCAGCAGCTTTGATGAGTACAAGCTGATAATTTTACCGGACAGCATTCGCCTGACTGATGATCTTGCGGCTCGCCTGAAAGCGTTTGCGGACGCGGGTGGCGCCATTCTGGCGACTGGCGAGTCCGGTCTTGATGTTGAGGGCAAGCGATACCTCCTCGACATCGGAGCAGAACTGTCTGACACACCAATGGAGTACGACCCGAGCTATCTGTCCTGTCGGGGAAAGCTGGACGAGGATCTGGTCGATGCTTCTGTTGTTATGTACGAGAAGGGGGCATCTCTGCGCGCAACAGATGGTGATGTGCTGGCTGACGTCCGTCCATCCTATTTCAACCGCACATGGGACAAGTTCTGCTCGCATCTTCACACGCCGGAAGACCCTGATGCAGCGCCGCTTGGTCCAGCAATCCTGCAGAAGGGGAACGTGGCGTATGTGGCTTATCCGCTGTTCCGCCTTTACGGCACAACAGGCCAGACGCTTTACAAGTATCTGGTGCGCGGCCTCATCAACCGCCTGATGCCAAGCCAGCTGATCGGCACCGAGCTGCCATCGGCGACGCGTATGTCCTTGATGAAACAGGCTGATGAGCAACGTCAGGTGTTGCACGTGCTTTACGCACCAACCCAGCTGCGCGGCAGCGGTGTGCCATACAATGATGGTCAGACCCGTGCGGTTGAGATCATCGAGGATGCACCGGAGCTTAAAGAAGCCAAAGCCTGGGTGCGGATGGACGAAGAGCCAACGGACGTGACCTGCGCTTATTCGGGTAAAACACTGCCATGGCAGTATGACAGCCTCGACAAAAAGCTGCACATCGTCTTTCCTAGCCTTCATATCCATGGGGCCGCCGTCATCTCACAGGCAGATGACGCAGTGGCTGCGGAATAAAGGGCAGTGCAGTGAAAAAACCAACCATCCTCGATGTAGCAGATTCCGCAGGCGTCGCTGTCGGCACAGTCTCGCGTTATCTGAACGATCAACGCATCAGGAAGGACAACCGGACCCGGATCGAACAAGCGATTGCCGATCTGGGATACCGGGCCAACACACTTGCCCGCGCCATGAAAACAGAGCGCACCAACACAGTCGGGTATCTGGTTCCCAAGTTTGACGAGTTCAACTCGGGGATTTTGACCCAACTGGTGCGGTCTCTGCGTGGCCGTGGGTATTCCATAGTAACCTTTCACCATTCTGATGAGGCGGACGCCATCAACGAGGCGCTAGAATCAGCGTCCTCGCGGCGCATCGATGCCATCATCTTGTCCGGCACCCACGAGGTGACGGAGAAGGTGCAGGAGCTGTTGAGCGGAGAACAACCGGTCATCATCTTCAACAATGATGTGCCGGGCGTGGAAACGGATAAGGTGCTGGTGAATGATGAGGCGGCTGCGCAAGACGCAGTGAGCCGCATGATTGACTTTGGCCACACCCGCATTGGTGTGGTGACAGGGGACCTGAATGGAAGTACTGGGCAAAACCGGTTGCAGGGCTACAGAAAAGCCCATGAGCAAGCTGGCCTGAGTGTTGATGAGGAGTTGGTTTACGTTGGCAATTGGGGCCAGCTGGATGGATACACCGCCATGGACAGGTTCCTTGGCATGGAAAATCCGCCAAGTGCTGTGTTCTTCTCCAATTATCTGATGACCATTGGTGGTCTGGATTGCTTGTCCAGCAACGGCAAACAGGTGGGCAAAGACATTGATCTTGTCACCTTTGATGACCCGGACATGTTCCGGCTGATCCCTCCGGGCATCACTGCCATTGAACAGCCCATTGAGCAGATTGCCCGTCATCTGACGGAAATCGTGCTGAGCCGGCTGGATGGAACAGCACCTGATCACCCCCGCAATATTCGCGTCAATTGCGCGCTCAAGCTGCGCGGCTCCTTAGGAGTTGCTCACAAAGCCTCCGGAAAAACCCATGAAGATAGTTAGCTACAACATTCAATACGGTACCGGTATCGACGGTAAAGTCGATCTGGCAAGAATTGCAGGAGAACTTGAAGGGGCCGACATCATCGGCTTGCAGGAAGTTGACCGCTTCTGGAAACGAAATGGCAATTTAGATCAGGCCGCTGAACTGGCAGATCTGCTTGGCGGATATCGCTGGGTCTATGGCCCGGGCCTTGATATGGATGCCTCGTTTCACGATGAAAACGGCAAGCTGGTCAACCGCCGCCGTCAGCATGGGGAAATGATCCTTTCCAAATACCCGATCATTTCCACCCGCACCTATCCGTTGCCCAAGATGGGTTCCATCACCCGCCATGCCATTCAGGCCGCTCTTCTGGAGGCCGTCATCGACGCACCGGGTGGGCCACTGCGTGTTTACAACACCCACCTGTTTTACTGGTCGCCGGACTTTGCGCTGGTGCAGGCACGGTTTGTGAGAGACCGCATCCAGACAGCTCCATCAGAGGGCGGTGCGTGGTGCGGTGGGCCAGGCATCGACGCCCATTGGCTCAACGACGAGCCTCAACCAACCATGCCAACAGACTGCATTTTGCTGGGCGACATGAACAACGGGCCGGGCACGCCCGTCTACGAGGTGTTTACCGGTCCGCCATCAGAAGAAGGTGGCCGTGTGCAAACGCTCGATGGTTTTGTCGACCCGTGGGTATGGCTGGGCAATGAAGAGACAAGCGGCAAGACCGCTCACTTTGATACCCGCCGCATTGACCACCTGTTTGTGAGTGCCTCTTTGCGGCATCGCATTGCGGGCATGCGGGTTAATGAAGAGGCGAAGGGCTCTGACCATCTGCCGGTCTGGCTGGAACTGAAAGACGCCTGAGGGGGAAAGCATGGCACAAGTTACTCTGAAGAATCTCGAGAAGTCTTATGGTCCAACCAAGGTCATTCATGGCATTGATCTGGAGATCAAAGACAAGGAATTTGTTGTTTTCGTTGGCCCATCCGGCTGCGGAAAATCCACGACACTGCGGATGATCGCGGGCCTTGAAACGATTTCTGGCGGGGAGTTGGTGATTGGTGATCGTGTGGTGAATGACATGCCACCGCGCCAGCGCAACATCTCCATGGTGTTTCAGGACTATGCGCTCTACCCGCATATGACTGTTGCCAAAAACCTTGGGTTCTCGCTCAAGATTGCAGGCGTGTCTCCAAGTGAGATCGAAACACGTGTGGCAGATGCGGCAGCTATTCTGGGGCTGGAACCCTACCTGAAGCGCAAGCCGGGTCAACTTTCTGGCGGTCAGCGCCAGCGTGTTGCCATGGGCCGTGCAATCGTGCGCCACCCGGATGTGTATCTCTTTGATGAGCCGCTCTCCAATCTGGATGCCAAGCTGCGCACCCAGATGCGCATTGAGATCAAGAAACTGCACCAGCGCGTGGGCAACACCATCATCTACGTGACCCACGATCAGGTGGAAGCCATGACATTGGCGGACCGCATCGTGATCATGCGTGATGGCATCATCGAACAGGTGGGCAGCCCGCGCGAAGTCTTTGAAAAGCCGAACAACACCTTTGTGGCGACATTCATTGGCTCTCCGCCGATGAACCTGATCGACGCTCATGTCGCCAGCAGCAATGGTGACCCTGTGCTGAAACTGGGCGATGGCAGCGAGCTGAGCGCCCCGGCACGCCTGCGTAACACATTGGAAGCGGGCAAAGCGGTGAAGCTGGGTGTGCGGCCAGAGGATATTTCGCCAGAAGGCAATGCGTTGCCAACAGCGGGCGAAATTGCGCAATTGCAGCTGCCTGTGTTGCTTTCAGAAGATTTGGGCTCGGAGGCAACTTTGTTTACGGAGCTGGCAGGCTCTCCGGTTCAGTCCATCATGTATAATCCGCGCACAGTGCATGCTGGGGAAACGTTGAGCTTCAACATGGCGCTTGATAAATGCCATGTGTTTGATGGTGAAAGCCTGCGCAATCTGGCTGCTTAAGAACTTTTGGGGCGTTTCCCGAGGACTTGATACCTCCTTGGGAGACGCGCTTGATCGATCAGATTGACGTAAACAAAGAAAAGCCCTGAGCGGATGTGCTCAGGGCTTTTGCTGTTATCGCGTATTCCCGAAAAGTGGCTCCGGCTTTCAGGAGTACGTTTGCTTTTTTAGTCTTTTGGAGGCTGGCTTAAGCCATTTCTTCCATTTCAAAACCCGGAACCAGCTCAAACGGCATATCCTGATAGCAAACCGGGCGCAGGAAGCGGCGGATCGCCATGGTGCCAACTGAAGTTGCGCCAAAATTTGTGGAGGCTGGGTAAGGTCCGCCGTGAACCATGGCATCACACACTTCCACGCCAGTTGGGAACCCATTGGCCAGCACACGGCCCGCCTTGCGCTCCAGCAATGGCATCAGCTTGCGGGCTTCTGCATGGTCTGCTGCATCAATGTGGATGGTGCAGGTCAGTTGGCCTTCAATGGTGCGCGCCACATCCTGCATCTGCTCGATGTTTTTCAGCTTAACGATGATACCGAGCGGACCGAACACTTCTTCCTGCAACTCTTTGTTTGCAAGCCAGTTTTCAGCGTCTGTCACAAACATATACGGTTTGGCACCGCGGGTTGCGCAGGCGGTGCCCACCAGCTCATCAACACCCGTTTCGCCAGCGATTTTCTCAGCGCCGGAACGGTAAGCCGCTGCAATGCCATCTGTCAGCATTGGCTGCTCCCCGGCAGCGCCCAAAGCTTCCTGAGCCTTGGCGATAAAGGCATCCGCCTCAGCGCCTTCCACCAGCAGAACCACGCCCGGATTGGTGCAGAACTGGCCTGCGCCCATGCACAGGGAGCCAGCCCAGCCCGCCGCAATCGCGTCGCCGCGGTTGGCCAGCGCATTTGGGAAGATGAAGTTTGGATTGATGGAGCCCAGCTCGCCGAAGAACGGGATCGGCTCAGGGCGGGAAGCACACAGATCAAACAGCGCACGGCCACCGCCAAGGGAACCGGTGAAGCCAACGGCTTTGATGAGTGGATGCTGCACCAGCGCCGTACCAACTTCACGACTGCCGCCTTGCACCAGTGAGAACACGCCTGGATGCATGCCGCAGGATTTGATCGCCGCATCAATGGCTTGTGCCACGATCTCAGCAGTACCCGGATGAGCTTCATGCCCCTTCACAACCACCGGGCACCCAGCTGCCAGCGCAGAGGCGGTGTCGCCGCCTGCGGTGGAGAACGCCAGCGGGAAGTTGGAGGCGCCGAACACGGCAATCGGACCAACCGGACGCTGGCTCAAACGCAGGTCAGAACGCGGTAGAGGAGCACGGTCTGGCAGAGCCTCATCGTGGGTGAGGTCCAGATACTCGCCTTTCTCAATATGATCGGCGAACAGACGCAGCTGGCCAACAGTCCGGCCACGCTCACCGTTGAGGCGCATTTCCGGCAGGCCGGTTTCTGCGCAGCCGATTTCCGTGATTTCTGCACCGCGTGCATCGATCTCGTCCGCGACCGTGCGCAGGAATTTGGCGCGTTCTGCGCGGGTGGTCCAACCGAAGGCCATGAAGGCGTCTTCAGCGGCCTGAACAGCGCGGTCGATCAGTTCGCTAGTGCCGCAGGCATAGTTTTTTGCAGGGCCCGAGAACGGGGATGACTGGAATTTCTGGGCGTTATCGACCCATTCTCCGGCAATGAGATGGCAACCTGTTAGCATCGTTTCCTCGGCACATGAAGTTATCTGGCAGGCGCTGCAGTCTTGTTGTGCAGCCCTCAGCTTAAATTTGACAGTGATATATCACTATCTTCTGTCAGGTTCAAGCTGATAACTTCACATTGTGCAAAGGTCTTTTCTATCGCAACTCCGTAAGGGCCTCATCTTCCACGCGAATTCGCAGGGCAAGAAGAGCGCCGTTAAAGCCTGAGAACAGGAAGGCGATTGGAAACAGGCCGAGGACCATAGGGGCGGTGAAGATCTCCAGAGCCACCAGCAAGTAGTTGGGATGGCGCACAAACGCAAACGGTCCCTTCGTCACCAGCGGGGTTTTGGCCACAATAATGCGGGTGGTCCAGCGGCGACCCATGCTCAGCAATATCCAGAGGCGGAACACCTGCAGCACCACAAAGACGAGTAACCACGGCATGGAGACTGGTTTGTCGTATCCCAGCACAACGAGTGCGATGATCCATGCTACATGCACGCTGACGATCAGTGGATAATGCGAGGCGCCAACCTCATAGGCTCCATCAGCCAGCAAGCGTCTTGTGTTGCTGCGGGCAATAACGAGCTCAGACAGACGCTGAATGACGATGAATGCCAGAAAGATTACGGCAGGCAGGGACGCCTCAGGCATTGATCACCCCCTCTGGTCTTTGGAAACCGGTGGTCTCCCAGCGCCCACTTGCCTCATTGGCAACAACGGACACTGGCTGGAAAGAAGCTGTGAAGCCGGGACCAAGCGCGCACAGGACCATGTTGCCTTGTGGGGAGCGCTCCAGAACCCGCTCCAGCACAAACAAGGCGGTTGGAGCGGACATGTTGCCGAATTCCTGTAGGATTTCACGCTCCACATCCAGTGTGTTGGCAGGCAGATCCAGCGCAGCTTCCAGCGCCTGAACCACTTTCGCGCCGCCCGGATGGCAAACGAAACGATCAACACTATCCATGTCCATAGTGAGTGCATTCAAACTGCGCTCGGTGACATCACGAAAATGCTCGGTTGCGAAATCGGGAATAGACCGGTCGAACACAACGCCAAGGCCATGCTCTTCCACATTCCAACCCATGATGTTGAGTGTGTCCGGCCACATCTCCTGATGACCCGTGCCCAGTACAAACAACTGTTTTGAACTCTCGGGCTTGCTGGTGGAAAGGCAGGCAGCTGCTGCACCGTCGCCAAACAGAACCGTGGCGATGATATCCGCCTTCGTGAGCCGGTCACTGCGGAAGGAAAGCGTGCAGCCCTCCAACGCGACCACGAGCACGTTGCTGCCCGGTTTCGCCTGCGCCAGTTGCTGCGCGATGGAAAGGCCGGAGACACCGCCTGCACAACCAAGACCAAACACGGGCACACGCAGGATGTCAGTGCGAAAGCCCATCTGTTTCCAGGCCTGAGCTTCCAGTGTTGGTGTTGCAATGCCAGTTGAGGACACTGTCACCACGCAGTCGACTTCATCTGCGCGCAGACCTGCTTTAATCAGCGCTTTGCGGGCAGCAACAATAAACAGATCTGTTGCACCGCGCAGATAAGTTTCATTTCGGGTTTTCCAGTCTTGCGGCTCTAAAAACCACTCCAACGGGGCGAAGGAATAACGTCTCTTCACGCCAGCAGACAGGAAGGTGCCAGCCATACGCTCAAACTGTGAGAACTTTGGCCCGAGGATCCGGCGGGCGTAGTCCAACACCAGCGTCTGGGGCAATTCATAGGGCGGCACCGCTGTCGCAAGGCCGGTCAGGTAAACGGGCATCGGCTCTCCAACCCTGCTTTCATTGTTGCCAGATAATGCATCATCAACTTTATAGGCCTTGACCAAGCCGCTGAAAATCCGGCGTTTTTTGGGGTTGTTTTGGTGGGGTGAGATTGAGTGCTATGGAATGTCAGAGGGAAGCGGTTTGGGCCTCCCGTTCATTTGCGGTTTTCATACGATAAATCGTGAAAGCAAGCAGGGTGGCGTTGGTGATATCGTTCAGCGATCCGCCCCAGGAGCCCACGATCAGGGCGTTGACCATCCATGTAAGAGCGCAAATGAGCATGGCGAAGCGCATCTGGATTCCGCGTAGGCAAAACAGCGCAAAGCCGCTCATGAGAGAGGCGGACCACGGTAACAGGTCGATGAGCCCTTCATACACCATCACACTCATTATGGTTTGGATGACGGCAAAGAGGCTAAACCATGTGTAGCCCTTAAAACGCAGAGAAACGAAGGATCGCACACCATTGATGCCAAGGTTTGCCCCTGCAACATAAGCGCCCATCAGCACATAATGGATGCAGAACAGGGAGCAGCTGACAAAAAGCAGGCTGCGAAACAGTTGATCATGTCTGGTGGAAAAGCCAACTATGTTGACGGCATAGGCCGCCAGCCCAAAACTCTGTATGACGAGTGGATCCATCTTCCGTTTTCTTTCTTATTGGAAGAGGAGTGTAGGCGTAGTTGGCGCTCAGATCGTCTGTAATTGCGCGGGTCAGAGATACTACGGGCTGGATAAGTTCAATCTCAGAGCGCCAGAGCAAAGCGGTGCAACGTCAATGGGTTGCCGTTAAGCTGCACAGTCTTGGTACCCGTTTTGTCCCAACGGAAGCCACAGGCCAATAGTACGTTGGAGGAAGCAGGGTTGTTGTCTGCTGCAAAGGCCTCCAGATGCTTCATCGCGCCATCAGCTCGCATTTGCTCCACAACGGCAAGAACCGCGGCTTTGGCGTAGCCTTTGCCCAGATGCTTTTCGCCAACTCTGTAGCCCAGCTCAACAGTGTCCAGAGGCTCTTTGTCCAACTTGCGCAGGTTGATGCGGCCCACCAGCTCGCCATTGCCAGAGCGGACCAGATAAAACCTGTCAGGATCAGCCATCAGGTCTTTGATAACCTGTCGGAGCGATATTTTCTCAAAGTGCTCGGGCCCGCGGGCGGGTACCCACTTTTCAAAGAAAGTGCTGTTGCTGCTCTCAAACTCCAGGACTTCGAGCGCATCGGCCTCACAGATTTCGTGAAGGGAAACTGGTGGGGTGGCAAGCTGTGTGGGTGTATTCATAAAACATGCACTTTTGAAAATGACCCCTGAACATTAACGGGTAATCTCAAAAGAGAAAACCCCTCACGCGGGCAGGCGCAAGGGGTTCTCATTTGTAAGCTTCAGCAGGGTCTACAGATCTTCGCGAGAAAGTGCATGGTCCGGAATGCTGGCGCAATCCATTTTCACCATGCCCTGACCATCCAGATACACCCAGTTGCGGTTGACGCTGGTTGCCAGATACTTCTCATCATCTGCATGCACCAGTTCATCCTGCTTGAACTTTGGCAGGATCCAGAGTTTCATCAGCACCCAGTAGAGCGCAAAGGCGGAGAAGAAGCCGACGAAGTAGGAGAGGTCGATCACGTAGATCGCCAGAGCACCACCGACAGCCCATGCAATCAGACCAGCCGGGTTGCAGCCCGCGATGTACTTGAACTGGCCGTCTTCCTCATAAAGCTCTGGGACATTGAGGCGGCGTTTGCGGATCACAAAGTAATCGCAGATCATGATGCCACCCAGCGCTGCCAGCATGGCGCCGTAAAGGCCAAGGTATGTGAAGAGGTGATCAAGGATCAGCCAAGGCATTGCCAGCGTACCCACAATGGCCGCCAGAACCAGACCCATGGCGTAAGTGATCCATGGAGCGCCTGCATTCACAAAGGTCAGTGCTGCCGGGATGAGGTTGGCGCTTGTGTTGGTGGACCACTGCGCCAGCACCACCATAACCAGCAGAACCACCAGCGTGATGCCAGTGCCCTGGCCCTGAATAACGGTGATCGGGTTCCAGTCACCAGCTGCGATGAAGGACACCGCACCGATCAGCGCGATCCAGCTCTGTACGACTGGCAGGGCGACGAACTGCGCCAGAAACACATTCTTGTTGCGCTTGAAGAAACTCTTGGTGCCAGCTTCAACATGCAGGAAGCGCGTGATGTTTGGAATGTCCACCGCCAGTGAGGACCAGAAGGCCATGTTGGCAACGAAGAGGGCAACGATGGAGATTTCCGCATCGCCAGCAAAGGACCAGATGTCTTTTCCGCTTGCTGTGGCAAGGTTGTCGAGTGTGAAGTACATCCACACAGAGATTGCCATGATGGCTGGAGCGGCGATTTTCGCAAGACGCTCAACAGCGCGAATGCCCATGGCGGTGTTGGCCACCTGCAGCACGGCAAACCCGATGTACCAAACCACCCAGTTATCGAACCCGGTGAGGTAAGAGAAGATACCGTTTAGCGCCAGCGCGCCAAGGTAGGTTTGAATGCCGAACCAGATGGCCGCGACTACACCACGTGTGATGGAGGGAATGTGCGTGCCCACAGTGCCAAACGGGGCGCGGAGGTAAACTGCAAAGGAAATGCCGTGCTCGGTGCCGATGTCGGCGGTCATCGCCATGACGATGCCAAGCAACAGGTTGGCGAAGAAGATTGTTGCAATAACGATTGGGAGAGGGAGACCCGCCACGCCGCCAGCACCCAGCTGGAAGGTTGCGATGATCACTGCCATCGAGATCCAAAGTCCAATGTAACCACGGTTGGAGATGGCACGTTGATTAAGCCAGACGGGAAGGATGGCTGGCTCCATGAGGCGGGATTGGCCGCGTGAAGTCTCATCCATAACTTGGGTTTGTGCCATGTTCTAGATCCTGATGTATATTAACTTTTTTGAGACAGTAAACCTTAGCAGGGCGCAAGTATGCGCGTGCAAAAGCAGCGCTCACAGCAAGAAGTAGAAATGACATTACCGTTTGCCGGTAGTTGCACTACATGCACTGCGAGGCTGAATACAGCCTGATGAGATTGTTCTGCTAAAGTCGGCTAACTAACCTGAAAATATGTATTGCGCAAGTAGGTCAGAGCAAATTTTACTAGATTTTCGCAAAAGTATTAGAGTGAAAATATTTATCAGGTGCGAATAAAACTTCAAAACTAAGTTTTTTGATCAATTGGTAAAAGTATTGATTGATGTAACTCTTGTGGGACGTGCCCCTAAACCTCAGCAGGAATAGAGACACGCTGTCAGATGGATAACTTACTTTGGTTTTACGCAACTGGCCTGATACGGACCATCCAGTTTAGTTTGAAAAGAGTAGGCATGGCAGGTTTTAACATACTCATTATTTTTGTAGACTTGGACCGTGACGTGCTCAAACGTACTGTCGAATGGCAAGTTGCCGCCTTTGTGCCAGCCCTTGGTGATCTCCAGGTCTGTGTTGCCGATGGAGTTGTAGCCGTTCGTGATAGACTCTTGAACGGAATTGGAAAGCGTTTCTGCGATCGTGGTTTTATCGCTGTCGGAGGATTTAGAAGCCAGTTGCTCCGCCGTCGCTAGTTTGTCTCCAATGTAGACCGCCGCTTGCGCGCCAGAAACTACGATTGTTGAGGCGAGAAACGCGCCCAGAATCATTCGTGAAAGCTTCATTTGGTTCTCCTGTTCTTATTGGCCCAACCTTGGGCATTCAGGAGACGCAGTTAGAATGGTTTTGTGAAGCGGACGAGATGGCGGGGTAAACCTTAACTCTCCCCTGAAGGGCAGGCTCCACAAGAACCGTCAATCATAGACTTCTGCTTCAGTACGCTGAAGATCTTCTCAAAATCTTCCTGCTCAAGACCGGATTGCTCTTCAATGACCTTTGAAATGTGTTTGATGGTCTGCGTGCGTAGCGCCTGGCCTTTGCTCGTCAGTGCGACCTCAATGGCGCGGCGGTCTTCTGCGGAACGTTGACGCTGCAGCAAACCGAGTTTCTCGAACTTATCAACCAGCACAGTCACGTTGGAGGGCAGGCAGAACAGCAGGTCTGCGAGTTTGCCCATGCGCACCGGTTCGCCCAGATGCAGCAGCATATTGGTTTCTGTCGGTGTGAGCTTATCAGCGTATTCCGAGTAGGATTTATGGATACGTCCCAAAATTTCCTGAAACTGGAAAAGCACAAGCATGCTTGCCGGTAAGTCTTTCATTTCATTCACGTCCTCAAATCTGCAGGTGGCGTCATATCAGGTTTGCTTTAAAAAAGTAATATTTATAATATTGAACTATTAAATCATTGTAGTATATAAAGCGCAACAGAACGGAGTAAAGACATGTCCAAGTCAGTTGTGATTTATGGCGGTGGAATCGCCGGAGCGACCCTTGCAACCCAGCTTTCAAAGCATGCCAATGTGAAGCTTGTCAGCTCGCTTGATTATTTTGAGGTGCCAATGGCCATGCCCCGTGTGGCGGTGCAGCCAGACTATGTGCACCAGGCGGTTATGCCATTTCATTCGTTTTTGAAGGGCGTGGACTTCATTCACGGCAAGCTGGAGCGGTTTACTGGTGAAGTCGGGCATGTCATCGGTGTTGATGGTGCTGAGCATATGTTGGAGGCTGATATCTCCATTCTGGCAACAGGTAGCCGGTTTCCCTCAGAGCTGATCCGCCCGACCTCTGGCTCAACGAAGGAGCGACACGCCGCGTTCAAGTCGACCCATAGTGCGATTGAGTCTGCGCAGAAAATCTTGCTCGTTGGCGGTGGCCCTGTTGGGGTTGAGATGGCAGGTGAGATTACCGAGCGGTTCCCGCAAAAATCTGTTGTCTTGGTGGAATCCAGCGGTGAAGTCCTCAAAGGCACCTCCCGCAAGACGGCAAACCATGCCGTGAAAGTGCTGCAGCAGCGCGGGGTGACGTTTATGCTGGGCGAACGCGTGCTTTCACCTGCGCCATCCAGCTCACTGAAGGCTGAGGCCGAGCAAGCCAAGCTCTCTAGCGGCGAGGTGGTAGATTACGCCCTGATCATCTGGTGTGTAGGTGGCAAGCCGAATACGGATTACATGCAGCAGGATCTTGCTCATCTGCTTGATACACGCGGCTATATTGCGGTTGAAGACACGTTCCAGATGAAGGGCAAAAGCAGCGTCTTTGTGCTGGGTGACATCGCTGGGATTGATGAAGTGAAGAAGGCACTGTATGTGCGCGGTCATGTGAAAACTGTGACCCATAACGTGTTGCAAATTTTGAAGAACCCGCAGGCCAAGCTGAAGAACTACAAGCCGAAAACCAACGATAACATGATGGTCGTCACCCTTGGCAGTCAAACCGGTGTTTCTGATGTGCCACCAATCGGTACAGTAAAAGCCAGCTGGTTCACACGCATGGCAAAGGCAAAAACCATGTTGGTGCCCATGTACCGCAAAGCGCTCGGTGCTGCTGCCAAGGCGTAGACGCTCAGCTTGTGGTGTGTTGCTTGAGCAGAGCTGCTTCCTGATCAGCTGTCAAACCGCATTTGAGAGCTGTATCGCGCCGGGTACGGTCCCACGCCAGCAGCGGGCCGAGTGTTTCGTTCAGTGGGCGACAGGTTAAACCGGCTGCCTGCGCACGGGTGGTGTCCACGTTCATGAAGTGGGCGTAGTCTGGAAGGGAGGGCATCATGACGGGCAGATCGGTCCACGGCTGAATGCCTGCATCAATGATATGCTCTTCCTCCACCCAGTGCAGGCGAGCAGGGGAGTTCGCTTCTGATATAATTGCCTTTAGAAGATCACCGAGTTGAAGCGGAGGGCTGGTGACATTCCAGATGCCTCCGCGTTTGGTCTGCGCACAGGCCAGCGCGAAATCAGCCACATCCCGCACGTCAATCATCTGCACTTGTCTTGAGGCCGGAGCAGGGGCTGGGACCGCAGGGTCTTGCCGTGTGGCCCGGTCGATGCGGCGAACCCACCAGGTCAGGCGATCCGTGTAATCTCCAGCGCCAACCAGCAGGCCCACGCGCAAGGAGGTTGCCCGCTCACCAAGTACTTCTTCTGCAGCAAGCTCACATGCCCGTTTGAGGGCACCATAAGACGCGCCGTAAGAAGCCGCTGAACTACGCTCTGCAGATGAAAGGCCTTGAGCAACGGTCAGATCATCCTCAGTCGCAGTGGGTACAGGGTCTTGTTCATTCAGGTGCGGTTTTGCAAATGTGCCATAGGCTGAAATTGAGGAGATGAACACATAGCGCTGCAGTTGATCTCCGAGCGCACCAAGCAAGCTGCGCACAGCATCAGGTGAGAAGGCGCAGGTGTCAAAGACCCAGTCAAACGTATGTTGTTTCAAAGCGCTAAGATCACCGTACCGATCAGCTGTGATTGCTTCAACGCCCTCTGGTATTGATCGTTTGGTGCTACCGCGCACCAGCACGGCAACCTGATGGCCTGCACTGACAAGCGCATCCGTAATTGCGCCGCCCAAAAAACCGGTGCCTCCAACGACCAAAACCCGCATGACTGCCTCCCCCTGTTTGCAAAGTACCCTAGACGTCCTGATGTGGTTGTCCAGCCACGGTGCTCGGATTGACGAGGATAGTCACATTGACGTAGCGGCTTCCCTCTGCTATTTCCCCAGCCCTCAGCTGCAGCAATTGGTGCGCAGCACAGTTTGGAGCGAACCATGTCTTTCCGCGTTTCGCCCTTAAAAGGGCACTGATCCTTCTTAGAGCCAGCGCTAGCGGCCTTTAGGATCTTCTTTCGAGCCATTGCTCGGAAATACTTTCAAGAACTATAGGCCATTCTTATGGGCAATTTACGCTTGGATTGCGCGACCCGCGCTGCCTGTGCGCCTGCGCCAATCCATAAATTCTATGGGACTTCCGCCTGGATCCTTGGGGATGCAGAAGTCCAACTTAACAAACTCGCTGAGCTTGAAGCCGTTAAACAGATCGCCGCGTTTCCTGATCTTCACCCCGGTCCGGTCGGTGTCGCTATCCTGTCTGATCGCGTGCATCCGCACATGATCGGCAATGACATTGGCTGCGGCATGACCGTGTTTCGCACCTCCCTCAGTGCTCACAAACTAAAACCGCAAAAACTGGCGGACCGTTTGCGTATGCTTCAGGATTATTCTGATCTGGAAGAGGGACAGGCGCATTTACGTTCTGCTGGTTTACCAGAGGATCTGGCTCCCAATGCCATCGGCACAATCGGCGGGGGCAATCATTTCTGCGAGGTGCAGGTTCTGGCAGAGACGCCGGATCCAGACCTTGCCTCGAGAGCTGGTATTTCAAAAGGCGACGTTCTGCTCTTCGTGCATTCCGGCTCCCGCTCCTTGGGAGCCAGCATCTTTGAAGAATATGCAGCATTCGGCCCGGAAGGGATGCCAGCTGGGGAGGAGCGCACTCACGCTTATCTCAAGTGGCATGACCTTGCTGTGCGATGGGCAAGCCTGAACCGCAAAGTGATTGCGGAGCGGGCAGCGGCGGCTCTGCGCTGCGATGTGGAGCTGGTGGTGGACAGCAGCCATAACCTCGTAGAGCGTTATGGTGATGCGTTTCTTCACCGCAAAGGAGCAGCCAAAGCCGATGTGGATCTTGTCCCGCTGGCAGGCTCTCGCGATGCAAAGAGCTTTTTGCTGAAACCATCCGGCAACATTCCAGAGGCACTGTCCTCACTGGCACATGGAGCAGGGCGTAAATATGATCGTGCGTCCATGCATGGGCGTATCGCAAAGCAGAAGTCTGTTCGCAATGCTTTGGCGCGCACGTCTTATGGTGGGCGCGTTGTTTGTGAGGATAAGCAGCTCCTCGTGGAAGAAGCTCCGCAGGCCTACAAAAACTCTGAGGATGTGCTCAATCAGTTGGTTGAGGCACAGCTTGCCACGTGTGTTGGAGTGATGACACCTGTCGTCACGTTCAAGACGGCACGTGGTGCGGATGAGCGGAGGGGCAAACGATGACAAAGAATGCATCTTTGCGCTTGCTGGTAACATCCGGTGACGGACCTGCTGAATGCAGGCTTGCCATTCGGCATACACTTGGTGCCATGGAAAAAGCGGCGAAAAAGCTTGGGCTTTCCATGGTGTGTGATCCTGAGATCTCCGGTATGTCTTCAGACGCGGCATCTGTTGAAGTCACGCTCTCAGGCAGCGGCAACGAGGCCTTCGCCAGATCATGGCATGGCACAATCAAGTGGACATTCCAGAGCCCGTTTCGCCCCAACCACAAACGGCAGAACTGGTTCATCGGTGTGTTTGAGTTGCCGCCCCTCTCAGAGGAACGCGGTGAGCTGAAACCAGATGAGCTTCGGTTTGAGACGTTGCGCGTTGGTGGGCCGGGTGGCCAACATCAAAACAAGACCGAAAGCGCGGTGCGTGCGACCCACGTGCCTACAGGCCTCACTGTCGTGGCTCGGGATGAACGCTCGCAACACCGCAACAAGCAACTCGCTGTGCAGCGCTTGCAGGAAAAACTTGCGGGTCTTTCTGTGACAGAGGAGGACCGCCTGCGGAGATCACAACGACAACTCCATCACGAACTGGAACGCGGAAATCCTGTGCGTTGCTTTAAAGGGGTACGCTTTAAGGAAATCTGATTTGAACAACCACGGAGTGCCTCTTTAAACTGGCACTTCGTGGCTCAGAATCGCCTTGGGGGAGATCCGATAATGACTGATATTGTGAATGGGCTGCTGCTGCAGAACAACCATGTTCTCATGGGCTTACGGTCGCCAGCACGGCAGAATTTCGCGAATGTCTGGAGTTTCCCCGGCGGTCATGTTGAAGCCGGGGAGAAACTGGAGGCGGCTCTTTTACGTGAACTGAAAGAGGAAACTGGCATTCAGGCAGAAGCCTTTGCAAAAATCACCGAATTCAGAACACAAGCTGACGATCCGCAGGACGCAATTGTCTTTCACCTGTTCACTGTGACCCAATGGCAGGGTGAGACAGAGAACCTTGGTGATGAGCATACCGAACTGCGGTGGGTGGGTTTTGAGGAAGCTGTCAGCCTGCCTGACCTTGCATTTCCTGAGTATCGGGAAGTCTTTGACGTGCTGAGAGAAAGAGGAGAGCTGTGAGGACAGCCCAGTGAAGTCAGTTCTGGGTATCCTGCTGTGCGTTTGTCTCGGTGATTTTGCGGCCCCACTGGATGTTGGACCAAACCATCTCATGCAGGAAGTAGAAGATGAAGCCGAGGATGGAGCTGACGATAGCAATGCCGCCGCCGAGCGTGATGGAGCCCGTAAAAACAAATCCGATCAACGTCATAGAGAAAAGCCCCATGACTTGCCAGGTAACTGATTTTGTAAAAATGCGTGAAGCAGTGTCCATATAAGATGTCCAGGTAAGAATGTAATTCCTACTCTCGTTGCTACCGGAGAAAATGCAGATTGGACATTGGGTAAATTAGCTGCAATAAATTCATTTTGTTGATTATAATCTGCAATGGTGATTTTGATGGACAAGCGCGACAGAGCGACTTTGTTTCGAAACAGGTTGTTTGAAGCGATGGCTGAGGCCGATGTGACGCGCAGCCAACTGGCTCGCAATGCAGGTGTTGATCGCTCTACCGTTGGTCAGTTGCTGAACAATGAAAACCCGCGGTTGCCCAACAGCCAGTTGCTGGCCGATCTGGCAGCCTCGCTCAGCGTGAGTGCGGATTGGTTGTTAGGGCTCACCAACAGGCCAGAGCGTCCGGGTGATATCATTGCAGCTGCAATGGCCTTGAGCCCGGCGGAGCGATCCTCCGTTGATGAGCAAATCCTCAACTGGCACAAGGAAGCAACCGGACTGAAAGTGCGCCATGTGCCAGCCACACTGCCTGACATTTTAAAAACAGACCGTATGCTGGCGTGGGAGTATGCCTCATTTCGCGGGTTGGACCCTGAAGAGGTGGTTGGGTCTATCAGCGGACAGCTGGACTGGCTGCGCTCGCGCCAGTCTGATTATGAAATCGCCATCCCGCTTCATGAGATACAAGCCTGCGCGCAAGGCATTGGCTATTATGCTCATCTGAATAAGGAAACGCGGGTTGAGCAGCTGAAATTTGTGGCAGATACCTGCCGCCAAATGTTCCCTCGCTTGCGCCTGTTTCTCTTTGATGCGCACAAAGTCTTCAGCGCGCCGATCACCATCTTCGGACCAAATCTGGCGGTGGTTTATGTGGGGCAGTGCTATCTGGCATTTCGTGAAGCGGAAAGGGTCAGCTCGCTCACTGATCATTTCGACTGGCTTGTCCGCGAGGCCTCTGTGGATGCCAGAGACGTCGCAGATTATGTGGAGACCCTGATCGCGTAGATCTGCTGCTCAAGTCACTTCGGTTCTCTCAATTTCTGTCTCCCACGCAGGCTCGGGCAGGTTGTGCTCTTTCAGGCAAGAAAAGATCTTGACTGTGAACAGCAGACCGAGCCCCAGCTCGAATGTGCTCAGAGAGATCCAGATGAGTTGAAGCGCACCCTCGTCAATGCTCCAGTTGTAAGCAATCAGATAGGAGGCCGGGACGCTGCCAAACCACATGGTGAGGATGCGGGTTTTGAAAACATATGTGTTTTGGTGAAAGCTCTGCAACATGCCGCTGGCGATGAAGGAAACAGCAAAAGCTACCGCATAATACCAGATGTGTGAGGTGACGGAGACTGACAGCTCGAAGATGTCCTGCCCATAATTGCCAAGCGAGAACAGAGAGGTGATTTCCCGATCAAAGCTCTGCAACAGCACCGTCACGACTGCTACGTAGGAAAACGCCACGAACAGGGAGGCGCTGGCAATTTTGGGAATACGCTCAAACTGATTGCGGCCAATGGCTTGTGAGGACAGGATCGTCGCGCCATTGGCAATGCCGATCACCGGAATGATGCCGACATAATTGAGAATGACGTTGAAGTTGTTGGCCGCCAGTGCGGTGGCCCCCACCATGGACACAGCCCAGATAATGGCGGTGTTGCCAATCTCATCCGTACTATCATGTGCGCCCAGAGGAACACCGCGTTTGAAGAGCGCAATCACCTCAAAAGCCCGGCGTGATTTACTGATCAACGCCTTCGCCTCATTCAGCGCTGCAACCCGCAGGGCGCGAGGTGTTTGAGTGAGATAGACAACCAACACAGCGAGGGACCCAAGCACTGTGCCGATGGCGGAACCCGCCATGCCAAGCTCGGGAAATCCATAGAGCCCGAACACCAGAACATAGGTCATGGGCATGGACACCAACTGGCCTGCAATACTGGCCTTAAAAATGAGGCGTGTGTTTCCAACAGCGCCAAAATAGCAACTCGCTGCGCCATCAAGGATCATGATGGACCCGAACAGCATGGCCCAACTGAGATAAACATTCTCCAGTGCAATGATTTCGCCCGGTCTTGAGCTGAACTGTGACAGGTTCATCAGTAAAGGCAGTGTGAGGATGAGACCCAATACGCACAGGATTGCGACGGCAAACAGTCTGCCACCCATCTTGTGTGCCGCTTCTATTCCGCTGCGGGCATAAGCTTCTGCAATGACTGATCGGCCAATCTGGGTGACGCCGGAGAAGAAGGAGATTGCGGACATGCCCATGAAGACCGCCGGGCCAGAGGCCGTGAGGGTCTGTTCGGAATAGGCGGCGAGACACAGTCGGTCTACGATCATCATCAGAGTTCTGCCGGACATGGCCAGCATCAAAGGACCTGAAATGCGCAGAACCCGCGTCAGTTCATGATGGAACAGCGGAAATCTAAGCAACTAAGAAATGTACCTTACGGAAATAAAACTAAAAATCGTGGCCAGTATATATAGCTCTTTCTAGTTGTAGATACACTTTTACGCAATGCACATGGCTATACACATGAATGAGAGTATGTGTTGCTACTCCGCCACAAACGGCGTAGGCCGCTACGTTTTCGGGCCTCGCCGGCTAATGAGGCGAGGCCTGTTTTTTATGGCTTTATAAGCACTTGCTCAGCATGAGAGTGCGTTTGAGGCCTTAAGCCTTTGCCGTCTGTTCTTTTTCATTTACTGGTTCGCCAAAGTAAGCGCGATACATGAACATGACGATTGAAAAGATACCCCAGCTAAAGACAATGTCTCCGGGCACACGGGCCCAGACCAATGCAGTCATAACCGGACCATGGATCGTTTCTGGTGCACGGGCGAGCCAGTAACTCTCAGTAAAGCTGATGTAGGCCTGGTAAATCCCTTGCGGGATCAGCGAGAGCCCAAGCATCATGGCAAGGCCGATATTGAGCCCCCAGAACGCTTGCTGCAGCCACTTGTCACTCCAGCGATTGTCTGGAATGAGGGAGCGCAGACAGAACAACATGAGGCCAATACCCAGCAGGCCATACACGCCAAACATGGCGGCGTGACCGTGGGCTGGTGTGGAATTGAGACCTTGCATGTAATAGAGCGCCAGCGGTGGATTGATGAAGAAGCCGAGCAAGCCAGCGCCAACCAGATTCCAGAACAGAACCGAGGCGAAGAAGTTAAGCGGCCACTTGTAGTGGTTGATCCATTGAGTGTTCTGTTCCAGCTTGTGGGTCTGATAGGCCTCAAAGCCGATAACCAGCAGAGGAACAACCTCCAGCGCCGAGAACACCGCCCCAAGCGCCAGCACACCGATTGGAGTACCGCTCCAGTACAGGTGGTGGAATGTGCCCAGCACACCGCCGGCCATAAAGATGATGGTGGCGAAAATGACGGCGACAGCTGCGGTTGAGGCGCGAAGCAGTTTCAGATTCACAAAAATGAGTGCAATGATGGCTGTCGCGAACACCTCAAAGACGCCTTCAACCCACAAATGAACCACCCACCAGCGCCAGTATTCCATGACGCTGATATGAGTGTTCTGGCCCCAAAGCAGGCCTGCGCCGTAAAGCAAACCAATGGCAACAGCGGACAACAGTGTGAGAGCAATGAGACTGCGGTTATGACCACCCTTCAACGCGGGATAGAGAGCACGCAGGACCAGACCAGTCCACAGCAGCAGGCCGATGAACAGGAAAATCTGCCAGAAGCGCCCCAGATCAACATATTCGTAGCCCTGATGACCGAACCAGAAGTTCATCGTGCGGGAGAAGAATTGATTGACCCCGAGCCATTCGCCAGCAAATGAGCCCACGACGATAATGATGAGACAGAGCCAAAGGAAATTGACGCCAAGCGTCTGATAGGCTGGGTCTTTGCCGGAAAGTAACGGTGCCATGAAAAGGCCTGTGCCCAGCCAGGCCGTTGCGATCCAGAACACAGCCAGCTGAGTATGCCAGGTGCGTGAGATGGAATAAGGGATGAACTCCGCCAGCGGGATGCCATAGAGATCCTGCCCTTCAACGGCGTAGTGAGCGGTGAGAATTCCCAGAGCCACCTGAGCAACCATCAAGGCTACAACCACCCAGAAGTATTTGGCTGTCGCGCGCATGGATGGTGTCAGTTTGGCATTCGCCAGCGGGTTCTTTGTTGCTGCACCGCCTTCCGGCACAATGCGCTCGCGCCATAAATCATACTGGCGCACGTAATAGAAGCACAGGGCTCCTGCACAGCCGAGCAGCAGAAGGATGCTGACAATGGTCCAGATGAAAGCTGCTCCGGTGGGCTGATTGCCGACCAGTGGTTCATGAGGCCAGTTGCTGGTGTAGGAGATTGTATCATCTGGCCGGTTGGTGACGGAGCTCCAGGAGGTCCAGAAGAAGAAGGCGGAGAGTTTTTGAGCTTGGTCGGGTGTGATCAGGATGTTGGGAGGGAAGGCGTAATCGTCTCGAAGGTTTTGCCCGTCGATGTTGTCATAGGATGAAAATAACCTTGTGAAGTGATCTTCCACCTGACTGACGGCAATTGCCCTGTCATCTGAAATTGTGATGGTTTCGTTGGCAGGGTTGTAGCGGTTGCGCCGCATTTCGTCTTCTATGAGGACCTGAAGGAAGGCCCGTTGCTCATCGCTTGGTGGGGTGTAACCAGAGCCAACCCGATCGCGGTGGTAAACATCCAGAAGAGCCAGTGCTTCACGGTGCAGCCAGTCGGTGGACCAATCCGGCGCTACATAGCTGCCATGCCCCCAGACGCTGCCCTGCTGCATACCGCCCAGAGACTGCCAGACATTCTGGCCTTCTTCGATGTCATCCTTAGTGTAGATGATATCGCCATTGTCCGAGACCACCATGTCCGGGATCGGCGGTTTCAAGCGGTAAATTTCAGCGCCAAAAAAGAGCAGAACACCAAATGAGAGGACCATGCCAACGGCAAGGAATATCCAAAGCCGTTTGAGTGAAAAGGTTACATCATAGTCCTTGTCAAACATGCTTGTAGCTCCTGACCTCGGGGAAACACTGGCTTGCGTTTCAAATCAGAGTATCAATCTGACTTCGGCCGTGCCTCCCTCAAAGTTAGGAGAGGCGCTTATGTGCCCACTGGTACGGCGCTAACCGGGTTTTTCTGTGGCTCGTTGGTGAGCCTGCTGCGCAGCAGTTCGCCTTCCCCCTCAACAATCGGGTAGGCAACAGTGGTCAAAAGTGCGTTCAGGTACTTCAGATCGCTGATGGTTTCCAGATGAATGGAGCTTGTTGTCCGGCTGGATTGACGGTTCTGGCTCAGGCGGCGCAGATGTGCATCGCGGCTCTTGTACTCCAGTTCACGCACAAGAACCTTGCGAGCAACCAGATCCCTCGCAAGCTCAGCATCGCGAGTGATGAGCACTCGTAGAGAGAGTTGCAGGTTTTGCAGCACTGCGGCGTGGAGGTCTTTGATCTCCTTCCAGCCTTCCTGCGAGAACTCTTTGTTGAGGCCGGATTTTTTCTCTGCAAGTACCAACAGGTTACGCTGGACGACATCGCCCATCTGTTCCAGACAAACGCAGTAGTTCATCAATTCCGTATACTTCTGATAGTCCTCGTCGCTCATGGACTTGGTGGTCACATCAGTCAGATACTCTTTGATGGAGCGGTGCAGATCGTCGATCTCGTCATCCATCTTCATCAACCGTCTGGCTGTGTTTGCATCATCACCGCGAAACACCACCATCACACCGCGCAGCATGGCTTCCACCTTTTCGCTCATATGCAGCATTTCACGGGTAGCGGCGTTAAAGGCGAGGTCGGGGGTTTCCAGCAACTTGCGGTCAAGCAGGCTGAGGCGCTCCATAACAGCATCTTCGTCAGACTGGCCTGCGCTATCAGAGATAATGAGTTTGGTCAGCCGAGCGACAAGGCCAATGGTTGGAATGCCCAGCAGAACAACAGCAAGGTTGAACCCACTATGGAAGTTTGCGATCGCGCGTGCCGGATCATCGCCCAGCATGTCGATGGTGAACACATCAAAGCGCATCAGCAGCAAAGTGATCAATACACCGGCCACGCGGAAGATCATATTGCCAAGCGGTACACGGCGCACATCTGCACTATCGCTCATGGTAAGGACCAGAGGGATAATGCTGGAACCGATGTTTGCGCCTAAAATGAAGAGCAGAGCACCTTCCATCGGCAGCACGCCGGTGCTTGCCAGTGTCATGATCATGAGCACCACTGCAACGGATGAATGCAGCAGCCAGGTCAAAGCAGCTGCAGTGATGATCGCAACAAATGGATCACCGATCAGCAGGTTCAGGATAACTGGCAGAGCCCCATTTTCACGCAGGGGCTCGGAGGCCATGCCGATGAAAGACAGTGCGATCAGCATTTGCCCCACGCCAATGATGATGCGGCCCGTCTGGCGCATGGTGCGTGTGCTGCCGCGCGAGAACAGGGCGCCACCAACAACAAGACAAACCGGTAGCAACCAGCTGAGGTCCAATGAGAGCACCTGAACGACCATGGTGGAGCCAAGGTCTGCGCCAAGCATGATGGCAAGACCAGCTGCCAGCGTAATGGAGCCTTTGCTGATGAACCCGCGCGCAAGAATGGCTGTGGCCGTTGCACTCTGCAAGATGATGGAGACTAGAAAGCCGGTTGTGAAACTGGTGTAGCGGTTTTTAGAAGCCTGCTGCATCCAACCTTGGAATTTTTGACCAACTGCTCGCTCAACGCCTGTCCGGATCATTCTGGTGGCCCAAAATAATAGGGAAATGCCGGCAGCAAGGTGTAGAAGTATTTCAAAACTGCCCATCACAGCCTCCGGATTCAGCTCTCGCGGTTATTAATAGGAGGCTCACTTAAACGCAGTTGTCGTGATGCACGGCAAAGGTCTTTAAGCAGGAGTTGTCGGACTATCAGAATATGCGAGATCTCTCGCTTCCCCGTTTGGACGAGAAGGGAAGCAAGGGATCGCTCGCGTGCCTTGGGAGCTTTAGCGGATTCTTGAAATCGATCCGGCAACCAAATTAGCCACCTCAATGATTTAATAAATAACTTAAGACACTTATGCCAATAACTCAATATGCTTAGCTCAATTATGACGAGAAATTTGCGCAATAATTGCGTTTTTTGAGATGTTGCGTGATCACAGCAAACTTATGAGGTGGAATTTTATGAACTCTCTCAAGGCTCTGAAATAATTGAATATTTATTAGTTGGCAAACCATTGGGAAACAGTATGCACAAAATGCGCACGACGTGCGTTTTCCCCAACCCCTCACAAAAGCGTAATATGGTGCTTTTTGATCAGCACTTCTTGTAATTGACTCGGTTTCGCCCAGATTTGAGGCCTGACTGCAAAAGCGCATCAAGTTGAATGACCCGCTTCGATCTTGTGTGGCGTTTCAAACCAAACGCGTTTGTCATGTAACTATGATGGGAAATCTGCGAGGTATTGCGGAGAATGACTAGGCTATTCTCAGAGAGTTGGTTTAGTAATTTCTCATAGTAGATCACCTATCACTTTTTATAGAGAAAATTACTTTGAGGTTTCTATGAGTTTTATGCGCACGTCTCTGTTCTCGCTCTCGTTGGTTCTTTCACTCTGTTCTCTCGCGCAGGCTGCTGATGAGCCAACGCAGGAACAGGCCGCGACTATCGCAAAGTGTGTAGAAGAGAAGGGCGGTGGCTATCCGGCTATGGCTTGCTTTGGAGAGGTGATGGAGCAGTGTATCGGCAGTCAGTACCAAAACCGCCACATGATTTTCTGCGCAGTGCAGGAGTATATGGTTTGGGACCAGCGCCTCAACACTGCGTATGCTGAGATTATGAAGGTGGCCAGCACCAATATGAAAGCCAGCCTGAAGAATGCGCAACGCAACTGGATCAAGTTTCGCGATGACACGTGTTCCGCGAATGCATTGATTTATGAGGGAGGCAGCAATGCATCGCTCGCCATGTCTGTTTGCATGGGAGACCAGACTGCGGTGCGTAGCCTGCAGCTCCAGCAATTTCTCGTCGAAGCCGGCCCGCACTAATCAGGATTGAGAGGGCTCACTGATGAACATGGCCTCTCTCTTTAAAGGGGCTAATTTTCGGGAATAGCAGTACAGGCCAATGTGGTTAGGCTGAACGGATGCTCGTTTCAAAATCTGTCGCGTAATCCATTTTGAAATCCGACCCCGCGTTTCAGGGATACGCCTTAAGGTCTTTGCTGATGAAGAAGGTTCTGATCCATATCGGTGCGCATAAAACCGGTACAACTGCCCTGCAAAAGCAGCTCTACTCCAAGCACCCTGATTTGTTTGATGATTGTGCAAGCTTTAAAACAAGCTCATTTATGCGACTCTATGAAAACCGTATGATCAAGCCCAAAGCAGAGGAACTGGCAGACCTTTTTCAGGAAGCAATTACTAAGCCAGAGACAGACACCTATCGAATTTCTCACGAAAGGCTCATGGGAAAGGCGTTCGCCCATAAACAGTTCTATCCTAACGTCAAACGTTATTCTCAGCTCGTGAAAGAACTGCAACGACGAGGTGTGCAAGTTAAAACGCTGGTTACCGTGCGAAACCGTACCGATTTCCTGGTCTCGTTCTTTCGCCATTGCCTGTCGTGGCATGGCACTCCCAAAACCTTTCATGAATTTGCAAATAAGGCAGTCACTCCCTCGTTTGCATGGCAAAGCGTTGCACAGCAACTAGAGCGGATTTCTGTCACGTATCTGCCTCAGGAGGCGATGGAGAAGCATCCGGTTGAGTATGTTGATCTCATAAACAAGTTTTACGAGAAGAAACTGCTGGAGCCGGATGATCTCAGTCACCGGGCCAACTCAGGTCTGAATGAACTTGGACTATCTGTTATTCCGCAGCTTTCCGTTATTGAGGACACTGGGCTGCGCAATGTACTGCTCAAAAGCGCGCTTGATTATTGCAAACAGGGCAAACGAGCAGCGGTCCTTTCCAAAGATGTTGAGGGGATTTATCGCAAGCATTTTCTGGAAGGAGACATTGCTTTTGCCAAAGCAAACTTTCCTGCGCCTTTCCGAAAAATCTATTCACAGACGAAACCGGTGGCAGAACAGTTCTGGTTTGCCTTCGCAAAGGCTGATGCCTGAGCAAGTTCTCTGTGTTGCCTGCAAGCCGTCAGTCTTTCAAATTCCGATGTCTCTATAAGGGGTTGAATAGGAGCATTGGTGGAGATCAGTGTGCTTGCTGACGGCATATCTGTGCGAACTGAGCGGCCTTGGGTGAGGGCAAGTCGCTGATATCCTGTATGATAGCCGTCATAACGTTAAACTCACGCCGGTTTTACTGTACCGTCAGTAACGCACTGGCATAGTATGCAAATCACTCAACTGACAGAAGAAACCTGACCTCCTCCGATTTATGGGGTAGGCTTGTGCTATTGCGCAGGTTTCGCTGCAGCTTGAAAGCAACAATAATAACAGATGGACGCAAACGTCCCGATCAAGATGAGTGAAGAGGCGCCGTGTGACGCAGGTTCAACTGAAAAACCTCTCAAAAGTGTTCTCAGGAACGCCTGCGGTTGATGCCATTGATCTTGATGTGGCGTGCGGCGAGTTTCTGGTGCTGTTGGGCCCGTCTGGTTGCGGTAAAACCACGAGCCTGCGTATGGTCTGTGGTTTGGAACAGCCGACCTCCGGTTCCATCTGGTTCAATGGGCGGGATGTGACCACTCTGCCTGTCCAGAAGCGAAAAGTCGGTCTTGTTTCTCAGCGTTTTGGACTGTTCCCACATATGACGGTTGAACAGAACGTAGCCTTTGGTCTGTCTGTGCGCGGCCTTTCAGCAGATGAGCAGATGCGGCAGGTGGGCGAGATGCTGGAGATCGTCCGTCTCTCTGCGTTTGCCAAGCGCTTTCCTGCACAGCTGTCTGGTGGGCAAATGCAGCGCGTTGCGATTGCACGTACGTTGGTGACCAGGCCTGAAGTGCTGTTGCTGGATGAGCCAATGGCGAGCCTTGATACGCTGCTGCGTACTGAGATGCGCCAGTTTATCCGCGATTTGCATGATGAGTACGGCATGACGACGCTGCTGGTGACCCATGACCAGATTGAGGCGATGGATCTGGCGGACCGGATTGCGGTGATGTTTGACGGTAAAATAGCGCATCTTGCAGCTCCTGATGAGATCTACCAGCGTCCAGCCAATGAACAGACTGCCCGTTTTATGGGGCATTCCAATATCTTTGCATGCACACCAACATCTGATGGGCATATCGAGAGCCCTTATGGCCAGCTCATGCTGGGAGCTGGATCAGGCCTTGGCACTAAACAGCCATCAAAGGCTATGCTGCGGTTTGAAAGCATACAGATTGAAGAGTGCCGCGAAGCACCGCAGAAAAATGCGTTCTCCGGCACAATCACACGAGCAGAGTTTCTTGGCGCGATGATGCGCTACACGCTTCAGGTGGGAGAGGGATCTCTGACCGTTGAGGAAGCATCTACAATCAAAAGAAAAACAGGCGATGCGGTCACCGTGACCTTACCGCCAGAGCAAATTTGGCTGCTGCAGTAAAAGCGGCTGAAGAACCGGTTGGGGGCAATTTATGAAGAACACAAAATCACGCAGTAAACAGATGCTACTTGCAAGCACGCTCGCTGTTGTCAGCTGGAGCAGCGCTGTGCAGGCAGAAGACGCTCCGGGCATGTTCCGCAGTGAGTTTCTGAAGGGCAATCTGGGGTGGGAAGATGTCACCGCCAAAGCGCGTGATGAAGGCACCGTCAACTTTTATTACTGGGGCGGGTCCGACATCATCAACCTGTGGGTTGATCAGGTAGCAACACCGGCATTGGCCGCCGAAGGGGTGAAGCTGAACCCTGTGCGCATCACAGCAACCAAAGATACGGTAGATGTGGTGATTGCCGAACTGGCAGCAGGTCGCGGTGAAGAACAGGGCAGTGTGGATCTGGTCTGGGTCAACGGCGAAAACTTTTACTCCCTCAAGCAGCAAAATGCGCTGTGGGGTGCTTTTGCCAACCGCCTGCCTAACTCAGTGAATTTTGAGTGGGATGAGAGCGATCCGCGCTCACTTCTCAACCTGCGTGATTTTGGCGTTGAAACCGGTTTTCAGGAAATGCCCTGGTCTGGTGAGCAGTATGTGTGCTCCGTCAACCGCGCCCACGTCTCTGCAGAAAACACACCAGCGACCTTTGCTCAGCTGAAGACCTATCTGGAAGCCAATCCGGGCAAGTTCACTTATGTGAAGCCTCCGCATTATCTGGGCAACACCTTTGTGCAGTCTGTCCTTTATGCGCACAATCCGGACGGCACCGGGGCTGCGCCTTACCAGCAGAGTTTTGAAGAGATGGGCGGCGAAGAGCTGGCACGCCTGATGGAGCCGGGTATTGAGTACCTGAAAAGCATCGAACCACTGTTACTAGGCGGAGCTTCCGGCAAGCCACGTTATGCTGAGAATTCTGGTGAACTCGATAATCTCTTCCTCAATTCTGAAGTGCACTTCAATTGCAAGTTTGGTGTGTTTGGCAATCACAATGGCCTGATCACCGGTGCCTATCCGGAACAAGCGGAAGAGATGATCTTCCCGGCTGGCAATATGATCAAGAACAAGAACTACCTTGCCGTTCCACTTAACAGCCCACATCCGGCAGCAGCTCTTGTGGCCATCAACTACTTTTCCTCGGCTGAAGCGCAGGCCTCCAAGCTGAAAACTGCAGGCATGCCTGTTGGTCTGGATCTGTGGCGCCTGAGTGAAGAAGAAACGGCAGAAGTTGCAGCTTCCGCGCCTCCACATTACGGCGTGACTCAACAACAGCTGGACGACAACATCGCGCCAGACACCAACGCCAGTCTTGTTGATGTGATCGAAGCCACCTGGTTGGCGGTTATCGAGCGCAAAGAGGATAAGCCCCTGGCAGATATTGTTGCGCAGGTCTCCGGCGAACTGAACAACTAACATTTTTGCGGATGGCGGCTTTCTGCCATCCATTTTTATGAAACGAAAACTGATGCCCAAGGCACTTCCAGTAAACTCCAAAACGGCCGCATCTCCCGCGCTCATGCAGAATCTGCGTGATGTTGCTGAGGTGATGCCTTTGCTTGTGGTTTTGCTGGGGCTGTTTGGCGGAGCTGTCGTGCTGGGCATTCTGCAAAGCTTTGGCTATGCGCCGTGGTTTGGTATCAATGAGTTTCCAACAACCCGATATTTTGAACGCCTCTGGCTCTCCGTTGACTTTTGGGCGTCATTGGGTCTGACGCTCTATTACGGGTTTGCAGCAACACTGATTGGCCTCGTCATTTCGATCCCTCTCAGCATAGCCCTGTCCAAGAAGTTCAGAGCCTCGCGGGTTTTTGGGGCACTCATCCGTTTGCCACTTATGGTGCCGTACACCGTTGGCATTGCACTGGCGCTGGTGATGCTGGGCAATGGCGGGCTGCTCTCGCGCATCTCTGCAGGTCTTGGGTTGATTGATGATCCGGCTCAGTTTGTACAGATCCTCAAAACCCATGGAGGCTGCGGGATTATCGCTGTTTATGTCTGGAAGCAGGTGCCGTTTATGACGCTCACTCTTTCCGCCGTTCTGGCTCGAAAAGGCGAGGATACGGTGGAAGCTGCTATGGTGCTGGGTGCAAACTCCAGACAGATTTTCTGGCGTGTCACGCTGCCACAAATCATGCCGGGCATTGTCTCTGCCTCGCTGATTTGCTTTGCGTTCAACATCGGTGCATTTGAAGCACCGCTTATTCTGGGTGGTGGTTATCCAGATACCCTGCCTGTGTTGGCTTGGCGGTATTTTCAGGATGCCAACTATGCGTTCCAGTTGCAGGGCATGGCCGTGGTCGTTTCACTGGCATTGGTTTCCGGCATCTTCCTCGCAGTTTACCTGTTGGGCTACCGCAGATATGAGCGGGCAAGGGGGCGCGTCTGATGATCGGTTCTAGCTCCAACCTCCGGGACATAAAGTCCATCAGTCCATGGCAACGCCTGCTCGTGTTGGCCATGGCAACCTTTACCATCGCACCGTTCGCACCGCTGATCATCCAGTCTTTGGCCTTCCGTTGGGCATGGCCGAACATTTTGCCAACTGTCTGGTGGCATGAGCAACGGGAGCGCTCTCCGTTTCCACTGGCATGGGACTATGTGTTCTCGCCAAGTTCTCGCGTTGCAGAAGCGACCATCAACACGCTTGGTATCGGCGTTGCAGTGACTCTGTTGTGCTTGCTCATTTGTCTGCCAGCTGCTCGCGTGCTGGCACAGCGGAATTTTCGCGGCAAAAACCAGCTTGAGTTTCTGATCGCTTTGCCGCTTCTCATACCTGAAGCTGCCATTGGTATTGCTCTATTGATGATCTTTATTGCGCTCGGCTTTGCTGGCACCTATGCAGGCGTCATTGTGGTGCATCTGATCCCAACCATCCCTTACATGGTGCGCATGCTGACGGCGGTTTATCAGGGGCATGGAACGGAAGCAGAGGACCACGCACGTGTTCTTGGTGCCAATCGCCGACAGATTTTCTTCCGCGTGACCTTGCCGATGATCCTTCCTGGAGTGATTGCAGGTTGCCTATTCACTTTTCTGGTCTCAACCAATCTGTTTTTGCTTACGTTTTTCATCGGGCAGGGGCAGATCATCACTCTGCCGACATTGCTGTTTGCAAAAATATCCGGCGGTGCACTGGATGCAACAGGAGCAGGCATTGCCCTCATCGCGTCTGTGCCCGGTATCATCCTGCTGATTTTCACAGATCGCTTTATTCGCAGCTATCCGTTAGCTGAGTAATACCTAAATTAATTAGAGATCTGTCTCGTTCAACACACCTGAAGTGTGAGCCTTTGGGTACGTTGAAGCCATGGGAAGAACTTTAGGCATTAGATTATGACGGGTATTTCAGTTGGCGGAGCGACCTCGTACCATGCTCCGCTGGAAGTGAATGCACCGGCAGCTCTACAGGCGGCAGAGCTGGGTGGTCACACTGTTTCTAAATCCAACGAAACGCGTATTAGCGAAGGCTCGAACAGCACAACGAGCAAGATTTCAGAATTTTTTGAAGGCATGGCAACCAAGCAGATTGTGTGGAGCCAAACCGACGCAGATGCGGCGGCAGACCGCCGGCAAGAAGCTGCAAGTTCAGCTGTTTCCGCCGTTTTCTCCAATTTAAAAGACGGCAGGTTAGCTGAGGCTTATCAGAGCTTTACGAAGTTGCACCACGCCGCAGAAAAATTGGAACCCAATAACCCACGTGGGTTTGTTTCAAAACAGCTGCAAAATGCGGCCTCTCAATTTTCGGCGCAGGAGCGTGATGCAATTCGCCTGCATGATTTCAAAGGTGATGGTGATCGGCTGGTGCGCGGCCATTCTGCCCATGCCGAGCGTGCGCTTCATGTCTTTGAAGGACTTGTGAAAGGCGGTCTCATGTCCGTTGGGGACCTGAGTTCAGAAATCCACTTTATTGATGACATCATGAGTGAAATTCCATCTGCGCTGAGGAGCGTCAAGACAGAACTCACTCTGTAATCTGTTCACGCATGAGAGGAAAGGCAACGCAGATTGCCAGGGCATCCTCTCACATTTTAAAGCACTTGGTGTTTGCGGCGTCTTTTCGTGAAGGCTCTGGAAATACCGGGTTTCGCGCGGTCTGCGGGTAGGAAAAGCAGATCACTTACAAATTAAGGGGCGACAAATGGAAATGGTTGAAAACACACTCAGGCAATTCGGCGAGACGATAGGGTTGCTGGACCTGAAACTAGACGCAGAGAATATTTGCTCATTGACGGTTGATGGTGAGATTGAGGTGTTTTTTCAGGTCTTGGATTTCAACGCAAACGTGGTCCGGCTCAACAGCCGTTTGGCAAGCCTGAACAACGTCCCCAAGTCCCTCTACCTGCACCTTCTGGAAGCCAATTACAACGGTATGGGCACCGGCCACGCTGCGCTTTCAATCAACCAGCGCAGCTCTGAAGTACTTTTGACCCAGGCCATTCAGGTCGACAATCTGTCAGTTGAAGAGTTTGCAGAAACCGTCAAACTGTTCGTGAAGTACACCAGTTTCTGGGTGCATGAACTGGTGGAGCTGGCAAAGTTTCCCTCTGATGAGCCTGTGCCTGTACAGGATGTGCCAGTCGATAGCTTAAACTCTCAAATGCAGTATCTGATGCCTTAAGTGATGAAGGCGAGATCTCAAAGATCTGGAACCTCGCAAATCGGGTGGGTTTTGTCCGCGCAGATGCCAATAGTACCTCCAGTCAACCACTGGAGGAAAACATGGAGTTACACGGACAAACGATCATCATCACGGGTGCAAGCAGCGGAATTGGCGCGGCAGCAGCCGAGCTGTTTGTTGATGAAGGCGCCAACGTGGTGCTTGGGGCCAGACGTGAAGCAGAGCTGGCAGCATTGGCAGATAAAATCACGAAAAAAGGCGGATCAGCCACCTACCTTGCAGGGGATGTGACTGATGAGGCCTATGCCTCCGCATTGGTGGAACATGCGCTCAACACCTATGGTGTGCTGCATGGGGCCTTCAACAATGCTGGCACTGTGGGGAACATGGAGTCGATCCCAGAGATGGACAGCGCGAACTGGGAAAATGTACTGCAAACCAACCTCACCAGCGCATTTTATGCGGCCAAAACACAGATTCCGGCTTTGAAGAAACGCACAAAGGGGGCGATTGTGTTCACATCCTCCTTTGTGGGGCACTGCAACAGCGGCATGCCGGGCATGGGGGCTTACGCCGCAAGCAAGGCCGGATTGGTTGGGCTGGTGAAATCGCTGGCCGCAGACCATGGACCAGATGGCATCCGCATCAACGCGCTGCTCCCCGGCGGTACCAAAACAGCAATGGCAGGGGATGATCCGGAGGGACATGCCTTCATTTCAGGCTTGCATCCGCTCAAACGCATGGCAAGCCCGAAAGAGATTGCCCAAGCCGCGCTGTTTCTGCTTTCGGACCGGTCCAGTTTTGTGACGGGAAGCGCAATGACTGCCGATGGCGGCGTTTCAATCCGGCTGGTTTAAATCCATGTGAAACAGAGGGAGGCGCGGCCTCCCTTCTTACCTGCTTGTCAGCAGCTGATGACCTTCCAACTTCAACCCGGCATCAGCAATGCGTTTTTCCCACGCCTTGCGCGTTCCAATGCCTGAGGGTTTTTCGAACAGACCTGCCTCTTCGGCGGCCTTTGTTAAAGCGGCATACATTGGGATGTTGGGGGCGTCTTCCGGCAGGAGCAGTTCTTTGCGATGCAGGATTGGCGGGTTCTCACGCTTGGAATAGTCGATGGCCTTGCTTGTCTGGGTTGCAAGATCAAACGTGATGGAGTGGAGCAAAGCCGGGAAACCGGAGATCTCAAAGTCCTCGTAATGCAGCAACGAGACTTTGTCCTTGCTGATTTTGCACAGGTTCCATGGAGTGTCCGGATGCTGTGCCACGACCTGAGCCAGTCGTTCAGCGTCCTCCGCAGGGAGGAAATCAACGCCAGAGCGATGTAGATAGAGCCAACCACCCACACGGCGGCCAATTTTCGTCTTTTGAGCCATAGCTCTTCTCTAACCGAAACTGGTTGCACATGCAGTTCAAATTGAGGTGTTAGCGAAACGGAGAGATAAAGAACGCACCACCTTAAGGAATAAGGCGGTGCGCTAAAGCGTTTCGATCAAAGTTTGAATCTATGAGATTCCCCAAAACTTCGATTTGTGATTCACTCTGTTCGGGAGGATCACAGCATGCCAGCAC
>NZ_LCWX01000036.1:0-1428 GCF_001431305.1 Pseudovibrio sp. POLY-S9
CATTGGCGATTGAGAAGGCGAAGAGGAAGCAGGGGCGACCGTCTAAGCTGAGCGAAGAGCAGCAGCTTGAAGCTGTTGAAATGAAGGCTTCAGGCAAGACCATCTCACAGATAGCGGCAACCTTCAGCGTTTCACGTGCCGCGATTTACAGTTTGTTAGAGCCGAAGACATCGAAACTCGATGCCTTCGCCAATATCCCCCGTGATGAGTTGCGGGAAATAATGTTTGGGAAGAGGCAGCAAAATTAAGCCCGTCATTCAGATCAGATCAACCCATGATGGAAACGCCCGAAAGTTCGGGGTTGTTTGGGTTTCTATGGTCCTCAGTGTCAGCATTGGCACTATCGCTTTGGTTTGATTGGTAATTGGACACGCCCCTGACGGGTCAGGCCAATCAACGCGCCTATCGGCGCTTACAGAGTCAAACTACCACACCACTAAGCGCGGCAAAGGAGCCGCGTTGTCTCTTCCTGAGCCACCACAGCGCCAAGCCTTGCTAAGTGCCTTAGGCAGTCTGTCTCTGCCATATGGTGACTGTCCTTCGTGCAGGGTTGCACCTTCTTCTTTCTTTTTATGTCGTTTTGACATGAGGACCAGCTACAAGGGCTCGCGCCCTCACGAAAGCTAGTTCGTCGCTCCCCTGCCCACAATCTTCCTCACCTGGCGGCTGCGGGAGATCATGGACAGCCTCTCTTCTCACCAGCTCCCGCACACCCGTTTTAAAGACAAGGGAAATGAAACGGACCTCACAGGGAGCAAGAACAATGGCTAAACTCACCAAAGCAGAAGCAAAGCGCCACGCACAAGCAGTGGACCTCCTTAACAAAGACGTGCTCTCTGAAGATGACAAGGATTTTGTTTTTCAAAACTGGCATGAAGGCGCTGAGTTTGAAAACGGCTCCCGTGGCGCGTTTTTCACCCCTTGGGATCTGGCTTTTGATTTCTCATTTGACTGTGGCGGCCACCGGATCATTGATCTTTGTGCCGGCATTGGAATGCTGTCCTTTGCAGTCTACCACCGCTTGAAGGAGCGCAACGGCAGAGCGCCGGAAATCGTGTGCATTGAACGCAACCCCGCTTATGTGGCCGTTGGAAAGAAACTGCTTCCTGAGGCAACCTGGATTTGTGCTGATGTGTTTGAGTGGGAAGAGCTCAATCTTGGCAGGTTTGATCAGGCGATCAGCAACCCGCCCTTTGGCAAGGTGCCGCGCTCAGGCAATGGCCCAAGCTATAAAGGCGGGCTGTTTGAACACCATGTCATAGATATCGCCTCAAAACTTGCAGATGAGGGAACATTTATCATTCCCCAGAACTCCGCCAGCTTTGCTTATTCTGGTGTGCAGTGCCATCGCCAGACGCCAACCAGCGCAGGCGGCAAGTTTGCAGCTAAACAGGGTTTTGAAATGACGGCAGGCGTGGGGATTGATAC
>NZ_LCWX01000037.1:0-6920 GCF_001431305.1 Pseudovibrio sp. POLY-S9
CGACGATTACTGGGGGACAATGGCCTTTCCAATTGGGTGCGGCCAACTCTTCCTCATCGACTTCTCCGATTAACTCAAGCCCAAACAGGTGAAACATGTCCCAAGGCGAGAAGAAGGCATATCTGGCTGGCTATATCGCCGCCTGCACTCAAATCGCCCAGACCCACAATCAACCCACCATGGCTGCAGAGCTGCTACGCAGTGCTGGTTTGACGGATGATGAGGTAAAAGCATTGCAGCTGAGCGACTTCGACTTGGGAGAGTACGCAGAGATGCAAGCAGCGAACCCCAGCTTCTTCTCCAAATCCAATTAAATCCATTTTCAGAATACCCGCTCTATAAACGAAGGTTTGCTATGGCGCAGTCATCGAAAGCAACACAGGCCCAGATGAAACGAGCAATCAAAGCCGCTCAGGATTGCGGACTGACTCTGCACGAATGTGTCATAACAAACGCCGAAACACGCTTAGTATTCTCAAAAGTTGACGCGAAGACAGCTAAATCGCAAACTGCCGGACCGAAGCAATGGCCAGAGCACATGACATGAAACTCAAGTTTCCCGGCTTAATCAAGGAAACAATGCCTTCTGGAAACACCCGATGGCGTGTGAGGGTAGAAGGCCAAAAGGCCCGCCGAATTGTCCTTCACGTTTCACCCGACCACAAAGAGTTCCTCGAATGTTACCTTGCAGCAAGACGCGGGATAGAGATCAAACCAGAAAGCAAGCCAGAAGATAAAGCAGTTAAAGGCTCAGTAAGTTGGTTGATCTATCGCTACCTTGGAAATCTGAAATCTGACGTAGAGAATAACTTATATTCTGAGGACACTCTCAAGCAGCGAAGCAATCTCTTAAATCGACTACACGCCGAGTATGGTGAATACGATTTCCAGATGCCTCAACAGGCTGTCTTGCAAATCCGCAACAACATGAAATCCACCCCCGGAGCTGCCGACAACATGATGAAGGCGATCCGTGCCATGTATAAATGGGCAGGCGAGATCGGAGACTGTAGCAAAGACTTCAATCCTGCAGCTGGAATTAGCAAGCTCAACAAGAACTCAAAGGGAGCCATACCCTGGACCGTTGAAGATTTGCGGAAGTTCAGAGAAACGCACCCAGCCGGGACAACAGCTCACCTTTGCCTAACTCTCTTCATGTTCACAGCTTGCCGCATCTCAGACGTGATTTGGCTTGGCAGAGAAAATGAATTTGATCGTAGTGGAATCAGAGGTCTTGGTTGGCAACCCCGTAAGCGAGGTTCAGCCTTTGTTGAGATCCCAATGCTTCCACCGTTGCTGAAGGCAACCAGAGCGGCCACAGTACAAGGACGCACTTACCTTCTTACTGAACACGGCAAATCCTTTGCCTCACCAGAGAGCCTACGCAATCGCTTCAAGAAATGGTGCTTAGCAGCAGGACTTGAAAACCGAAGCTCCCATGGAATTCGCAAAGCAGCAGGTCACCTCTTAGCCCTTGAAGGTTGTTCTCAATATCAGATCATGGCGATCCACGGCCACGCCGAAGCGCGAACCTCTGAAGTCTATACTGAAGGTGTTGAACGTTGGAATCTCGCCCGCTCCGCAATGGAGACTTTGAAGGGGCTTGAGTGGTAAAGTGTCCCACGCCTTAAAATTTTGCGGGACCCTTTTCTTCTAATCATCTGATTTTTAAAATGAAAAGAGAGAAGGTGGTAGGCCCGGAGGGACTTGAACCCCCAACCAGTCCGTTATGAGCGGACGGCTCTAACCAGTTGAGCTACAGGCCCTTACCGAAGACAGGTTCTACACCAACAACCACGGGTGAGTAAATTGTTTATAGCAGTGAACAAGGCAGATCCTGTTGAAACTTGGGGATGCGCCTTTTCCCCGGCAGATCAACAGAGCATTCATCACAAAGCTTTATAAATACCTGATTTTAAGAGACTATGTGAAAACTAACAGCTTCCGGCAGCCTGACCCCTTGGAGTGCATGATGCGCCAGCCTCTCATTAAGTTCACCGCCTCTTTGTTCCTTCTTGTCATTATTGGCTGGCTACTCTTCATAGGGCGATCCCTCATTATACCCCTGATTATCGCACTGGTGCTTTGGTACATTATCAACTCCATGTCCTCTGCCCTGCGACATTTGCCTGTGGTTGGACCGTATTTGCCGCGCCCACTCACCATTTTGCTGGCTCTGTTCGCGATCTTTTATGTCGTCGGCATCCTGTTCAACATCGTCTCAGTCAACCTACAGCAGCTGGCGTTCGATGCACCAACCTATCAGGGACGGCTGGATGAGCTGTTGCTCAAGCTTGCCAACCAACTGAATATGGAAAAGCCGCTCCAGCTTTCCGACATCCTGCCCAACTTCTCGCTAAGCGCAGCCCTCAGCACCGGGGCATCCGTTCTCACCAGTCTGGCCGGATCCAGCTCGCTGGTCTTCATCTACGTGCTCTTTATGATTTTCGAGGCGGCAACCTTTGACAAAAAGCTCGCCGCCCTCTTTGAAGATTCCGACCGCGTACAGCTTGCGTTCGCCATCCGCGGAGAGATTGGTCGCCGCATGCGTCACTACATGGGCATCAAAACCGGTGTCAGCATCATCACCGGTTTCCTCACCTACGGCATCACGTCATGGGCAGGCCTGCCTTACGCGGCCCTTTTCGGGTTCATCGCCTTCCTGCTCAACTACATCCCAACCATCGGCTCTCTGATTGCCGTCATCTTCCCAAGCCTGCTGTCACTGGTCTATTTCGACACCCTCACACCATTTATCGCGATTACTCTTGGGCTGGGAGCAGTTCAGTTCATTCTCGGCAATCTGGTGGAACCACGTCTGATGGGCACACAACTTAACATTTCACCCCTCGTCATTATGATCTCATTGAGCTTTTGGGGGGCATTATGGGGCGTTATTGGAATGGTGCTGTGCGTGCCGCTTGTCGTGCTTGCCATCATCATTTGCGCCCAGTTCCCATCTTCGCGCCCCATTGCAATCCTGTTGTCGGGGGATGGCAATGTCGGCGATCCGATAAACCTGGATCATCAAAATCAAACCCGTGAATTGACATGATCACGCCTGAGAGCCGCCGCAATTGTAACTTCTAATTGCATTTCTCGATATTCGGCTGATCAAGAATGACAGTCCGCAGCACGGATCAGGCATCAGCCTCAACAAATTTGAAACTGGAGAATTTAATGCAGAGCGAACAGAAGAAATTGCGTCTTCCAAGTATAAGCGCGCTGGCAGTTGCTGGTCTTGTTGCCGCCGCCCTTGTTGTATCCAGCGGTGTCAATGCCAAGGCTGCTGAACAAACAGGCAAGATCACAATCTCCGGCCAGGGATCGATCAACGTGGCGCCTGATATGGCGACGCTGGTCTCTCGCGTAATCACACAGGGTGATGATGCAAAGTCCGCCCTTCAGCAAAACTCCGTCACCATGCGCGCCATCCTGCAGGATGTTGAAGACGCTGGCATCGAAAAAAAGAATATCCAGACCACCGGTTTTGACATTTCACCGATCTACGACAACCGCCGCCTCAAAAACAATGAGCCAAAAGCTCCTGAGATTGTTGGCTACCGTGTGCAGAACGGCATCCGCATCAGTCTGCAGGACATCACCAAACTGGGCACCACGCTAGACATGCTGGTGCAAAACGGCTCCAACGATGTTGGCCAGATCCAGTTCGGCGTATCCAATCCTGAAAAATATATTGATGAAGCTCGCGAAAGCGCTGTGAAAGACGCCCGCACCAAGGCGGAAACCTACGCGAAAGCTGCCGGTGTTAGCCTCGGCAAAATTCTCAGCATTTCCGAAGCCGGGTACAACCCGCGCCCTTACCCGGAAATGATGGGCATGAGAGCTGCAAAAATGGACAGTGCCCCGCCAATCGCAGCAGGTCAGGAGACCCTCTCGTCATCGGTTACAATAACCTACGAACTTGTGCAGTAACACAAGCCTCCAATGCAACCTCTCAAAACCCCGCCCCAAGCGGGGTTTTCTTTTTTAATGCCGACAACCATCATGGTCCGGCAACATGCACATTCCCACGAGTGCTCCTATATTGGGGTCTGATAGTCTCCCCCAGACATTCATTATTTAAGCATATTCTGAAGCCGCCTCGTTTCAGAACACCTCGCAAAGCACGCAGCATTTTTCATCGTTTCAACAACTCAAAACCGCGCCAGGCTTCACGTAGGCGACCGCCAAGTGCCCGCATAAACCTAGCTATTCAAGTTGCCTTCACATCTGCCGAAAAAAGGACCTCCTCGTGCTGTAAGAAAGCTAAGCCTGCGAAACAAAAGGAACAATCCGCCAATTTATGTTGGGCCAATTTTTGCAAAATCGATTTATTGAAATAGCAAGTGCGCCACGATTTAATAAGAAAAAACTTTACTTATTAAACACCTCAAATTAAATAAGTGATATATTTTTAAATAGGCGATACTCATGACCATATCCAACCCGGCACAAACAATCCCATTATCGCCCTTCAAAAAGCTGACCATGGATGGTCGCTGGCTTGCGTCTCTCATCATGATTTTGGGTGTTGGGTCGGCAAGCATGAACAACTTCCTCTCCTCCGCCATCATGCCAGATATCATCCGCGATCTTGGTGGCCAGCAACGCGCCTTCTGGGTCCTCAGCTTGTTTCAGATCGGCTCCATTCTGGCAGGCACGGTCACAGGCTCGTTGAAAGCACGCATTGGCGCACGCCCTCTCTTTATCGCGGCGGCCCTGTCGTTTCTGGCAGGCTCATTCGTTGGCGGCGCTGCGAATTCGCTGGAACACCTGCTGCTTGGCAGAATGCTGCAAGGTTTGGGCGAAGGCATGATTGTCTCCCTCTGCTATACGTTGATTTCAGACCTTTATCCGGAAAACGCCGTCTCCTCAGTTTTTGCTTTGCTCTCAGGAGTTTGGGCTGTCTCCGCAGGCATCGGCCCCCTCACCGCAGGTATCCTGACAGAAAGCTGGTCCTGGCGAGCCGTGTTTTACGCCAACCTGCCTCTGTCTTTGATGCTACTCCTGCTGGCAATCACCGTCATCCCGTCCACCACCAGAGACAAAGCCACAACGACGCAATCCTCAGATAAGATGAGCATGTTCCCCCGCCTCGGACTTCTGGCTGTGGCGGTATTGCTCATTGCGTATGTGGGCGAACTGCGCAGCCTTCCCCACATCACTGGAGCTCTAGGCATTGGCTTGATCCTGCTGTTCCTCGCCGTGAAATGGGATAAGAAAAGCACCAGTCCGTTCATTCCGCGCAGTGCGTTCAAGTTCACCGGCATTTTAGGCCTTGGCATGTGGGTCACGCTGCTGCTGTCCATCGCCAGCGCTGCCCGTGTTGTTTATGGCGCTGCTATGGGTCAGGTGCTGTGGGGACTTTCCGTCACTCAGGCGTCCTATGCCATGGCCATCACAGCCTTCACATGGACAGCCGCCGCATGGATCGTCGCCCGCGTGCAAACACCACACGCACAAACCTCTCTGATCCGTCTGGGAACCTTAAACATCATCGCTGGCACACTGCTCACAGTTGTTTCGCTTTACACCATGTCCCTATGGATATTCCTGCTCTCCTCCGTCTTTAACGGAGCTGGCTTTGGCATGAGCAGTCAGTTCTTGAAAAAAGCAATCATTTACGTCGAAACCGACGACGAGCGTGACAGAGCCTCCGGTTTCATCGGGCCTCTGCAATCCGCAGGCATGGCCATTGGCGCAGCGCTCGCAGGCCTTCTGGCTGGCCTCTCCGGCTTCTCCGTTCCAGGTGCTGAAGACTTGATTACACTGGAAAATGCTGCCCAATCCGGCCCGGTCCTGTTCCTCATCATGGCAGGCATTGCAAGCATTGCAGCTCTATTGGCGTTCAAGATGCCAAGAATGGTCTAGTCACATTGAAGGGATGACAAACATGTGCCGCAAATGTGGAGACAACCCTGGACGCGATCCGCCACAGGTGCAGGCACTGGCCGGTGCTTAAAGCGCACCTTACCAAAGTGAGTGCCGATTTTCGGATCAGAACACGCAGGAAAGTCAGTCAGCGTGGAAGCGGCTGACCCGGTGGCGGCGGAGGCGCTCGTCGCAGAGGTTGATCAAAATACCTGTCAGGCCCATGCCCACGCCAACCAACACCATGCATGCGGTTCATCATCGCAAACATCATAATCACGGCAATCACCACAAGAACCAGCAGCGTCGTGATGATCGAAGTAGCAATCACCCATCCCCTGCTCGGCTTCCGCCCAATCGAAGCCCTCAACCCATCCAGCTCACGCCGCATATCTTCCGGTTCCATATCCTGCTCCATCAAAAACGATAGAACAATCCTCTCAGAAACACCGGAACACCAACTTACATCAATCGCTCACAATTGAACCAGTCCGCGCCCTCACCTCACGCGAATGTCTCACCCCATTTCAGCAGTTCCAGCAGGATGGGGCCGACGGCTTGGCCTTTTTCGGTCAGGACGTAGTCGGCACGTGGAGGGTGGGAAGAGTAGAAGCGTTTTTTGAGGACACCGTGTTCCTCCAGCTTTTTCAGGCGAGTTGAGAGCGTGTTGGGACTGACCTTCAAACTCGTTTCAAGATCTTTGAACTTACGCGGCCCATCCAGAAAAAACTCTCGTAATATCAAGAGACTCCACGGATCACCCAGCACGCCAAGCGAGCGCATGATAGGGCAGTTATCGCGGTCAATTCCAGCAAGTTCAGGCGGCAGCAGAGAAGGGTCAAACTCAGTCATAAAAGCAGAGGTAGCATAGTAAATTCAAAAATGGAATTGACTCCTACATTTGAAGCCACTACCAATATTGAAGTTATTCAGGAGAACTCCCATGACCTCAATCATTCAGGAATTCATTGTTTTAGCCTTCGCTGTTATCTTCCCCGCCACACTAGTTGCTATCGTTGCTAACCGAGCCAACCACGCGCAGTTAT
>NZ_LCWX01000037.1:7053-21836 GCF_001431305.1 Pseudovibrio sp. POLY-S9
ATCACATTGCTTGGGGTGTGGTTTACAGCTGCCGTCTTGCTTGCCAAGGCAGATCTGTTCACGCTGCCCACCGAAGTCCCACAGGTTCCACGATTGATCCTTCTGCTTCTGGGCGGCTCCCTCACCGTATGGGCCCTGGCAAACTTCACGGCAGCAGGACGCAAGATTCTGGAAGCCACAGACCAAAGCATCTTCATGGGAGTTCAAATCCTGCGTGTGATCGGCTTTGTGTTTCTAGTCGGGTGGGCAATGGGGCCAGTGCCATGGGAATTTGCCATGCCAGCGGGCCTTGGAGATATCACAACAGGCATTCTGGCCGTGTTTGCTTACAAAGCAGCCCGCAGCAACGCCGCCAACGCCCGTACTCTCATGATCCGTGTTCACATTCTCGGCCTGTTGGATTTCGTGGCCGCAATCGGCACAGGTGTCCTCACCTCAAACGGCTACTTCCACCTGCTCTCAACAGATGCTCCCAACATCATAGACAACTACCCCCTCGTCCTCGTCCCGGCCTTCTTCGTCCCCCTCTTCCTGACAGCGCATATTCTGTCGATCCAGAAGATGGTGACAGAAAATAGGAAAGAGAAAACGGTAGCAGCATAACTCTCAATTAATGCAGGAAAGCCCGTCCACTCTCCAGCCAGAAAGTCTCAACCCAACAAAAAAGCCGGTCTCCTCACAGAGACCGGCTTTCTTAATTCTCAACCAATGCAGCGGGTTAGCTGTCCAGGAAGCTCCGCAGTTTGCGGGAGCGGCTTGGGTGCTTCAGCTTACGCAGCGCTTTCGCTTCAATCTGACGAATACGCTCACGGGTAACGGAGAACTGCTGACCAACCTCTTCCAGAGTGTGGTCGGTGTTCATGCCGATGCCGAAGCGCATACGCAGGACACGCTCTTCACGAGGTGTCAGCGATGCCAGAACGCGGGTCGTGGTCTCACGAAGGTTCGCCTGAATAGCCGCATCAATCGGCAGGATGGCGTTTTTATCCTCAATGAAGTCACCAAGATGGCTGTCTTCCTCGTCACCAATCGGTGTTTCAAGGGAGATAGGCTCCTTAGCGATCTTCAGCACCTTGCGAACCTTCTCAAGCGGCATCTGCAGCTTTTCAGAGAGCTCTTCCGGGGTTGGCTCACGGCCAATCTCGTGAAGCATCTGACGAGAGGTACGAACGATCTTGTTGATCGTCTCGATCATGTGCACCGGAATACGGATGGTGCGTGCCTGATCCGCGATGGACCGGGTGATCGCCTGACGAATCCACCAGGTCGCATAGGTGGAGAACTTGTAACCGCGGCGGTATTCAAACTTGTCTACCGCCTTCATGAGGCCAATATTACCTTCCTGAATAAGATCCAGGAACTGCAGGCCACGGTTGGTGTATTTCTTGGCAATGGAGATAACGAGACGAAGGTTCGCTTCCACCATTTCCTTCTTCGCGATACGTGCTTCGCGCTCACCCTTCTGCACCATGGAAACCAGGGTACGGAATTCGGTGATCTCAAGACCAGTCTCAGTCGCAAGCGTCTGAATCTCGCCGCGCAGTTCGCGGATCATATCGCCATCATTAGTCACAAACTTCTTCCAGCCACGGCCAGAAAGGTTTGCAACTTTGCGGATCCAGTTCGGATCCAATTCAGAACCCTGATAGTATTTGATGAAGTCAGCGCGGTTAACACCGTTGCTGTCTGCAAGACGCAGCAAGCGACCTTCATAACCCATCAGCATTTTGTTGATGGAGTAAAGCTGCTGAACCAGCGTCTCAATACGGTTGTTATTGAGGTGCAGGCTCTTCACTTCAACAATGATGTCTTCTTTGAGCTTCTTGTAACGACGCTCCTGAGACGGAGACAGAGTTTTGTTAGCCAGCTTGTTTTCAACCAGCTGATCCTGAAGCTTGCGCAGCTTCTTGTAATCCTCTGTGATCTTGTCAAAGATCTCAACGACCATAGGCTTCAGTTCTGCTTCCATTACAGAAAGAGAAACGTTTGCCTCGTACTCGTCGTCATCGTCATCAGTGGTTTCACCACCTTCTGCAGGTGCTTCACCCGGCGCACCCGAAGCGGTATCACCTGGTGCAGCAGCGGCAGGAGCCGCAGCACCGTTAGGCTTGCGGGCTTCTTCTTCCTTGCGCTTGCGGGCTTCTTCTTTTTCCTTAAGGCGCACGGCCTCAGGAACTTCACCCTCGCCAGCGTTTTCCTGCTCAGAAAGGTCATCATCAGATGGACCGTTCTTGTCATCAGGTCCGGAATATGTTGCATCCAGATCAATAATGTCACGCAGCAGAACCTTGCCTTCAGCCAGCTCCTCACCCCAGATGATAATCGCCTGGAAGGTCAGTGGGCTTTCGCAAAGACCTGAGATCATAGCCTCACGGCCAGCCTCAATACGCTTTGCAATGGCAATTTCGCCTTCGCGGGACAACAGCTCAACAGAGCCCATCTCGCGCAGGTACATACGCACCGGATCATCGGTACGGTCTGTAGGTTCTTTGGCAGTCGTGGTTTTGGTAACAGCAGTAGAAGAAGCAACAACCAACTCACCGCCGTCTACAGCGGGTGGAGCTTCCTCTTCTTCTTTACCTTCTTCTGCATCTTCCGCCTCAACAACGTTGATGCCCATTTCAGAAAGAAGCGACATGGTGTCTTCAATCTGCTCAGAGCTCACCTGATCAGGTGGAAGAACTTCATTCAGTTCGTCATAAGTGATGTATCCGCGTTTTTTCGCGGACTTGATCATTTTCTTGACGGCGGCGACCGACAAATCCAAGAGCGGACCATCTTGTCCCTCTGCGCCTGCCGGTTCCTGCGTATCTTCAGCTTGTGTCGCCTTCGTCGCCATATTCTGCTCCAAAGTCGCTGGTCGTGCTCCAGCGAACTATCGCGTTACGCAATCAATCGCCCCCGTGTTTGGACCACACAGGCGGCATTTGAATCACATTTGACTTTGGGGTTTAACGCAAAGTCCCTTAAACCTGACTTAACCCTGGTATCAAAATGTTTTCACGGAATTGAAAACCCAAAACTCATTCGGGCAGGACTGCTCACCGGCATCCCTACCGTTTTAGGCCGTATCCGGCACATTCCAGGCATCGACAGCGCTGATTATCCGATTATGATATCGCCGCTTTAAAGACATCTAAGGTCTACGGGCGCTCGTATCGGCTGTCTGACTTAGTGTATGTAGCCCGCCTTTTGTGATTCGCAAGGGCGATTCGGCATGGTCAATCTGATTCTGGGGGATTTTGGACAGTTCATTGCCTGTTTTTCTGGATAACTTTGAAAAACAAGAGTTCTTCCATCACAATTCCACCTCAAGTTGCGATCACCAGATCCTCTGGGGGAAGCAGATAAACAGACCCGCAATCCCTCCTCTCAGATCAAGCCAGAACAGACCCTTTTGAGGAGCGCATTTTGGCTGCTCGCTCCGCCAGCTCCTGCTCATCACGCAGGCAATCCTCACGGCGACGAGCCAAATCCTGCGTAAGCGCCTGAAACCGGCCCCAGCTTTCTTCGGTCAGATCTTGCTCCATGGCCCGCGTTTCATGCTCAAGCTCCTGCTCCAACATGCGCAACTCAAGCATATCAGCATAATTCAGGAACAGCATCTCCACAAAGTCCTCGGGCGGGTCTTCCTTCAAAACCTGCAGACGATTGGTCAGCGCATCCCAGCGGCGCAAGGTACTTGCCTTGCTGCTATCGCTTTCAGAGCTTGCGCTCACAATAGCTTCCTGCAGGATTTGATAGAACCGTTCATCCAGCTTGTTATAGATCTGCGTTACAGCACCTTCAGCAAGGTCCGTCGCAATCCGAACCAACGCTGTCATGAACATGGAGTGCAGCTCGTTGGAATACGTTAGCTGGGAAATCCGTTCAAAGTGGCGGTCAAACAACTCCGGATACATCAGGCACATAGTGCAGAAACTGCGCTCTACCCCATAAGAAGGTGTATCGGGCGCTTCAACGCGGGCACGGGACGCCCACTCATCATCTGCACCTTGTTTCTTGTTGCCGCGCCAGCCCTCGTCACGCCCACCACCGCTTTTGCCACGGTTCCGGCGGCTCTCCTCGTAAAACAAGTTGGAGAGTTTGAGGCGCAAGTCCATCCGATAACGCTTCTGAACGCGCTCATCTTTGATGGTCCCAACCAGATCTTCAACGGCCTTTTCCAGCGCAGCTTTACGCTCAGGTGTATCAATCCGTGCTTGCTCGCTCTCACGGCGCCAAACCACTTCTGAAAGTGGCAGAGCTTTCTCAATCTCTCCGTACATGGCAGCAGTGCCACCAGCATTAATCACATCATCCGGATCCTGCCCGTCAGGCAAAAACGCAAACTGGAAAGACTTACCGCTGGTCAGAACTGGAAGAATACGATCAACCGCTCGGTGGGCAGCAGAGATACCGGCGACGTCACCGTCAAAGCAAACCACGGGCTCATCAGCAAACTTCCAAAGCCGCATAATCTGGTCTTCGGTAAACGCAGTACCCAAACTCGCGACCGTCGCTTTGATGCCAACCTGCCAGAGGGCAATGGCATCCATATACCCTTCCACCACAATCGCTTGTCCGCTCTCATAAGCAGGCTGGCGCGCGCGATGCGCATTAAACAGCATCGTCCCTTTGTGAAAGACAGGTGTTTCCGGTGAGTTCAGATATTTCGGCTGTCCATCCGGGTCCATGGTCCGGCCACCAAAAGCAACTGCCCTGCCCCGATCATCATGGATCGGGATCATCAGACGATTGCGAAACCGGTCATAGGACGGACGCCCATCCTCGGGTTTAATGAGCAAACCCACTTCAATCAGCTCAGCTTCAGTGACGTCTTTCGCCATCAAAGCCTTCTTCAGATTGTCACGTCCAGGAGGCGCAAAACCAAACTGAAACTCATTCAGCGTCTCGGCACTCAAACCGCGCCGCTGCACATACTCTTGCGCAGCGCGCCCATCAGCAGACTGGAACACATGCCGAAAATAGCGTGCCGCCATCTCACAAACATCGGTCAGAGAATTGCGCTTTGCAGCTCGTTTTGCCGCCTGAGGATCGGGCGCAGGCATGGCGATTCCGGCTACACCAGCCAGTTCTTCCACAGCTTCAGGGAAACTGAGGCCCTCAGTCTCCATCAGAAACTTGAAATGATCTCCACTTTCACCACAACCAAAGCACTTGTAGCGGTTGCGGCGCTCATCAACATGAAAGCTGGGAGACTTCTCTGAATGGAAGGGACAACAGGCCCAATAATCACCCTTTCCGGGCTGCGATTTACGCCGATCCCAGGTTACACGTCGCCCCACCACATCTGTAAGCGAGACGCGGTTGCGAATGTCATCAAGAAAGAGCTGATCGAAACGCATAATGGTCCAATTTGTCGTAGTGGCCTGAAAGCAGCTGAGCTGGGTATTATATAGCCGTGAAGGCCCCAAGAAGCCAGCAAAACCCCCATTTGCGCTGGCTTAACTCAATTTATCGCTTCAGGAAAAAAGAAAAGCCGCATCATGATGACGCGGCGGCCTGTAAGTGCTCCAAAAACGTTGACTTACTGCGGAGCTCGCAGCATCTGCTTCACCATGCAACTGGCTTTCGCAAAGTCCATCTGGCCCGGATAACGCTCTTTCAGCTCGGCCATGCAGCGTCCCATATCACGCAGCCCACGCGCTTCAACGCACTCGACAACTGTTTGACAAACAAGCTTCATTTCGTACTCGCTGAGCTGCGAAGGCAAGAATTCACGGATCATTTCCGCTTCTTCACGCTCTTGCACAGCAAGCTCTACCTTACCGCTCGCTTCACAATGCGCCGCTTCCTGCTCACGCTGGACTAGCATGGTGTGCAGGAGGTCCATCAGCTCTTCGTCGCTTAAGCCATCACGGCCTTGCTCACGAGCAGCCATATCCCGGTCCATAATGGCAGCGGTGATGAGGCGCAACGTGGCGGCACGTCTTTTGTTAGTGTCTTCTTGCGCGGCTTTCAGCGCATTCGCTATTTTGTCTCGCAACATACTAAAGGAACCCTGACGCGGAAACTTTAAAAGAGGCTCTCCAAATCCCGGATAATACGTCTCATCCATCTGATTTGGGCTGATTTCCTGTAACTCGAGCGCTATTATTTCTACACGAGTGATATTGACCAGAGGAACCCCTTCTCCTATGGTCCCGGCCTTGATGCGACTGTGACGCGCCAAAGTCAAGTCCCTTCGGTGCGTTTCAGATGGACGCATACTGTCATCAACCGTATCAAGAAAGCAAGTGATGAAAGCTCAAGACGCGTGGTCAGCACCTAAACCTACCGCCCTCCTCGTTCTCGCAGACGGTACAGTCATTGAAGGCCGAGGCGTTGGAGCTCTTGGAACAGCGTCCGGCGAAGTCTGCTTCAATACGGCAATGACCGGGTATGAAGAGATTCTCACAGATCCTTCCTATGCAGGACAGATCATCACCTTCACGTTCCCCCATGTTGGCAATGTGGGCGCGAACGAAGACGATGTTGAAACTGTAGATATGGAAGGCACGTCTGGCGTACGAGGCGCGATTCTGCGCACCGACATCACCACCCCTTCCAACTATCGCTCTGGCAACCACTTCGACGCATGGCTCAAGGCACGAGGCATTGTTGGACTGACCGGCGTAGACACCCGCGCATTAACAGCTCTCATCCGCGAAAAAGGCATGCAGAACGCCGTGATCGTTCATAACGCTGATGGTGAGTTTGATGTGGAAGCGCTGAAAGCAGAAGCAGCCGGCCTCCCGGATCTGGAAGGCATGGACCTTGCAAAAGGCGTGAGCACTCAAAAAACCTACGACTGGAACGAAACCACCTGGGATTGGGAGGACGGGTTTGGCGCTCAGAACAAACCAAGCCATCACGTGGTTGCTCTGGATTTTGGTGTAAAGCGTAACATTCTCCGCCTTCTGGCAGATGCCGGATGCCGCGTAACTGTGGTGCCTGCAACCACTTCTGCTGAAGACGTCCTCGCTCTTAAGCCGGATGGAGTATTCCTGTCCAACGGCCCTGGCGATCCAGCTGCAACAGGTGAATATGCGGTTCCAACCATCCGTAGTCTCGTGAAGTCTGGCCTGCCGGTCTTCGGTATCTGTTTGGGTCACCAGATGCTCGCGCTTGCACTTGGTGGCACCACCACAAAGATGCATCAGGGCCATCACGGCGCAAACCATCCGGTTCACGATTACACCACCAACAAGGTTGAAATCACCAGCATGAACCATGGCTTTGCTGTGAGCGCTGGCAGCCTGCCCGACAACGTGGAAGAAACACACGTTTCCCTGTTTGACGGCACCAACTGTGGTCTGCGTGTAAAAGATGCGCCTGTCTTCTCAGTACAGCACCATCCGGAAGCGTCTCCTGGCCCACAAGACAGCCACTACCTGTTTTCTCGCTTCATTGAGCTGATTGAGAACCACAAGACACCTGCAGCCGCTTAGAGCGCGTTCGCTCATCAAAACGGCACGGCAGAATGAATAAAAGCGGGGTCCAGCACCCCGCTTTTCTTTTGCCCGATCGTAGGCAGATCGTGACCGGAAACACCGCCTCAGCAACATCAAGGCAACAAAAAACCCGGCACCAAGGGAGCCGGGTTCCGTAACTCTTATCAGAAGCGATTAAGCTGCTTCTGTTTCCAGCATGCTGCTCAGTGCATGAGACACACCGCGAACTTCCGCAATTTGTTCTTGAAGCGCTTGCTCCTGCTCATGAAGCAGCTGCTCCTGCGCACCACAAATTTCCTGAAGTTCTTTAAGTTGCTCAGGACGAGGGCTGGAACCCTCAACGAGTTTGATAATACGACGAACTTCTGCCAGCGTCAGACCGATCTTCTTGGCCTGCAAAATGACCCGCATGCGGCTCACATCACGACCTCTGTAGAAGCGGCGTGCTCCACGACGTACTGGGTTAAGAAGCCCCTTCTCCTCATAAAATCGTAGTGTACGCAGAGTGACGCTAAACAATTCTGACATTTCAGAGATTGCGAGCAGTTGACCGTCCCCATCGTCCTCACGAATAGGTCCAGCGATATCCGCAGCGACATCTAGCTTACTAGGAATACTGTTCATTTCCATTTGCCCGGTGGTTTGTATGTTAAACCTTAGAAGAGTTACAAAAGCTCATCATTTCAGCTCCCCACCCGGTGCCTCCATGAATTCCCCTAATAACTTTTGTACTCCCCCACTTCTGTACTAGCTTATGCAGTAGCATTTGATACCCACTCACACTGCGGAAGCTTTTCGATGTTCATTTGAACAATCTTCAATGCATTCCCAGTGAGGAATGAGTCCCCCCACTTTCAAAGTCCTCAATGAAATCTATGATAATTCATATTGGACAATTGATAATCTACACAAGGAAACTGATAAAATATAGCCCGACATCGCATTTTTTACTTCGTAAATGCAACGTATACACTAGGACATCCGAGAATTAACATCATAAGTAGTTATACTAGATAAGTATTATAAAAAAATAGGGGCACATACTTTTGCAGTTCCGCTGATTTATTCTACATTTTCCGGCAAATACCCAAAGATGTTCCTGCGTTATCCGAGCTAATATACTATAGAAGCGTCAATTACATATTGTCTATAATATGTGAACATGACGAAGAGATAGCCAGAGTGAGCAATATAACTTCTAACTACTCTCCTTCTTTAGATCTGCTCTGACTTTATTCTTTCTCAGTAAAACGAAAATTGGCTGACCAAATGATCACTCTGCACATTTTTTAAACAGGATGTTCATTTTTCGCGCTGCAAAACTTTGAACTGCCGTCGCGTACAGAGGGGGTAATGTGAAATCTGACACGTTAAAAGGCAAGATTACCCAAAGATTCACTAGGTCAAAAATGCCAGATTGTGCGCATTGCACAATTTTGGCCACCCAATTTCATTAATTGAATCATCTTCAGCATGTGCAAGCCAGAAGAAAGACACCCTCTTCAGCAGGTAAACTCAATTTACCATCAAACACGTACTTGCGCTTAGCCCCTCAACAGGCCATTGACGATCCGTCTGATTTGAAATCTGAAAGTCGCATGACGGTGCACATCCATCTTTTTGCCCTTCAGATTAGCCCGATACAGGATGAGTTCGTTTAACATGATTATCTCCTTGATGAGCCGCGTGAATGGAAAGCCACCTCAGTTCTATGCAAAGAAATCACACAGGCTTACGGGAGTTTTCCTGAAACGCCACAACTATAAGCGCACTAATTGCGCCTCATCAAGGTAAATGGCGCAATTTTTGCGCTTTTTACATTCTGTTATATGCAATAGTACGAATGCAGATTATTATGCATCAGTCTGTACAATGAATTTTCAGTCTGGGAATCATTAGGTTAGTATCATGAAACCATCTCAGTTTCGGGCTTGGCGCAAGTCGATGGGCTATAAGCAAAAAGAGGCAGCGGAACGCCTCGGCTTAAAAAAACGAATGATTCAGTATTATGAAAACGGCAATCGTGACGGTAAACCGGTAGAAATTCCGAAGTCTGTCAGGCTGGCCTGTTATGCCTTAAGCACTGGTATTGCTGACTTTGATGGTGAGAAAACCACAGAGAACACGACATTAGCTGAATAAACTCCCCTTAAGTCTTGAGAAAAAAAACCGGATTATTTCGGAAATAGGCGTTCGTCGGGGTTTATCATTACTCGAATATTTCTTATAACGCGCGCTCAGCCGACATACTCCTAAAGAGGGCACCACCAGAGCACCGATCGGGTGCACTGGTGCTTAAACGCGAGCATATGTGAGTCACCATGCCTAAACGCAATGACATCCAATCTATCATGATCATCGGGGCTGGCCCCATTGTGATTGGTCAAGCCTGTGAGTTCGATTATTCTGGAACTCAGGCTTGTAAGGCACTGCGAGATGAGGGCTACCGAATTATCTTGGTGAACTCAAATCCGGCGACCATCATGACAGATCCGGATCTGGCTGATGCAACCTACATCGAGCCAATCACCACGGACGCCGTTGAAAAGATCATCGCCAAGGAAAAGCCGGACGCGCTCCTGCCAACCATGGGCGGCCAGACCGCACTCAACTGTGCGCTGGAACTGGACCGCAAAGGCGTGCTGAAAAAATACGGTGTCGAGATGATCGGTGCAAAAGCCGACGTCATCGACAAGGCTGAAGACCGTGAAAAATTCCGCGCTGCCATGGACAAGATCGGGCTGGAAAATCCACGCGCCGCAATCGCATCCTCTCCGCCAATCCTTGATGATGAAGGCACCATCACCGGATATGATCGCGGTGCCGGTTACGCTGAAGCCATGCGCCAGATCGACACCATCGGCCTGCCAGCTATCATTCGCCCTGCGTTTACGCTCGGCGGCACAGGCGGCGGCGTAGCGTATAACCGTGAAGAGTACGAACAGATTGTTCGCTCCGGTATCGATGCGTCTCCAAACGGTCAGGTGCTCATCGACGAAAGCTTGCTCGGCTGGAAAGAATACGAGATGGAAGTGGTTCGTGACACAGCGGACAACTGCATCATCATCTGCTCCATTGAAAACATCGACCCGATGGGCGTCCACACAGGCGATTCCATCACGGTTGCCCCTGCCCTGACCCTCACCGACAAAGAATACCAGATCATGCGGAACGCCTCGATTGCGGTTCTGCGTGAGATTGGCGTTGAAACAGGCGGGTCGAACGTTCAGTTCGCGGTCAACCCGGCAGATGGCCGTCTCGTTGTGATCGAGATGAACCCACGCGTCTCCCGCTCTTCCGCACTGGCATCTAAAGCAACGGGCTTCCCGATTGCAAAGATCGCGGCAAAGCTCGCTGTTGGCTACACCCTTGATGAGTTGGAAAACGACATCACCGGCGGAGCAACACCAGCCTCTTTTGAGCCAACAATCGACTACGTCGTCACCAAGATCCCACGTTTCGCGTTTGAAAAGTTCCCAGGCTCCGAACCAACCCTGACAACAGCAATGAAGTCTGTTGGTGAAGTGATGGCCATTGGCCGGACCTTCAAGGAAAGCCTGCAAAAAGCCCTGCGCGGTCTGGAAACAGGTCTGACGGGCCTCGACCCAATCGAAGTCGACGGCCTCGGCCACGGCGAAGACTACACCGCGATCCGCAAAGCGCTGGCTGTCCCAACACCAGATCGCCTGCTCAATGTCGCTCAGGCAATGCGCTTTGGCACCTCTGCAAAAGAGATCCACGACATCTGCAAGATTGATCCGTGGTTCCTGGAGCAGATGCAGGAAATCGTGGACATGGAAGCAAAGATCATCGAGCACGGCCTGCCAGACAACGCAGCCGCCATGCGCATGGTCAAAGCTATGGGCTTCTCAGACAGCCGTCTTGCGGTTCTCACCCAGACGACTGCTGACAAAGTAGCAGCTCTGCGGGCTGAGCTCGACGTGAAGCCAGTTTATAAGCGCATTGATACCTGCGCCGCAGAATTCGCGTCTCCAACGCCTTACATGTACTCCACCTACGAGACACCAACACCGGGTCTGCCGTCCTGCGAAGCAAACCCAAGTGAGAAGCAAAAGGTTGTCATTCTGGGTGGTGGTCCAAACCGGATTGGTCAGGGCATCGAGTTCGATTACTGCTGCTGTCATGCTGCGTTTGCGTTGAAAGATGCTGGCTTCGAGGCCATCATGATCAACTGTAACCCGGAAACAGTCTCAACAGACTACGACACCTCCGATCGCCTCTACTTCGAATCTCTCACCTCTGAAGACGTGCTGGAAATCCTCCGCCTTGAAAACTCCAAGGGCACACTCAAGGGTGTTATCGTTCAGTTCGGCGGCCAGACACCTTTGAAACTGGCACAAGCGCTCGTAGAAGCTGGCATTCCAATCCTCGGCACGTCACCAGACATGATTGACCTTGCAGAAGATCGTGACCGGTTCCAGCGTCTGCTGCACAGAATTGATCTGAAGCAGCCAGAAAACGGCATCGCCTATTCTGTTGAACAGGGCCGCCTCATTGCCAACCAGCTTGGCCTGCCGCTTGTTGTTCGCCCATCCTACGTGCTGGGTGGCCGCGCAATGCAGATCATTCGCGACGAGGAAGCGCTCAACAACTACCTGCTCGGCACACTGCCAGAGCTGGTTCCACATGATGTGCGCGCCAAGTACCCGAACGATAAAACCGGCCAGATCAACACCCTGCTCGGCACCAACCCGCTTCTGTTTGACCGTTATCTCGACGGCGCAATCGAAGTGGACGTGGACGCCCTGTGTGATGGCGAAGACGTCTTCATCTGTGGCATCATGGAACACATCGAAGAAGCTGGTATCCATTCCGGCGACAGCGCATGTTCCCTGCCAGCCTACACGCTGGATGATGAAACACTTGCCAGACTGGAAGAGCAAGGCCGCAAACTCGCTCTGGAGCTCAACGTTGTTGGCCTCATGAACGTTCAGTTCGCAATCAAGGACGGAGAGATCTACGTTCTGGAAGTGAACCCGCGTGCATCAAGAACAGTACCGTTCGTGGCAAAAACCATTGGCGTGCCGATTGCGAAAATCGCAGCCCGCGTCATGGCAGGCGAGAAACTGTCAAACTTCGACCTCAAGCCGAAAAAGCTGGATCATGTCGCAGTGAAGGAAGCGGTCTTCCCGTTTGCTCGCTTCCCGGGTGTTGATACGGTTCTCGGTCCTGAGATGCGCTCTACTGGTGAAGTCATGGGTCTGGACACAGACTTCTCCTTCGCATTCGCCAAGTCACAGCTCGGCGGAGGCACCGTTATTCCGGCAGGTGGAACAGTCTTCATCTCATTGAAGGATGCAGATAAGCCGAAAATTCTTGAAGCAGCTAAAAAACTTGTAGCATCAGGGTTTTCCATTATATCCACCGAAGGCACGCAAAGATACTTGGAAAACCAAGGCATCCCGTGCGCAAAGGTCAATAAGGTGCTTGAAGGGCGTCCTCATATCGTTGATGCTATCAAGAACGGAGAAGTTCAGCTCGTCTTCAATACTACCGAAGGCGCACAAGCACTTTCCGACAGTCGGTCACTTCGTCAAGCTGCGCTGATGAACAAGGTTCCTTACTACACAACTGTGGCAGGAGCCGTAGCAGCAGCTCAAGGCATCGAAGCTTTCCGAGCGAAAACGCTTGAAGTAAGGTCCCTACAATCTTACTTCTGCTAGTATAGTTTAACAGGTCCGGGTTGAGGCTTCTCAGCCCGGTCAGTTTTTTTAGTGTGATGGGCCACACCACCACAACGTAAGAAAGGTGTACGAGCCATGGAAAAGGTACCTATGACGCCGGAAGGTTATGTGATGCTCACAGAAGAGCTTAAGCATCGCACGACCGGAGAACGCCCGCGCATTATCGCAGCCATTTCCGAAGCACGTGCTCACGGTGATCTTTCAGAGAATGCGGAATACCACGCAGCGAAGGAACAGCAGAGCCTGAACGAAGGCCGGATCAACGAACTGGAAGCCCTTCTGGGACTTGCAGAAATCATCGATCTGACCAAACTCAGTGGCGATACTGTCAAATTCGGAGCAACCGTATCTCTCATTGACGAAGATACCGAGGAAGAAAAGAAGTACATGATCGTTGGTGATGTTGAAGCTGACGTAAAACGTGGACGCATTTCTATCTCCTCCCCAATTGCACGCGCACTCATCGGCAAGTCAGTTGGTGACAGCGTCGAAGTGACTGCTCCAGGTGGTGCACGCGGTTACGAGATTACTGAAGTCCAATTCGGTTAAGTAAATTGTAGAGCTGAATTCAGCATTTCAGGACTTCTCATGAACTGAGATAGTCCTTGCTGAATTTCAGAGCCTTATGATTTTAAGAAATGAAAGTGCCGCTCTGAGCGGCATTTTTTATGCAACCCACACGAGTTATCCACTAATTACAGAACAAACAATCGGTTCTTCGATAAGTTAACGGATTTACTTTAAAAATCTGAAAAAGCAGCAAAACCCTGCGACAATCTGGCACGTATCCCTGCCTAAAAAGCTCATATCACATCACAATCTGCGCTTACCAACACAATTATAAGTATATATTCGGCATTTTGCATGGATAAATCTACTTACTGTTAACCCTTGTAAATGCAAATGATCTCGACAAATTGACGGGAAATTTGCTGCCATGACCACCAATTCATTTTCAGGTCTGAAAAGCCAGCTCGGTTTTTTCAAAATTGATAGTCAGACCATACAAACACTTTCAGATCTCTGGCCCAGTGTTGAGGGCCACCTAACACAGATTTTGAGTGACTTTTACAACCACGTTCAGCGTGATCCGGAACTGAAGAAAAAGGTATCCGGCAAAGTTGATGGCTTGAAATCAGCTCAAGCAAGCCACTGGAAGATCCTGTTCACCGGCGGTTTTGACTCCACCTACATGGAGCGCGTTGACAAGATTGGCCGCGCCCACGTGTACACTAACCTTGAGCCGGATTGGTATATCGGTGGTTATACGTTTATTCTGGAAGAGCTGACCAAAGTGCTCGCCAGCAAGATGCGCTTTTCGCCAGGGCGCCTGTCGCGCAGCCTGATTGCTCTTCAAAAAGCAGTGATGTTCGACATGGGACAAGCGGTCTCCGCCTACCATCGTCACTACACAGAAGAACGTGATGAGCGCACTCACCAGCTTGAAGATGCTATCAATGCGTTTGAGCGGACAATCACCAAGCGGATAGAGCAGACAGCAGAAGCCGGCAATCGCGTCGAAAACTCTGCACTCACTCTTCGCGAGACATCCGAGCAAAGCAAAATGGCTGCAGAAGCTGCGAGCCAGTCTGCTGACTACACAGCCTCTGATGTCCACTCCGGTGCGGCAGCTGTTGAAGAG
>NZ_LCWX01000037.1:21948-44076 GCF_001431305.1 Pseudovibrio sp. POLY-S9
TGAGATCGGGTCTCAAGTGACCCGCTCTGCAGAAACAGCACAGACTGTTTCCAAAGATGCAGAACGCACCAACGACACTGTCCTCGGTTTGCAGACAGCAACCAACGAGATCGGCGCTGTGACTGAGCTCATCAGTGCAATCGCAGAGCAGACCAACCTTCTAGCCCTCAACGCAACCATTGAAGCAGCCCGTGCAGGTGATGCAGGCCGCGGCTTTGCTGTTGTGGCAAGCGAAGTGAAAGACCTCGCAAGCCAGACAGGTCAGGCAACCGACGAGATCGCCTCCAAGATCAGCGCGATCCAAAGCGAAACACGCCGCTGCGTAGAAGAAATCTCTGCTATCTCCCAGAAGATTGAGGAGGTCAGTTCGACAGCGACGGCAATTGCTGATGCAGTGGACCAACAGGCCATCGCAACCAACGAAATCTCTTCAAGCATTCAGTCCGCTTCTCAAAATGCGAAGGGCGTAACAAGCGAGTTGAGCAACATCCTGGCAACTGCTGACGAATCCAAACGCGCTGTTGCCACAGCAACATCCGCTGCGACAGAGCTCAGCCAGCAAAGCGAAGCGATTTCAGAAGAAATCTCTCATTTCTTCTCAAGCATCCGCTGCCTTTAATCGTCACGGCGACAATTCAAGAACACCAGAACGGCCTTCCACGTGAGGGCCGTTTTTGTATTTGCAGCCCAGAGCAGCAGCTCACAAAGTCAACCAAGACACGTCCCTTTAACACCAAGAAGAAAAACAAAAAAAGGGAACGCAATGTCCATCAAATTCAAACTGGTTGATGAAAGTGGTCTGCCCAACACCACAGCACATGTCTGGGTCGCAGGCTGGATCAACGGAGGGTCACAGAAACACTTCAAGGTCCTGGAAGGAAACAATTTCACAAGACCGAGCACGACAAAAGCGCCAACCAGCATTCCGTTTCAAAAGCTCTCGGATATCGGCGATGTAGTGCTAGAGGACAAAACCAACGGTGATGACCGCTTCCTGTTTGTTGTCTCCAAAGACAAGCCACAGGACCTCACAGTCACAAACAACAACCCGATTCAATACACCCAGTACCCTTATGCCGACACACCGGGCGTAGAGGCTCCCGGCCCGTTTGACGTTTTCGAATTTGGTCTGGATGCTCAGCTAAACCTGTCCGCGGTGAGCGGTTTTGGTCTCAACCTACGTTTTGATGTTGAAGGCTTGGACGGCCCGCAATATGGCATGCGCAAAGATGTGACACGGGCTCAGATTGCCAAGGCCTTCACCAAGTTCATGAACAACGAAGCAAAGGCTGATCCAGCCGCCGCTCACTTCCTCCCCCTGCTCTACTCCACACCGCTCACAAAAGACGGGTTCCAGCCACCGCTGGTAGACAATCAGTTCTTCGCTATCTGTGACCCCAACGACTGGCTCGCCTCAAACTCCGGCAACTATCAGAAAACAACAGATGATCCCCTGGCGAACTATTGGGATGACACCCTCGACCGCTTCTTTTCGCCGGGAAACGTCTTGAGCATCAATCTCGGTTCAAAAGCGGTTCCTCGTTTGTATGAAGGAGGCTGCACCACACAGACACAATCTGATTCAACCGAGCAAACCCAAGTCTATACGCTGACAGGCCCAGCTGGCACTTTCCACTTCTACAAGCCGGAAAGCGGACTGACGAGCAGCCAATACGTCTTCCAGCAATCCTTTGGCGTCGGTTTAACTCCGGCGGGGGCTGCAGGAGATGCAGGCCTGCTCCAGGACAGCATCTGGGAAGCGCTGTGCCGCGGTGTAGCACTAGACGGCGTATTGACCACCGAAACGACAGAAAGCGCTCAGACAGCCTTTAGCACCACAAAATGGAACGATTGGAGCAAGTGGTACGAGGTCGGCAAGACATGCCACTATTACTCAAAGTTCTTGCACTACAGCGACAGAGATGGAAACGACTCACGCCTTTCCGGCAAACCATCCCTCATGCTCAATCAGGCAGCCTATGGCTTCAGCATGGATGAAAACCCGGTCGGCCCCTATGACGGCCCTGAAGTTCCCTCGAAAACGAACGAAAACATAAAGTCAGGCACAGTTACAATCACAGTCGGTAAGTGGATGTAACCACGCATAAAAAAACGGCCTTCCTACGCGAAGGCCGTTTAAAAAGTTTCTCCCGGATCGAAAGCCTAGAAATACTCAGGCTTATCAATCGGCACGTTCGGCTCATCCTTGATACGGCGGATGGTCAGTGCAGTGCGAACGTGATCCACATTCTTTGTGGAAGTCACATCGCGAATAATGAAGTTCTGGAAGGTTTCCAGATCTTTAGCCGTACAGCGCATGATGAAGTCAACTTCACCGGACACCATGTAGCTCTCCCGAACCAACGGCCATTCCTTGACTTGCGCTTCAAATGAGACGAGGTCATTCTCTGTTTGGTTATGCAATCCAACCATGACAAAGGCGGTGACTTCATATCCCAGTTGTTTCTCATCAAGTAGCGTACGGTAGCCGCGAATGAGTCCTGCTTCTTCCAGGGCTCGAACCCTGCGCAAACATGGGGGCGCAGAAATTCCTACACGACGAGCCAGCTCCACATTGGTAATGCGGCCGTCTCCCTGCAGCTCCTTCAAAATTTGCCAGTCGATCGAATCCAGACGCGCTTTCAAGCTCGTCTCCTTTGCTTGTCCTATTGGATTAACAGTTAACCTGTTTTACAACACTGCCTAAAACACGAAGTTAGGCGAAATGCTAGTTTATTGCTTATTTGCGACAGACTATATCAACAAATAGCATTTTGCAGACACTTCCCGAAAGCTGGGGGAACAAAATGTCGCAAAACCTGTGGGTTTTAACAGATGGCAAGATCGGAGACGTAGCGCAATGCATCGGTGTAGCCGACGCCTTGGGACTGCCCTACGAAATTCGATTAGTTGCCCCCCGCAAGCTTTTTACCTACGCAATGCCTTGGGGACCAATCGATCCCAAAGACGCACCACACAAACCAGAAAGCCCGCTTGCACCCCCATATCCCGCGGTCGCGATTGCATCCGGGCGCAGAGCGGTGCCCTACTTACGCGCACTAAAGCGGCTTTCCAAGGGCCAGACCTTTACTGTTTTCCTCAAGGACCCAAAGATCAACAGCAAATTTGCTGATTTTGTCTGGGCGCCGGAACATGACGGAATTTCTGGGAAAAACATAGTAACAACACTTACGTCACCTCACCGTTTTTCAGCGCAAAAGCTGCAAGACGCGCGCGACAACCCACTTGAGGCAATCGCAGCGCTGCCAAAGCCCAAAGCAGCTGTCCTGATTGGCGGCAATTCCCAGCATCACACCTTTACGCCCGACAATATCAACACGCTTCTCGCCGCACTTAAAAACCTGTCGCAAACCCACTCGCTCATGATCACCTGCTCTCGCCGCACCCCAAGAGAGCTGGCAATGCAGTTGCATGATCTGGGCAGATCAGAGGGTCATCTCTTCTGGAATGGGGAGGGAGAAAACCCCATCGCCCAGTACCTGGCCAACGCAGAAATCACAGTGGTTACAACAGATTCCACCAATATGGTGGGCGAAGCTGCAGCCACCGGAAAGCCTATCTACGGCTTCCGCCCAACAGGCACTCACAAAAAGTTTGATAGGTTTTTATCAAGAATGGAGGATTTGGGAGTACTTCATCCCTTCCCCGGAGACATATTAGCACCTACTTATGAACCGATAGACGCAACACCGGATATTGCGGATGCCATATCCAAAGCGATTGAACAAAAGCAAACGAGCGGATAGAACCCCTCCCTAACACGGCACTGGTACTATCCAAGCGCGCACGAAATTTGAGGTTCTGAGGAAATGACTGTTAAGCACACCAAACTCCTGATCGTAGGCTCCGGCCCTGCAGGCTACACCGCCGCAATCTACGGCGCACGCGCTATGCTGGAACCGCTTCTGGTCACAGGTGTGCAGACTGGCGGTCAGCTGACCATCACCACCGACGTTGAAAACTACCCGGGCTTTGCCGATCCAATTCAGGGTCCTTGGCTGGTTGAAGAAATGCGCAAGCAGGCAGAAAACGTCGGCACCAAGATCGATTACGATACAATTCTGGAAGCAGATCTCTCCAAGCGCCCGTTTGAGCTGAAAGGCGACAGCGGCACCCTCTACACAGCAGATGCCCTCGTCATCGCAACCGGCGCACAGGCAAAATGGCTCGGTCTGCCTTCAGAGGAAAAGTATCAGGCTGGCGGCGTGTCCGCATGTGCAACTTGTGACGGTTTCTTCTACCGTGGTAAGGAAGTTGTTGTGGTTGGCGGCGGCAACACGGCTGTTGAAGAAGCGCTCTACCTCGCGAACCTGGCAGAAAAAGTCACGCTGGTTCACCGTCGTGATGCCCTGCGCTCCGAAAAGATCCTTCAGGAACGCCTCTTCAAAAACGAAAAGATCAACGTGGTCTGGGACAGTGAAGTGGATGAAATCCTCGGCACCGAAAACCCAGCTGTTGTGACTGGCATCCGCCTGAAAAACCGCAAGACTGGTGAAACCTCAGAAATGTCCACACACGGCGTATTCATCGCCATCGGACACGCTCCAGCGGTTGACCTTGTCAAAGATCAGGTAAAGATGAAGGAATCCGGTTACATTTGGACCGAAGCTGATTCAACTCAGACATCCATTCCGGGTGTGTACGCAGCTGGTGACGTGACTGATGAGCAGTACCGTCAGGCTGTGACCGCTGCAGGAATGGGCTGCATGGCTGCACTGGAAGCAGAACGCTACCTGGCAGCTTTGGAATCTGAAACCGAAGCAGCAGAATAAGAAACCGGGAAGATAGGGGGAAAGCAAATGCCAGGCCGTTCTTTGGATTGGGACAAGCTGCGAATTTTCCACGCAGCAGCACAGGCAGGAAGCTTTACCCACGCAGGCGAAGCTCTCAACATGAGCCAGTCGGCTGTCAGCCGTCAGGTCAGTGCACTTGAGGCAGAGCTGGGTGTCCCCCTCTTCCACCGTCATGCGCGCGGACTTATTCCAACAGAACAAGGCGAGCTTCTTTACAGAACCGCCCGTGAAGTTCTGCTGAAACTGGAAACCGTTCAGTCCCGCCTGACAGACACCAAGGAAAAGCCAAGCGGCACGCTTCGTGTCACCACCACAGTGGGTCTCGGCTCCACTTGGCTCACTGCCCGTGTCAACGAGTTCGTGGATCTATACCCGGACATGCGCCTGGAACTCATCTGCATGGATGATGAGCTGGATCTGGGCATGCGTGAGGCAGATGTCGCCATCCGCCTGCGCCAGCCAACACAGCCAGACCTCATCCAGCGCAAGCTGTTTACGGTGCACTTCCACGTCTACGCCTCACCGACCTATATTGAGCGCTTTGGCAGCCCAAGCACCATCGATGATCTGGACCACCACCGCCTGATCACCATCGGTGACAACATGGCCTCCTACCTGCGCGCGATGAACTGGCTTGCAACAGCCGGATTGCCAAACGGTGAGCGCCGCGATGTTTCCCTGCGCGTGAACAACCTGTCTGGCATCAAAAAAGCCGTACAGACCGGCGTCGGTATCGCTATTCTGCCGGACTACATGGTTGAGCCGGGCGCAGGCATCAAACGCGTTATGTCTGTCACGCAGGAAGAGCTGCCAAGCTTTGATACCTACTTCGTGTATCCATCTGAGCTGAAAAACACCGCTCGTGTAACTGCATTCAGAGACTTCCTCGTCTCCTATGCAGAACGTTGGACACACTAGGCTGGAACTCTGCAAAAGAGCTAAGTTGGCTTGATGAGCCAGCTCAGGAGTTTCAACCCTAAGTTTTGCACTGCAAAATAAATAATATTCCAGATCTCTTTTGAGGCCTCTCAGACCGTCTGTGAGGCCTTTTTCACGCCATCTCATCCCGAAATGACAATATCTTACGCAGAGTTAGCTTTCTGATAGTTGTCAAATCTTGCAATGAAGTTCCGAGGGTTTTGAGCTCCCTTAAAAATGCATAGCTGCAATGCAAAAATTAAGGATTGCTGTTTCGGCGCTGCACTGCATATATACACCTGCTGTTGATCAGTTGTTGTCACACCTCTCCTCCCAGTGACATCAACATCCGATCAACTGTTCCCCTCTGGAAGGTGATTGCACCCATTAGGTGCTTTATCATTCATCACTTCGAAACCGGACCGCATGGTCCGGTTTTTTTTGCCAAATGCTCCCAAATACCAAAGGTGACCAAGGGGCTCCCTAGGTCTTTTAGCCAGCAAACTTCCCCAAGCACGTCTCACAACACACAAAGACTGCAGCTCGTCTGACGTTATAAAGCTGTTTTGAAAGGTCTTTTGCTGAGCAGTTACAGCCGCTGACAAACACGCATGACATGCTCAAAATCGCCCTGCCTAAAAACAGACCTAGGGTCGCTTACTTCTTGGGCACACTAAAAAATCAACTATCCCAGATACACGCAGAGACATGCGGATTCATCAGACTATTGCGCAGCAGCACCTTGGGAAAACCCATCAGATTCAAGGTATTCCCAACTCACATAAACTAGTAATTTCTGCAACTCTTACTCAAATTAACTATATTTTTCCTAGGTAAATCTTCAAACAGTGAAATTTCACCACCCTTAATCAGCGAAATTACAAATCAGCTTGCATCCTTTACTTATCGAATCATACCTATTGGCAAATATCCGAGGTAATGGATGTGAATGACCTGAGAAAAGCATTTTACACTCTGGTTGCCTGCGCACTTTTCGCAATCTATGGCGAAATCTCCCACGCCATAAGCGAAGCTGACAGAGCGGAACGGCTCGGCAGTCAAATCACTTTGCACATTCCGGCAGAATAACAGCGGCACACTTTGATTCCTCTTTTAACGAGGACAAGCCGCTTTTCAGTTATCCACAACAACCGGCAGGTTATCCTTCCAGTTCAATCCTGCCTAATCCTACAGCTCTAAAAACCCATTGAGTGAATAAGCTAGTTCGCCAAACCCAACACCACATCACAACGCGCACAAAAAAGCCCGAGTGGCTTTGTCGCTCATTCGCAACTAACCACCCAGGCCATTTAAAAGCTTATCAGCAAGCGTTTACCGGTAGAGGTTCTGTCCTTCCAGATCCTTATAAAGGTGCGCGACCTGCTCCGCATAGCCATTGTAAAGCTGTGTTGGCACGCGCTCATCCGTACCCAGCAAACGCTCAGAAGCCTGCGACCAGCGAGCATGCGGCACTTCAGGGTTCACATTCGCCCAGAAACCGTACTCGCTCGGGCCAATCTTCTCCCAGAAGCTGACCGGACGTTGATCAGTAAAGGTGATCTTCACAATGGATTTGATGGACTTGAAGCCGTACTTCCATGGCATCACCAAGCGGATCGGCGCGCCATACTGCTTTTGCAACGGCTTGCCATAGATACCCGTCGCGACAAACGCCAGGTCGTTCATGGCCTCATCCATGGTCAAGCCTTCAACGTAAGGCCACGGATACCAGAACTGACGCTGGCCGCTTGCCACGTCGGAATCTTCAAAGGTCTCAAAACGGATATACTTAGCACCATTCTGCGGACCAGCGTACTTCACCAGCTCGGATAGCTGGAAACCAGTCCACGGCACAGCCATCGCCCACGCTTCAACACAGCGGTGGCGATAAAGGCGCTCCTGCAAAGGCATCTTGCGCACCAGATCATCAAAATCGATGGTCTGCGGATTATCAACCATACCATCAATGGTGATCGCCCACGGACGTGTCTTCAACGCCTGCGCAGCACCGGAAATGCGCTTGTGTGAGCCAAACTCATAGAAGTTGTTGTAAACGGATGTCACGCTCTCAGGCGTAATTGCCCGTTTCAGGGTGAAATCAGGGTTCCGCTCAGCTGGGTAGAGATCAAGGGTCGGGTCTTTGCCATCCTGTGCAAACACACTGCTCACCAGACCAGTACCACCAGCAGCCAGACCAAGGCCAACAGCGCCCAAGCCCTTCATAAACCTGCGCCGGTTGAAGAACACATCCTCAGGTGTCGCTTCTCTTTCCGGAATAATCCATTCAGGCCTATGAATAATGTTCATGCTGCCATCTCCAAGCAGGTAAGGGTTACGGTAATGTCTACCAATATTGGCCTATGACTTAGCGGCGAAACCCCTTAAACTTCAAGTAAACCCCCCGTGATCCTTTTCGTGATCACGGAAGGCGGGCACAGGACGAACTGTCAGACCACTCGGTTCAAAGCTGCCATCAACATCCAATCAGATTAGATTTCTTTAAATTCAGCAGGTTCAAGACACCCTTTCAAATATGCCTCCAGCTTATTCTGAAACACGCAGCGTATGTCAGACAGGGCAAAGGAACGGCACCATGACAATCGGATTTATCGGCCTGGGCGCCATGGGCCTTGGAATGGCCCAGCGCATCAACAAAGAACACGCTCTGAAGGTCTACAACCGCTCACCGGAAAAAGCCGCTGATCTTGTCGCGGAGGGAGCACAACAAGCCACATCTCTGCAAGACTTTGCAGACTGCCATATCGTTTGCTCAATGCTGTCAGACGATGCAGCGGTTGAGGCCGTCTATCTCGCCGGAGACACTCTGGCACCCCCACTCAAAGAAAACAGCATCTCCATCTCCCACAGCACCATCAGCCCACCAATGGTAGACCGCCTCACAGCCGCCCACGAGCGCGCTAATGTCAGATTCTTATGTGTGCCAGTCCTTGGCCGTCCAGACAAAGCCGCGGAAGGGCTACTGGTCGCCGTCGCAGCAGGCAAACGCAGCACAATGGATGAAGCCCGCTCTGTTCTGGAAGCCATATCCATGCGGCAATTCTGGATGGGGCCAACACCTCGCCAAGCTGCAGTCACCAAACTGGGTATGAACTTCATGATAGCGGCGGCGGTGGAAGCTTTGGCCGAAAGTTTCACCCTGACAAGAAAGGCGGGCATAGATCCGGAAACCTTCCTCACACTAATAACAGAAACACTGTTCAGCGCTCCCGTCTATCAAGCCTACGCTCCACTTATCGCCCGCGAGCAAAACCCCTCTCCCGGCTTCAAGACCTCGTTGGGCCTGAAGGACGTTAACCTGGCGCAGCAAACAGCTCAGGATCTCAGAGTACCGCTCCCCACAGCAGACGTCGTCGCCAACCAACTCCGTACCGCAATCGCAGCTGGATATGCAGACGAAGACTGGTCCATCCTCGCCCGCCTCATGGCCCAAACAGCATCCCTACCACCGATCAAACCTTGATCTGAGGAGGAATGCAGTAGCCCTCAGCTAACACAAAAAAACCCGGAGCATTGCCCCGGGTTCTTTTTCTGTCTCACTTTAGAGCGTATTCCCGAAAAGTGATTCCGGTTTTCGGACAAGAATACGCGCGCAAGCTTTGGAGTATCAGGCTGGTGCTGTTGCACCCTCAATCACTTTGTCCGCAGCCTTGCCGGAAAGTTCGGCAAGGTGGTCAAAGTTACGAGAGAACGTCGCCACACCAGCTGTTGCAGAGCGAAGCTCTACAATAAGGTCGCTGAGTTCGCTCTCAGGGATCATGGCTTCCACTTCATCCCAGCCATCCCAGTTATCGCGGGCATCAAACCCAAGGATTTGTCCACGGCGACCGGAAACAATCGCGTTGATACGAGCTGTGGTATCTGACGGACAGGCCACAACAACCTTATCAACGGGCTCAAGAAGAACCGGCTTACATTCCTTCAAGCCATCTTTCATGGCCAGAATACCTGCCATACGGAAAGCCTGATCGGAGCTGTCAACGGAGTGATAGGAGCCATCCTTCAGCGTCACAGCCACATCCACGACCGGGAAGCCTAGAGGCCCTTTTTCAAGAGCTTCTTTCACGCCATCCCCGACGGACGGAATGTACTGCTTAGGCACCACACCACCAGTAATCGTGTCGTTGAAGCTGTGCCCTTCACCGCGTGGCATAGGCTGGATAGCCAGCACCACATCGCCAAACTGACCGTGGCCACCACTTTGCTTCTTATGGCGTCCGCGCAGCTCAGTCGTGCCGCGAATGGTTTCCTTATATGGAATACGAGGTTCAAAGCTCTTCACAGACAACCCATAGCGCCCGGTCAGTTTTTCAAGAGCAACACGCAGATGCATTTCGCCCTGCCCCTCCAGTACAGTCTCGCCCGTGCTCTGGACTTGGGTAATGCTCAGGGATGGGTCTTCATCCACCAACTTGGAAAGCGCAGTAGAGAGTCTGACTTCATCCTTCCGTTCTGTCGCCGTAATCCCCTTGGAAAGAACTGCATCCGGAGTATCAACGACAAACAGACTTTGCGAAGGCTTGGCACCAACACCAAGGGTCATGCCGGTTTCAATGTTATCCAGCTTGCCAAGAGCCACCAGATCACCAGCAACAGCCTCTGTAATCTTCTTCGGCTGCAAACCCTGCATCTGGAACAGACCAGATGGCCGATACTCTTCCCCATGTCTGTCGTAAAGAAGCGCACCTTCCTTCACAGACCCACCAAACAGACGGGCAACAGAGAGCTTGCCGCCATGAGACGTGTGGTAGGTTTTCAGCACCTGAAGAATAGCATCATCTTCCTTGAGCCCCAGACGCTTGCGTGTTTCAACGATACCTGGAGCATCATGGCGCAAAGCCTTCAGCAAGCGACGGATGCCATTGCCTTTGATCGCGCTGCCAATAAACACAGGGCAAATTTCACCGCGCTGCATTTCCTGCACAAGATCATCAAAAATGACCTCACTCTCAGGTGCTTCGTCTTCTAAAAGCTGCTCCATGAGAACGTCATCGTGATCTGCCAGCATTTCCATCATGGCATAGCGCGCTTCCACCTCACGGGCGCGCTCATCATCTGGAATCTCGATGGTCTTGCTTGGCTTGCCTTCCTGGTAGACAAAGGCCCGCTCCAGCGCCAGATCAATAAAGCCTGTCGCAGTGCCGTCCTCCCAGATCGGGATCTGGCGCAACACCATTGGAAAGCTCGAAGCGGGCTGCAATGCCTGAAGCATCGCGCGCACACTACCTGTTGCCTTGTCTATTTTGTTCAGGAAGAGAACATGCGGGATGTTCCGCTGTTCAAGTGATTTGAGAATGAGTTGAAGAGCTGCTGTCTTCTTTTCATCTGGCTCAGCAACCACAACGGCAATATCGACGCCGTTTAAGACACTGTTGCCTTCGTGAAGAAATTCTACGGATCCGGGGCAGTCGATAAATGTGAAGTGATCGCCCTTATAGGTGCAGGTGGCAATGTTCGCCTCAACGCTCATGCTGTGATCACGCGCTTCGTCACTGCTGTCACCCAGTGAGCTTTTCGCGTCAACACTTCCCTGTCGCCCAATAGCCCCCGTTCGTGCGAGAAGAGCTTCCAGCAGTGTGGTCTTGCCACTTGCGAAAGGTCCAATTATGGCAACCGAACGAGGGCTGCGAACCCTGCCTCCGGCAACTCCGACATGCTTGTCTCCCATGATCCATACTCCCTGTTTGGGTTTGGGAAGCAGACACGGGCGTTTGCGCCATAGCGGCGCAAAATCACACGCGCCTTCCAGAGTATTATAAGACTCTGGATAAGTATCGTCACTCGGAAACACAGTGATATGCAAGCGCCAAAACAACAGCGGACTGAAGCGTGACAGTCCGCCGCACAATATGAACCGGCGCTATTTATAAAGATCAAAGGGTTAGGATTCACAATCCCCCTAAGAATTAAAGGATCACTGCTTGGTCAGCCGCAGCCCTGTGACACCAGCTGTGATGTTCGCTCCGGTCTGGCCTTGCAAGCTTAAAGGCTGCAAAGCGATAGAGCGATTCAGACCACCCAGCAGGACATTCGCCTGCACGCCAGCACCCAACGTGACACCAGCAGACACACCGCCGTAATTCCCGGCAAGAGAACCCGGCTTCAGGTTAGCCTTCGGCGCAACAACCCCCCAAACCAACGTTCCGGATGTGACGGGTCCGATGTCGATACCATAGCTGTTGATGGTGCCGGTATATCCTTCGATACGCTTCCCGCTCGGCGATTTGAAAACACAGGACAGTTCATGAGAGGAGCCAACAATGAAGTTGGTGCCGGCAACCAGATCACAGGTCAAAGATCCAACTTCAACACCAGGGCGATCCTTTTGGGGTTCTGCAGGAGGAGGTGCAGGCGTGTCTGCAGAATAGGCGGAAGTGCTGAGACCAAGAGCGGCAACAGCAGCAAAAGCAAGGCATTTCTTCATTATTGTTCTCCAGTGCTCAGGCTCTACGACCTTTTCACAATGGGAAACCAAAGCGTACGGACTGTCAAAGCCTTGCTACGATCACAGTGAATGCTCCGCTTAGTTCCAGCGTTATTTTTACCTAGTGATATGCGTTAGAAATTGTGATTAGGATTTTCACCATAAACGCATCACAGACCAACCTACCCTGTCCGTCACCTCACTGGGTTAACCCTAAGCATCCCTTAAGCCGCTCAAAGTCACCTACGAGAACCTCTGCATGCAGAAGGACTTACGGAAAAATTATCGATAAACCTTACATTCCCAGAAGGTTTCATAAAGCTGTATACCAATTATTAACCATAGATATTAAGCCTAACGATTTGACCCATTTTGGGACGCTTTAGAACAATGTTTTAAATAAAACACGAGAGTCTCCACTCAGAAATTGAGTACGGAGAATCAGCAATGCGCTCAAATTTGAAGACACTTTTGTTTGGCGTAACCGGTGCAATAGCCATTGCAACTCTTCCAGCGATCGCGCAGGCAAATCCCATCAATGCCCGCATTACAACTGCTTTCGGGGCACTCGAAGGCAAGATGCTGGGCCTGTTGTCAGGAACAGCTGCTTTCGGGCAGGGTCCAGGCTTTGCATCACAATTTGATGCGACCGCAGGCGGGACCAAGGATTATGGCTTTTATGCTGGCACAGGCCGCATGGGCTTCCGCACGCAGGACTACAACTACTTCGGTGTTGTTGGCTCTGCAGCGCAAATCAACGGTGGAGCCGGTTCCTTCGGCTACGTAGGTGCAGAAGCACAGGTTCACTTTGAAAACCTGTCTGTTGACGGACTGATCGGCGTTCAGATGATCGACGATACAGGCTCTGTCATGGGTGGTGCAACCGCATCTTACTACGCCAGCGAAAACGCACGCTTTTACGCGGGTTACCGCTATCTGCGCGACAGCCATATCTACGCAATGGGTATGGAGTTCAAGCCAGGAACGGAAACCGCAAACGGCATGACAATGTTCGCAGACCTGCGCTCTGAGAAGCTCGAAAACGCTTCTATCATGGCAGGCGTCCGCTTCTCCTTCGCCGATGCACAGACATTGGTTGAGGAAAGCCGCGGCACATTCGTCAACAACAGCTACATTCTGGATGCACTCCTCCCGGACTAAGCATCCAAAAGCGTATCCCCGAAAAGCGGATTCCGGTTTTCGGATAAGGATACACACAAACAAAGCACCAAAGTTTTCTTTGGTGCTGCGAAACACCTAAAACAAAAAAGGCGCTGCGTGATGCAGCGCCTTTTTTGTATCTGTAGCTTAAAACTGGATGCCTGAGATCTCCCAGGCATCCGTTTCAGAAAATCGCTTACTTCAGGTTTCCGCAGAAACGCTGAATACGAGTGCATGCCTCAGTCAGAGCTTCAGTAGAAGTCGCGTAGGAAACGCGGAAGTTTGGACCCAGACCGAACGCGGAACCCGGTACAACAGCAACCCCTTCAGTTTCCAGAAGCTCACCTGCAAAGTCCAGATCAGTCTCGATCACCTTGCCAGATGGCGCAGTCTTGCCAATGGTGCCAGCACAGGATGGGAACACGTAAAACGCACCCTCTGGAACCGGACACTCAAGACCAGAGGACTGGTTCAACATAGACACAACCAGATCACGACGATCCTGGAAAACCTTGTTGTTGACTGGAATGAAGTCCTGCGTCCCATTCAGCGCTTCAACCGCAGCTGCCTGAGAAATGGAGCATGGGTTGGAAGTGGACTGGGACTGAACCTTCGCCATCGCCTTGATCAGATCAGCAGGACCACCCGCATAACCAATACGCCAGCCGGTCATGGAATACGCTTTAGAAACGCCATTCACGGTCAAAGTGCGATCATAAAGCTGAGGCTCGATCTGCGCAGGTGTGGTGAACTCAAAGTCATCATAGACAAGGTGCTCATACATGTCGTCAGACATGACCCAGACATGCGGGTGCTTCAGCAGAACGTCGGTCAGAGCTTTCAGCTCATCGCGGGTGTAGCCAGCACCGGACGGATTGGATGGAGAGTTGAAGATCAACCACTTGGTTTTAGGCGTAATCGCCGCTTCCAGCGCTTCAGGCGTGATCTTGAAGGTCTTCTGATCCGCCTCAACAATCACAGGCTCACCACCAGCCAGCAGCACCATGTCGGGGTAAGACACCCAGTATGGTGTTGGGATGAGAACTTCATCGCCCGGATTGATGGTTGCGATCAATGCATTGTAGAGCACCTGCTTGCCGCCGGTTCCGACAGTAATCTGGTTTGGCTCATACTTCAGGCCATTGTCACGCAGGAACTTGGCACTGATTGCCTGTTTCAGCTCAGGAGTGCCATCAACCGCTGTGTATTTTGTTTTGCCTTCATTAATAGCTGCAACTGCAGCAGCTTTAATGTTGTCTGGCGTATCAAAATCTGGTTCACCAGCACCAAGGCCGATAACGTCGCGGCCTGCGGCTTTCAGTTCGCGTGCCTTCGTGGTCACTGCAATCGTTGCAGATGGTTTCACACGAGACAGCGAGTCAGCGATAAAGCCCATAATGCCCTCCAATAGAAGCGGGTACGTTCTTCGCAAAATAAGTGCGGGCAGACCCTAAGGTGCAGACCAAAGCTTGGCAAGCGCAAACACGCCAGTTTTTCCGCTCAAATTTCGCCAAAGACTGCAGATTTTTTCAAATATTACTCCCCAGATATAATCAGAGGTTCTGTGACGCTGCGTCTCTTGTATTTCCAAAGGAACAAAGCTAAGCAGCCTCTGAAGCTAAAGACCTGACTATTTAGCTGGTCCCATCAGAAATGAGAGCCCGAATTCCGTGAAAAGCCTGCTGCGAAAACTACTCGAAAATCAGTTCATTCGCTTCGGAATGGTTGGCGGCTCCGGTCTTGTGGTCGATCTGGTCGCCCTTGCCTTTTTCTGGCAAGTGGTCGGTCTTGATCCCCTCATTGCGCGAATCCTTTCCATCTGGATTGCCATGACCAACAACTGGTTCTGGAATCGCATCTTCACCTTCCGCTCTGAAGGCAGTCCGTTTGGGGAGTATGTAAGATTCGTTTTGGTCAACAGCGTGGGGGCGGTCATCAACTACAGCACCTATGGTGCGCTGATCACCCTGATCGACGGCTTCTCCACCTATCTGGCCGTTATCCTCGCCACACTGGTGTCCATGACCTTCAACTTCGTGCTTTCAAAAATCTACGCATTCAAAAACTAAGCGCAGGTATCTTGGGAAAAATCGGCTCTTTTTGGATGTGCCGACAGGGTAAGAAACACCCCTGCCAGCACAAAGCACTCAGGTCCGCCAGCACCTAGAAATTCTGGGAGATTTGATTGTATTTTCGCCCCTACATCAAATGCTACTCGTAGGTGCAGCGCACAAACAACCCCTACCCCTGCGGTATGTACTGTTTTTTTTAACCATAACGATATCCAGTATTCCGCTCAGTAGAACTACATAGGATAAGTTGCAGGCGCGCACTAACCTCCATTTAACCAATTCCCTTTTCTTTTCTAACGCTTAAATCGCCTATTACTCTCAGCGGCGCCATACTGTCACTCAGCGCGATTGGACTGCAGGCAGCTGTTCCATAAGTTCCACTTGCAGAATAATTCCGAACAGGAGTAACGTTCTGTTACAGCAATAAGCGGGGACGAACGATGGCCGTTGAACTAGCACTATCTGCAGAAACTGTTCGCTTGATCGTACAAAAAGCGCGCGCTGTTTCCGAAAGCCTGCCAGACACTTACGAGGACGGGCACGAAGGTGACCTCTCCTTCGATACGGAAAAGCTGGAAAACGTTCACCACCATGACGGACTTGCAGAAGAAGAGCATGACGACTTTTCTGAGTCTGAACTGAGAGAGATTATCGACGACCTCAACATCGACGAAGCGACAGAACTGGTCGCCATCGCATGGATAGGTCGCGGTGATTATGATCAGAACGATCTGGATATTGCCTTCTCTGAAGCACGCGAACGATCCACGTCTCCGGTCTCAACATACCTTTTGGGCCTTCCCCTCTTGCCTGATTATCTCGAGGCTGGTCTCGAAGCTATGAATCTATAAGAAAATATGGGCAATAGCAGTTTTGCAATTGAGCGATCTGCTTAAGCTCAACCTGTGGTATCTCGAACACACCAAAATCCAGTAATATATACTTTCTGTATTCGATGTAATCCGCGTCTATTGGCCCCTACTCAGGAAAACAACTGACCAGGGCCGCAGGGGAGCACAATGAGAACCTCGCCAGTTGACTACCATCGTAAAGAGCACGTCAGCCACGCCCAATCACCATGGCCTGTTGCGGCAACAGTCATCGCCGCTTTCGTTGGCATAATGATCATGGTCTTGTTTGTCTTTTAGAGCGTAATCCTAAAAGACAAATGCCAGCACACGCAGCACGAGTGAAAACAAACGCTACGTTTCTGACACCGTCAAGAAGCTCAAAATCGCCTTGAGAGAAATTCAACGGAAGCGCTGACAGACCGCTTGCAGCACCTATTCGCTTGCAGAACAGCTGCGGGATGACTAGGGCATCTGCAAACATACTTCTTCTCATGGCCGGCCTCATCTGGGGCATGGCCTTTGTCGCGCAATCAACTGCAATGGAAAGTCTTGGACCCCTGCAGTTTTCTGGCCTGCGATTTCTCCTCGCCACCTTGGTGATTTTGCCGTTCGCGCTACGCGAACGCCGCATTCACAGCACCAAAAAACTTGGCAAGGCCCACCTTCCTGCGATGTTGATGGTTTGTGTTGCCTTCACTCTGGGCACTGTCCTGCAACAGTATGGCATCGTGATAACATCCGTCACCAACGCCGGTTTTCTAACCGCGATCTATGTTGTGCTGACGCCAATCCTTGTCACACTGTTCTTTAAAGGAAGGCCAAACTTCCTCGTGTGGCCTGCAAGCCTGTTCACCCTCCTCGGCATTTACCTGCTCGGTGGTGGTTTGACAGCTTTGAACGGCGGCGACTTGCTCATGCTCCTGTGCGCAGTTTTCTGGGCTTTGCAAGTGATCTTCGTTGGACGCCTCGCTACCTCCTCTGGCCGCCCGATCACGGTTGCCGTCATCCAGTTCGCCTTCCTAGGAGTGGTGTGTGTGGTAGCCTCACTCTTCTTCGAGACCTACTCCGTGCAAGCCCTTCAGGATGCGTGGTTCGAGATCTTCTTCGCAGGCGCATTGTCCGGAGGCGTTGCCTTCACCTTCCAGGCATTTGGTCAGCAGTGGACCACACCGTCCGATGCAGCCATCATGCTGTCATCAGAAGCCCTCTTCGCCGCTCTGGCTGCAGCCGTCATTCTAGGCGAACGCATCGCACCAATCGGACTAGTCGGCTGCGCCCTCATCTTCAGCGGTATCCTGCTTGTTGAAGTCGGACCTCACTACCTCAAATCCCGACGAAGCATGGCGCAGGCCGAATAGAGCTTAAAAAAACATCAGCACAAAACACAAAAGGCAGCCAACCGGCTGCCTTTATTCTATCTAACTTCCACGCAAGCTCTACACGCTCACTTGCTTTCAAGCCGATCCAAAATCTGGGAGATCTTGATGCCCATCCGACCACCCGGTACCACAGAACGAGCGCCTTCTAAATCCTCGGCACTGTCTTCACCAACCTTGATGATCATCGCCATTCCAAAACGGCCATGAATACCGCAGGTCACACCATAAATTCCCGGTGTATCAAAGGTAACATTCCGATCAGGAGACATCTTGCTGAACTTGAACTTCGGTCCACCATCCGGCGTCATCTTCTTGATCGAAATAACCGTATGGTTCCCATCAAAATTATCAAACTTCACAGTAGCGCCCAGCGGCACCTCAAGCAGATCAGGCTCAAAGCGGAACATATGAGAAGGTGTGTTCGCACTGGCATCAGTCACCTGATTAACGGAATACGTCTTGCCCTCCCCAGCAAGAGCACCACCCGCCATCAATACACTCACAAGAAGGGTTGAGAGAATTCTTTTCATCGAGAAACGTCCACCTGCAATTCGGAATTATTATCAACAATGCGTCCGTAAATGGCAGTCTGCATTGATCTAACGCAGCCTCCTAAGCAAAAACTATCTATGGCTTATGCTCTTTCCTTAAGCAGCCTTCAGCAATCGACATCCGGTTGTGGTTTGTGCACCATTCAAAGATTGGACAGGGTCAGAAGCACCTGCAATACTTTCGCTTAGCTCTCTTCTACCGTTTTTCAAGGCCACCTATTCCAAGGCCTGATCTGCTTTTTTCTGTAATAAATTTAAGGCTTCTGACCATGCAGCTTAAGGAACGAACTCGCCTAATCCCCCGCAAGACATTCTTCGATCCCATTGAGCGTCGCCTGGTCAAAATCAGCCCCTGTGGTCAATGGATCGCATTTCATGCCCCCATCAACGGCGTACACAATCTCTGGCTCGCCTGCATCGAAGACCCGCAGACCGCCCGCCCTCTCACAAGCTTCACAGATCGCCATCTTGGTCTCACGCTCGAGTGGGCGTTTGATGGCCATCACATTCTGTTTTCTCGGGATCAGTCAGGCGATGAGAACTTCTGTATCATGAGCGTCTCTATTCATGGTGGCGATCCCGTTTACTTGACGCCAAAGGTCGGAGTAAAAGCCTACCTTCAGGAAATATCGAGAAAACACCCCAATGAAATTTTGGTGGCTCATAATGTAAGGACAAAAAAGCATTTCGACCTTTACAGGGTTTCTCTTTGCACTGGAGCCAGCCAGCTCATTAAGCAAAACGATAGGTTTGCAGGATTCTTCACGGACAGCAACTTCAACGTTCGCCTCGCGCGCCGCTACACCGATAACGGTGAGGTTGAATATCTTCATAGACCGGACGGCAAAGACTGGCAGCGCTACACTCTCATTCCTTTTGAAGATAGCTTGACCACCAGACCCGTTGAGTTCAGCGAAGATGGACAAACCCTGTTCTGGATCGACAGCCGCGGGCGAGACAAAGCCGCTGCACTAGCAGAAGATACACAAACACGAGCCATTGCCGTTCTGGCACAAGACTCGCAGGCAGACATCAGCAATCTGTTGCTCGCCCCGCACACACAGCACCCTTTAGCAGCTAAGGCTACATTTGCCCGTACCAATTGGAAGGGAATAGACCCACAGTTTGAATCCGTTCTCTCTGCTTTCAAGGAGCTGTTCGCTGGAGACATAGAAATCAGCAGCCTTTCAGAAAATGCTGATAAACTCATTATTGCTCATGTGCAGGACAACCAGCCCGTTGAGTTCTACTGCTATGACAGATCAACCGGAAAAGCACCTTCCTGTTTGTCACTCAACCCAAATTACAAGACTTACCGCTGGTCAGAATGTCACCTGCAATCGTCAAAACTAGAGATGGGCTAGACCTTGTCTGCTACCTGTCACGTTCAGTCAAAGCAGAAGAGCCCCATCCCATGGTACTGTTGGTCCATGGAGGCCCTTGGATGAGAGATTCATGGGGTATTCACCCAACACACCAATGGTTGTCAAACCGAGGCTATGCCGTTCTATCCGTCAATTTCAGAGGCTCCACCGGCTTTGGAAAGTCATTCATAAATGCCTCAAAAAATGAGTGGGGAGGTAAGATGCAAACCGACCTAATCGATGCTGTTGACTGGGCCATCGGAGAAGGAATAGCCGATCCCAACCGCATCGCCATCATGGGTGGTAGCTATGGCGGTTTTGCAGCACTCACTGGCCTGACTCAAACCCCGAAGAAGTTTGCCTGTGCAATTGATCTGGTTGGAATATCAAACCTGCTCAGTTTTCTGGACACCATCCCTGAATACTGGAAAACGTGGAAGTCCCTCTACAGAACACGTCTTGGCGACTACACAACTGAAGAAGGCCGCGCTTTCCTAAAGGAGCGCTCACCCCTCACCCATGTCGGGAAGATCGAAAAACCGCTGCTGATCGTTCAGGGTGGCAAAGACGTACGCGTCAAGCCACCAGAGTCAGAGCAAATTGTCTCCGCCATGCAAGACCACGGCATCCCAGTCACCTACGGCCTTTTCCCGGACGAAGGCCACGGCATTCAGAAAATGCACAACCGTCGGGCCTATCATGCCATGGTAGAACTGTTTCTCGCCAAACATCTGGGCGGCCAGCAGGAGGCAGTCGGAACCGACCTGGAAGGCTCATCCCTCCAGATCCTCGCAGGTCGTGATCTCATCGACGGCCTGTAACCGTCGCTCATAATCCGCTACTTCAGCGCCTCAGCGACAGCACCGGTAAGGCTGGTGGCGACTGGGGCGCCTGTGGTGACGAGGCGGTCGTGGGAGTACATGCCGGTTGAAACCAGAACAGCAGAAGCTCCAAGACCGTTGGCCGCATCAAAATCATCAATGCTGTCACCAATCACGCAGACGCTGGCAGGTTCCACACCCAGCTCATCAAAATGCGCTTTGAGTGCATTGATTTTGAAATGCTTCTTTAAATCCCGCGCGCCATCAACGCGGGTAAAATGCTCGTAGATACCATTGTGCCGAACAAGCGAGACCAACTCCTCATGGGGAGCCATGGACAAGATTGACTGGCTCTTACCAGCCCCGCTTATCGTCTCCAGAGCATGAAACGCATCAGGTGCCAGTGGCAAATCATACATCGCAGGCTCGTAGACTTTGCTGAAATCACTGTAGAAGCTGGCAAGTTCGCTTTCAGTAGCAGCACGTCCCATCAGCGACTTGATATAATCCGCAAAAGGACGGGTATGATGCTGGCGAACATCCTCAAACGTCACACCGCTCAATCCAGCCTTTGCAAAATAGTCGATGCCATATTGCGCAGTGATTTCGAAATCATCCAGTAGGGTACCGTTCCAGTCCCAAACAATGTGCTTTGTCATTAAGCCCAACCAGTTAGCCAACATGCAGAGAGAACATTCATCACACATGTGGTGCAAACACACGCCTCTGTCAACGCTGCCTCATATAGCAAAGCCTGCCCTACAGCGTATCTCCGAAAAGTGGAAACCAGTTTTCGGAGATACGCAAAAACAAAGACTAAAGCAGTTCAGGTGTTTCAACTTAAATGCGAACTGTTTTAGTTCTTCTTTCGATGGGTCCGTGTGCCTGGTCGCCCGCCTGAACTGCGGTCTGACGAAGTCCGGCGCGGTTTCTTCTCACCGGTTGCACCAGCTGGTGTCGGCAGGTCCGTTCCCGGCCCCATCTCACCCAGCCGTGGCTTATGCACCTTGCTGCCAGCATCAGCTTTATCCGCCTCTGCCTTGGGCAGGTTTCCAGCAGCACCATATTTCTTCTTCCCACCAAACCCACCGGTTTGCTGCGCAACAGAAGTTTGTCGTGCCATGGGGTCATCGGCAATTGCAAGCTCGGTCTCTTGCAGGCGTTTGATCTCATCACGCAACCGCGCCGCGATCTCAAAATCAAGATCAGCTGCAGCTTCGCGCATTTTCTTCTCAAGGTCCTCAATATGGCCTTTGAGGTTGTGACCAATGGTGGCCCCTTCCTCGGCAAAGCCAGCATCGACAGAAACATGATCCTGCTCGTAAACGCTCTCCATGATATCGCCGATGGAGCGCTTCACACTCTCAGGCGTAATGCCATGCTCTTCGTTGTATTCTTCCTGCTTCGCCCGGCGACGGTTGGTCTCTGCAATAGCCCGCTCCATAGAGCCAGTCATTCTGTCAGCGTAAAGAATGACCTTACCATCTACGTTACGCGCAGCACGACCGATGGTCTGGATCAGCGAGGTTTCAGAACGCAGGAACCCTTCCTTATCAGCATCCAGAATAGCCACCAAAGCACATTCAGGAATATCCAGCCCCTCACGCAACAGGTTGATCCCGATCAGGACATCAAACGCTCCAAGGCGCAAATCACGCAGGATTTCAATCCGCTCCAGCGTATCAATATCAGAGTGCATGTACCGCACCCGCACACCATTCTCGTGCAGATACTCGGTTAAGTCCTCCGCCATGC
>NZ_LCWX01000037.1:44177-61466 GCF_001431305.1 Pseudovibrio sp. POLY-S9
GCTTAGTCAGCGTTGTCACCAGCGTACGGAAGCCCTTGGCCGCCTTCTCGCGCACTTCGCCCAGCAGATCATCCACCTGCGTCTTGGCAGGCCGGATTTCAATATCAGGATCAGTCAGACCAGTCGGGCGGATAACCTGCTCCGCAAACACACCGCCGCTTTCATCCATCTCCCAGTTGCCAGGCGTGGCTGAAACCGCAACCGTCTGTGGCCGCATCGCGTCCCACTCTTCAAACCGAAGTGGCCGGTTGTCCATACAGGACGGCAAGCGGAAGCCATACTCCGCCAGCGTCGCCTTACGCCTAAAGTCACCTCGGTACATCGCGCCAATCTGCGGCACAGTCACATGGCTCTCATCAATAAACACAAGCGCATTGTCAGGCAGGTATTCAAACAGCGTCGGCGGTGGTTCACCTGGTGCACGGCCAGTCAGATATCGGGAGTAGTTCTCAATGCCCGCACAGGCACCAGTCGCCTCCATCATCTCCAGATCAAACGTACAGCGCTGATCCAGCCGCTGCGCTTCCAGCAAGCGGCCATGGTCATTCAGCTCCTGAAGGCGTTGCTTGAGTTCTGCCTTGATAGACTTGGTGGCCTGGTTCAGCGTCGGCTTTGGCGTCACATAGTGCGAGTTCGCGTAGATCTTCACCAGCTGAAGCTCACCGGACTTCTTACCTGTCAGCGGATCAAACTCGGTGATGCTTTCAATCTCATCGCCCCAAAGGGAAATACGCCACGCCCGGTCCTCATAGTGCGCCGGGAACACTTCAATCGTATCACCCCGCACGCGGAACGTCCCACGCTGGAAAGCTGCATCATTGCGCTTATATTGCAGCGCAACCAGATCGGCGAGCAGCTGGCGTTGCTCAATCTTCTCACCAACCTCCAGCTGGAAGGTCATGGCCGTATAGGTCTCAACCGATCCAATACCGTAGATACAGGAGACCGACGCCACGATGATCACATCATCACGTTCCAGCAGCGAGCGGGTTGCAGAGTGGCGCATCCGGTCAATCTGCTCGTTGATCGAGCTTTCTTTCTCAATAAACGTATCCGTCCGTGCCACATAGGCTTCGGGCTGATAGTAGTCATAGTAAGAGACGAAATACTCGACCGCATTGTTCGGGAAGAAGCTTTTGAACTCCCCATAGAGCTGCGCCGCCAGCGTCTTGTTGGGCGCAAGGATCAATGCCGGACGCTGTGTCTGCGCAATCAGCTGCGCCATGGTGAAGGTCTTACCAGAACCCGTAACACCCAGCAGAACCTGCGTATTATCGCCATCCTCAAGACCGGCTTTCAAATCCGCAATCGCTGTCGGTTGGTCCCCTTTGGGCTCAAATTCGGATTCCAGAACAATCGGAACCCCACCCTCGGACTTTGACGGACGCTCCGGTCGGTGCGGAACCCAGGCATCCTCTCCAGACTCATCAGAACGCCCCTGCTCAATCAGCCGTGCCAGCGCCTGAACAGTCGCTGTCGCTCCGGTAATCGTGTCTTCCTTGGCCTTCTTCTTCTTTTTCTTCGTCTCTTTGACATGACTATCAAGAAGCTTCTCAGCATCTTCCAGCGAAATATCTAACCCCGCGACCGGGTTCAAACCACCCTTGGCCCGCTCACGCGGATCACTCGTGGCCCCCATGGACGTGCCCCGCGCAGACTTGGCAGGTGCCTTCTTCGCCATGGCAGCAGGCTTTTTCGCAGCTGGCTTCGCTGCAGCTTTCTTCTTCGGGGCAACCTTTTCTTCACTCGGCTGCTCTGCTTCCTTACGAGCCTTCAGACCGGAAAGATCTTCATCAGCAATCTGGTCCGCCCAGTCAGAAACGGAACCTGACAACGGACTGCCGGAAAGTGCAGGCTGCGGAGCTTCCCCAAAGCCAGAGGAGGACCCCTCAGCTTCAGGCAATAAAGAAGAACTGGAAGATTTTGTAGGGCGCTTAGTCATGGGTGCACTATGCCGTGAGTCATTTGGAAAAGAAAGTATGTTCTTAGTTCGTTCCATCACTCTCGCCTATTCATCCTCTTAATTTCTCAGCAAAGCGTTTCATCGAAAAGTGGGAAGCCGCTCCCTACGACACGCGATAAGCAAACAGCTTTAGTTTTAAAAGAACCCGTTGCCTTCTCTTAACCAGACTGACCGCATTGAATTGAGTGATGCCTGAGGTTGCCGCAGACTGCGCCATAACAGCCAGAGCGTGTTCCACTCAATAAAACTAGTGAGGAAATCACTCTGACATCAGCTTGACGCTCATCTCTCATACCAAGCAGGAATAACAAGAATGAAAAACGTACATTTCGGACTTGGTACAGTCACCTTCATTGCCACAGCTCTTTTCCTGACCACAGCTTCCCAGGCCGCACCCCCAAAAAACGTAAAGGGCGAAGTGCTCGTTCCGCTCAACTACATCATTGGCTTAAAGGAAGACGGTTCATCAGACCCGGCTGTGACAGAGGCCTGCGAGAAAAAGTACGAATTCGGCATGGGCAAGGAGATCTTCGTCGAATACCAGATCAGCCCAACCCAAAACCGCGCAATCGCTCTGGTGGAAGACACCGAAGTCCGCCTCACTCCTCTGGGTATACCGGAGACTTACTCTTTCACTTCAGACAAGATGCCTGATGTACTTAAAAGCAAAGGCTTTCTGAGGGTCATCTATACGATGGAAGACGACTTCGACGATGAAGTGGTGCACATCATCGCGGCAGGAGACCAACCAACAGACAAATGCTTTTTGAGCACTGAAGCCTTTAAGCTGAGACAGTAAGGCAAATGCCTTTCCCAGCAATCGTCCTTCAGAACAGACCATTTCGCGAGAAAGCGGCAGTGCTGTGCATTGCTGCTGCAGTCCATTTGGGCTCAGCTGGCATGGCAAATGCACGACTGGTCACAGAAGAACTCATGCTGCCCATCGCCCACTTTGGAACAGCAGTGAGTGCCGGTTCGGCTTCCTCAGACATGACCGACCATTGTCAGGAAATCTATGATGAGTTTCGTGGAACGGCAGTGTTCGTAGATTATGAAATCGACACCAGCTCAACCTACGCCTTTGCTGAAATAGCAGTGGCAGGGGAAGTCATCAAAATGACAGCCCACCCGATCAAAGCGCACTACAAATTCTTCAGCAACAAACTACCCGACCATCTCTCAAGCCTCGGCGCTCAAGCCGTGATCTTTCGGATCAACAACAAGTTCAAACAGCCATCCGTCGAAATCCGCTTCAGCAACAACAACCGCTACGAATGCCACCTCATCGCCTCAGCCCCAAAATAAAAAAGGGCCAGAGATCACCATCCCCGGCCCCATAATTCTCAAAGACATAAAAGCTTAGAACGCAACGCGGAGTTTAGAAGAAACCGCAAAGTTCCAAGAGGAGTCGTACTCGTAGTCTGTCCGGACGGAAGAATCGCCAGCCAGAGCACTCTTATCGATCTCATAAACGCCTTCACCGGAAGTCTTGTAAATTGCGCGACCGCCAAGCGTAAATTTCACGTTCTTTGCGAAGTCGTAACTGCCCCCGAGGCTAAGGGAATAGGTATCGGAATAAGGACCGCCAATGCCTTTATCCCAAGTCACGCTACTACCAACGCTCAACTTTTCAGTGAGCTGGTGACCAACACCTGCTTCGACAATCCAACCATCAGAGTAACCCAGCCCCCTAACAACGCTGCCCGGAATTGCCCCAAGTCTAGGGTCAACACCAACGGCCGCAAGACCAGGAGCAGCAACATCAACAGCGAGTTCGTCTAAAACACTCCAGTCTGTCCACTTCACACCTAAAGTAGCCAGCCATTTTGGAGCAATACCGGTTTGGATTTTAGCTTCAATAGACTGCGGTAGGGTTGCCTTTGCAACTGAATCGTAGCTTCCCAGATTCTGAATGTTCAAAGCACCATCAAGCTTCAGATCAATTGCAGACTCGTACGCAATCATTGCCCGCAAAGCAATTTCAGGTCTCTCAAATGCAGCACCAATGCGGTAGCCATACTGGCGCTCTGAATCCACATTAATATCTGTATCTAGATCTCCAAAGCCGAGTCGACTTCCATCTGTCTTGGACAGCTGCTCATAATCAACCGTAACAGAACGCAGACCACCAAACACACGAACAAAGTTACCTTTGCTCACTTCGTGCTTGTAGCTCAGCATTGCATCGAAGCCCAAGGCATCTGCATTGGTTTCGCCAATTGCATAACGACCATTCCAGTCAAAACCAGGTTGTTCGCGGATCAAGTAAGACTGGTTGAGACGTGCGTATAAGTCCAGATTTTCCAGCAGCTCTACTTTTACAGCACCAGAAAACACTGCAATGTTTGGAGCGATATCACTTGCATCAGAATCTGTGGTTACTGCTGTCCCACCGTTTTGCGAGGTCTTCGCATTCTTGAAATCAACATTACGGTCTGCGTAAGTCGCCTGAGTTTCAACCACAAACTTCCCGTCAGCAAACAGCAAATCGTAGTCTGCAATACCTTCAGTGGACCAGCCGCCCGCAAATGCAGCAGCCGGAATCATGGATACCGCGCAACCCAGAACGGTTGTCTGAGCCAATGTCTTGAGAACACGCATGCCCTCTCCCCCTTATGTTTCCCCGTACACAGTGTTTAAAACACTGATTTTAGGTTCATTCAGTTAGGAGCACTTGCTTAAGGTACGGAAATTGCAACGCGTTTCACCCCAATGCGACACACATGCTATCCGCACTTAACGAGCATCAACGTGCCTCGCGCCAGTGCAATCCCACCAATTTGCAGAGCAAACTGATATAGTTCTGACTGCATGCATAACGCATCGGGAGAAATAATCACCCCTCCCATAGTATAAATACTACGCCATTTCGCTTGGGTAAGCTTTTCTAGACTTTAATATAACCTAAGGTAAATTAGGATGTTATATTTACTAGTCTCAAACACAGGCCAGTTAATCGTAAAGAGAGACCAAGCATTAGACGATAGTCAAACTTACCTATACGTAAATTACTTAAGAGTTTTGGGATAGGTTTTCCAACAATCCAACATGCTCATTTCTCCACAAAACTGTTGCACAAACAGCACAAATTGAGCTGCATCTTGCACAAATCACGCACAATGAGGGATTCCCCTCAAATCGTGGTACGAGCACCCAAAACAAAGAAAGCCGGAGACAATGCCCCCGGCTTCGTATTTGTGTTCTTCGCAAGTACGTCAGAACGACAAACGTACCTTAGTATTCACCGCATAAGCCCATGATGCGTCATAGTCATACTCATTGACTGTACCTGAGGCAGTATTAGTCGCATCTCCTGAGCCAGCTGTCTTGTAAATTGCAGCTGTACCTAATGTGAATTTCACATTCTTACTGGCAGCATAGGAGCCACCAAAACCGAAGGTATAGGTATCGGAATAACTGCCCCCAACACCACGGTCCCACTGCAAAGAGCTACCAAGGCTCACTTGTTCAGTTAGTGCGTGACCAATACCAGCCTTAATTGTCCAGCCATCCTTAAAATTCAGGTTTCTATGAACAGTTTCCCCAACCGGCGTACCAACTCCAGCGACTTCACTATCGACTGACAGCACATCAATCACAGACCAATCCACCCACTTAACTCCGGCGCTAACCAACCAACCTGGAGCAATACCGGATTGTACATTGAGTTCAACAGATTGGGGCAATGTCAAAGATGCGGTGCTATCATAGACCTTGTTACCACCTACAATGGTATCTCCACTCAGGTCGGATTTAATCTGAGAATCATAGATTAAACTCGCACGCATAGCATAAGCAGGCACCTCGTAAGCCACACCAACACGCCAACCATAGTCCAGCCCATCTACCTTCAAATCAACTTCTGCTGTTCCAGCTAAAGGGTGAGCCCCCTTCGAGTAATAGCTTAGATCCTGCGCCTTCACACCTGCAATTGCACGAATGTAACGCCCCTCCCCGACCTGAAACCTGTAAGCGCAGGTTGCGTCAAATGCGAGTGTCCGCGCTTGTGTCTCATAACCAGAAAATCGACCACGCCAATCAGGATCCATTTCCTCTTCAATCGATAAAGGATTATTTATGCGCGCCAGACAGTCAGCATTGTCTGTAATACCGAACTTCAGTGCACCTTGATAATTCCAAATGTTAGGCGTTGCCCGGGATGAAACAGGACCAGTAGTAACTGGCCCAAGACCAGCAACAGCGGCTGCAGTGATGTCATAATCAACATTACGGTCAACATAGGTCACAGAACCTTCAACCACGAAGTCCTCTGGAGCAAAAAGCAACTCTGATGAGCCTATGCCAAGCGTATCCCACGCACCTGCAAAGGCGGCACTTGATCCGGCCAGCACAAAGCAGCCTGCTGCAAGGCCTCGGCCTGCATTCTTCAAAACCCGCATTCTCTTCCCCCATACTCGTGAGCTTCCGGTAATTCCCCAAAACCGGACTCACTCCTGAAGGGATGCGAAGATATGTCGTGAAAGAAGAGCTCACCTCATGGAGGTGACGCTATGTTTAAAACATTATTTGAGCATAGATTACGACTATACTTCCCCCACAAGCACGAAAATCCCAACATCACTTCATAATAACTGCGTATATTTACCAAGTGATATATTATCCGTACATTTAGCGTGGTCAATACCATCTATCTGTAGTTTTGAGTATTTTTCTTCTGAAGATAACTTTATGTCAGCTGCATAATTGAGCAAACTATGACTTACTCATGGAAACGACATCTCGGGTCAGATTGTAAAAATCTCATTCAATTCCAAAGCTTACGTATAGGTAACAGCACAAAAGCGCGACCTTTTAGGAAAGGAAGAGCTCATGAATGCCCCCTTGAGATTTCAGCGACCAGAAAATGTATATTTTTTCAGAGGAATAGCCGCGCACCAGAATAGTTGATGCCCAACTCTCCGAAATTTCAGAGAGCTCTGCCTGACTGATTCACAAACAGATCGGCTAAATCAGCTTAACGCGGGCATATCTTCCTTGAAGCAGGGGGATAAAATCATATCGCAAAGGGATGCCGAACTTACCGGCGCAGACACACCTGAAAGACCTGCTGCGCGATTTCACGCACATCCGCATCATTCGGTCTTGTCAGCAAGTCCTCCCACATGCCTCGCTCTTTTATTTCAGAGGAGGTACACCGACACGCCTGCTCACACTGCCTGGCATCCACGGTCTGACTGCACGCCATCACGCAAGATTGCTGAAAGCTTCTAACCTGAACATCGCCACTGGTACCAATCACTCCAGCAGTCACGCCAGCCCAAACGATCCCAAACAGGACTGGCTGGTGCAGAAGGTAGGTCGCAAGGGAATGTCGACCGAACCACGCAAAACAACGCGAAACAACGCTCGGAAACGCAGAACCGCGCAAAAACCGCAAAAGATTATAGCGATGCAGGATATCCCCGCACCCGACACCCAAAAGCACCGGCCCAAACCATGGAATAAGTGGCACATAATCAACGGAAACTTCAGGCAAGGAGTTGAGCCCAAGCCAGAAAAACTGCCGGTATGGCAGCACATAATCCCCGAGCCAATGGTAGAGAAGGATCACCCCTGCCCCACATAGCAACGCAAACACGTAATGAACACGCAAAAACGGCAGGGCAAGAAGGCTCGACACCACGATGGAATGTAAAATTCCAAACCGAACCCATTGATCCTGAAAGATAAAATAAGTCGCAACAGAAACCGCAATTGCAGCAATAGCGACCTTGACCTCCCGGCGCCAGAAACTCTCCCAGCGGATACCGTTTTTATGCGTCAGCACCAGACTGAACCCAACCAGAAACAGAAAACTGCCCGCAATCAATTGCGCAAACAACCGCCATCCCGCAGAGCCGGACACATCCCAGTCAACAACTCCAAACCATGAAAGATCCCAGGAGAAGTGATAGATTGCCATTGTCAGGAGTGCGAGGCCGCGGGCGACATCCGCGAGGATAAGTCTTCCAGTCAATGGGTTTTGCTGCACTTTATTCCCCTATCCGGAACATGTTTGCACGGTTCACACCGCTACAAACGCGATCAATTTTTTCAATCTACATAAACCAACTCACCAACACAGAAAATCTCTCTGGTCCCTAAAACGAGGGAAACCCTGTATAATTAGCGGAGTAAAATAGCCAATAGGCTCCAGAATGTCTTGTAACAACAAAAGCTTGGCTCATCGCAATGGTCGCATTTACGATCTCCTCCTGTTCATCATCGCCATTTTGATTGTGTCTGTCGCCTTCATCCTGCGCCCTCATCAGGTGGAAATTAAAAGAACATCTCAATGCGGAGAAGCCTCCTGGTATGCCCTCACGTCTCAAACGGCGAGCGGGGAAATGATGGATCCGGCCAAGCTCACAGCAGCTCACCTAACACTGCCAATGGGCACAAGAGTTCTTGTAACCAACTTGTCAAACGGAAAATCTCTGACAGTACGGATAAATGATCGCGGCCCATATGCTCAAAACCGCTTGATTGATCTTTCCAAAGCAGCAGCCTCGGAACTGGGCTTTATTCAAAGCGGCGTAACACACGTGCGCATTTCAGTTGCCAATGAATTTAAGAAATATCTGAATGGGCATAATTGTAAAAAATAGCACCATACTTATTGCAGAAAGCAAAAATCCATATCTGAATAGATTTTTAGGATAATTCATCTAGACATAAAGCAATCAAAACCAACAGCAATTAATAGTGCAGAGTTCGATTGCTATGACATTACACCGAAAAGCAAGTGCATTTATTCTAGCAACAGCCCTAATATTATCTTCACCTGACTTATTGCTAAGTTCAGCACAGGCGAATGTTCCGCTTAAGGTTCCCGCTGGCAATCGTCTTCAAAGCCAGCCAACCATCCCCAGCGCATCCGCAACACGCACCAAAGCCTTTAATCGAACCTATGAAATAAAGTTCCAGCGCATTCTCAAAGTGCTTAAACGAGAAGGTCGCCTGATCAAGAACATCAAGAAGGTCGCCAGTCTGTACAACATAGACCCGGTCCACATTCTGGGAGCGATCGTCGGAGAGCATACTTACAATTATGATAGCCTCGACAGCGCTCAGGGTTATTACATGAAGGCTCTGCAATACGCGCGAATTCCCATTTCTTTCCAACATGATGGCGAGAAAGTCTGGAGTTTTGTAAAGCGTCCGCAATTCAACACATGCCGCCGTCAGGAAACCAGCAACAGCCGGTGGAGATGCTACGAACTCATTTGGAACACAAGGTTCATGGGCAAAACAATCGGCTCGGTTCGCTACCCGCGAGAGCCCTTTCACAGGGCCTTTTTCAGACCAATGTTCGCAGGCCAAAGCTTCGGTTTAGGCCAGATAACGCCGCTCACAGCCCTAAAGATGAATGACATGGTCAGCAGCATCAGCGGCCTACCAAAACTCAGCTCAAAAGATGCCTCTGGCCTTTACAAAACGGTGATGGACCCAAACAAATCAATTCACTATACCGCAGCAGTGCTTAGAGACGCCATCAACGCCTACAAGAAGGTCGCTAACGTCGATATTTCTGAAAATCCAGGCATCACGTCGACCCTGTATAATCTCGGAAACCCTTGGGAGCGCGCCATTTCCTATCGGAATAAGCGTAGAATAACACCAGCGCATTTACCGCGAGAAAATTACTACGGCTGGCTCATCAACGAGCGCATCGACGAACTCCAGGCAATCCTTCAATAAAAAAGGGGAGCTCAAACTCCCCCTTCACGCTCTCAGATAGCCATCGGCTATTTCAGATATGGGTTGTTCAGCCTTTCATGACCAAGCGAAGAAGCTGGCCCATGCCCCGGCAGGAACGTAATATCATCACCAAGCGGCAAAAGCTTTTCCTTGATTGAGGCGATAAGCGTATCATGATCACCACCCGGAAGATCAGTTCGCCCAATCGACCCTGCAAACAACACATCACCCGAAATCGCCAGTTTCAGATCCTTGTTGTAAAACACAACATGCCCCGGCGCATGGCCTGGACAGTGTAGAACCTGAAATTCAGCACCCGCAGCCGTGACCACATCACCTTCAACAAGCCATTGATCTGGTTCTACTTTTCTGACCGTGTCCAAACCAAATTGCTTGGCCTGATCTTCAACACGATCAATCAGTGGACGATCATCTTCATGAGGGCCAATCACTTTAACATCCAGCGTCTCTGCCAGTTCAGCAGCACCGCCGATATGGTCGATATGCCCATGAGTGATGAGGATATGCTCTACAGTCACATCCAGCTCTTTAAGCGCAGCAAGAATGTGATCCACATCCCCGCCCGGATCAACAACAACAGCTTTGCGCGTATTCTTGTTCCACACGATGCTACAGTTCTGCTGGAAGGCAGTGACCGGAACAACAGTTATCTGAATTCCCGTCAGATCTGCTTTATTGCTGGCATCACTCATAAGTGCTTCATCTCCAAAATCCGAATTCTTCGCACCATACAGTAATCAGATATGCCGGGCTACTCTCAGCCTCTTTTGAAACCAGCTAATATTACGGCTTTCAAATACAACCTCAAAACCAAGTCCAAACGAATACCATTTAAAATTGCAGTCACAGTCAAACATGCAAATATCATTTGTCTTCGCAAAAATATTCGATCTTTTAGATGTAAACAATAGGGTTTTATCCTCCCATTTCTGGATACACCCCCAATTTCATAGGGTTTTACCTCCGCCTTCCCTAGGAAAAGCTTGCCCTATTACCAAACTGAACCCTATTATATGCCGCGCATACGTAAAGACTGCCTATGTTGAACTGGCCACTATTATTACCCGGCCAAGCAATTAGGAAGTGTTTGCGATGCAAGGCAGGTAGGAGCTCTTAACCAAAGCCCCACTAAGACATTTGATTATTACTTTGTGTGTTTTCGGACGGGCAATTGGCTTTGAGAAAGCGAGTACATGCGGATACTGGCAGGTTTAAATCCGCAGGAAAGGCGATATTGTAATGCATAATGGGAATTCGGGTCGTCGTCCACGCAGCAAGCGAGGCGGCAAGCGCGAATTTGGGGATTCGCAGAATTTCGGCCCGGAGTTTGGGGCACCAGCATATTTTCCAGGAGATTCCGAGCGCGGCGCCTACGCGCCTCCTGTGGTGGAAAATGAACGCAGAGGTCCCTACGGTAACCGCAGTCCGGGAGGATACGGCGGAGACCGGAACAACGACTATCGCGCGAGCGGGCATGGCGACAATGACCGTGGCGGCGGGTACGGCAACCGTGGTGGAGGCGCCGGAGGCGGTGGCTTCCGGGACGGACCAAACGGTGGTGGAGGCGGAAGACGCAGCTACCCACCAGTTGAACGGGGACCTCGCCAGTCTGGCACTGTCAAGTTCTTCAAGCTGGATAAGGGCTTCGGCTTCATCACACCAGATGATGGCGAAAGCGATGTATTCGTCCATATCTCAGCTGTTGAGCGCTCCGGTCTGACGACGCTTGATAGCGGGCAGCGGATTTCCTTTGAGACTGAACCTGATCGCCGGGGCAAAGGTCCAAAGGCAGTTGAACTGCGACTGGAAGACGGGACTGCAGCTTCATCTGAACCAGCTGAAGCTCAGCCAGAGATGCGCGACGACTTTGACAGCATGGGCCAGGACTAACCATTCTGGACTTGCACTGTTGATTTACTAAAGGCAGCACTTTGCTGCCTTTAGTTTTGCGCTCACGAGAATGCTTTGCGCCTTGTGTCCCTGCCCACCATCAGACTATAAGGCCGACAACAAACCTATTAACAAGAGCGCCTCTAGAGAACTCCACCCTGGCAGCAGCGCGCGATAAAGGCCAACAGGCGCCCACCATGAACTATCGGCACATTTACCACGCAGGCAACATTGGCGATGTACTCAAACATATCGTCCTCGCCAACATCTTGAAGTACCTCCAGAAAAAAGATGGAGCCTACAGAGTACTGGACACGCATGCCGGAGTTGGCCTGTATGATCTGACCTCTGAAGAGGCCCAGAAAACCGGAGAGTGGCAGCAAGGCATCGGCAAAGTGCTGGAAAATCTTGGCGAAGCGCCAGGTCCTGTGAAAGAAGTTCTCGCTCCCTGGCTGGAGACCGTCGAGACTCTCAACCCGGGTGGTGGCGTAAAATTTTACCCCGGCTCCCCTGAAATTGCCTGTATGCTCGCCAGAAAACAGGACCGTCTAACACTCACAGAACTTCATCCAGAAGATTTTGAAGAGTTGAAGAACAATTACGGCGGGGACAAAAAGGTCAAGGTGATTGCACTGGATGCCTGGCTCGCATTGGGTAGCTTCCTCCCCCCAAAAGAAAGACGCGGTGTCGTCCTGATCGATCCGGCCTTCGAAGTGGAAGATGAATTCGCACGCGTTGCAGATGGTGTTATCCGCGGTTGGAAGAGATGGCCAACCGGAACATTTGCCATTTGGTATCCGGTCAAAAACTTCAGTGCAGTTCGACAACTCATTGCTACGCTTGACGAAGCTGGCGTCCGCAACACTGTGAAGATCGAATTGTCGGCAGGTAAAGTCAGCAAGGACGCACCAATGAAGGCCAGCGGGATGATGGTCATCAATCCTCCTTGGACACTCACAAAAGACATGAACACCGCTCTGCCATGGCTCTGCAAAACGCTGACGCAAGGCATCAACCCGTCATGGAACGTAGAGCAGGTTATTCCTGAGTAACCCCTCAGAACCTTTGATTGACCCAAAACAGCAAATCACTGATTGCTAGAAGCGCAGGGCCAAAGCTCATGCGCTTTTAGTATCTCGTCGCGCCTCACAAAGAGGCTGGTGCATAAACGCTTCCTGCAAGCAGCTGTCCGCTGTTTCAGACCAGCCAGCCTTTCCGTGGAGAGTGTTAATGCGCGCGAGATCAATCCTAACCCTATTGACTGCAACTGTACTGAGTGTTGCCACTGGAACGACATTTGCTGCTGATCTGGTTCCTCCGGGGAGCTATGACACAACCATCCCCCAGATAGACGAAGAGGATTTCATCGATCCAAATGAGAAAGTCTATTTCGGTTGGTCCGGCGACTATCTGCCAGCCTGTGGCTCAGGCAAGGCGCAAAGAGCCGTCGCACGGCAAATCGCACGTGCTGTTCCAAGTTATTATGACGGACTAGAGATCAAGCTGATCGAAGAAATTCACGAGTCAGATTTCACAATCAGGCGCCCAAGTCCAGTGGGTCGCCGCTATTGTAATGGCGTCGCAACGCTGACCGACGACACCCGCCACCGCATCTATTACGCACTGGTGCAGTATGATGGCTTCCTCGGCCTTTCATGGGGTGTCAGAGCTTGCCTTGATGGTCTCGACAAATTCAGGGTCTATGACGGTGAATGCCGGACGGTTCGACCAGAGCAGGAAATCATCCCTCGCTAACGCAGCACCTTGCTACATCATGCCTCGTAGGACTGATAGCGCTTGAGACTTATATTAGATCTCAGCACAGTCCTACGGGTTCACAACTGATGAAATACTATCTCGCCTACGCCAGTCATGATGGCCAGACCAAAAAGATAATTGGCAAGATCTCAGAGTTTCTTGAAAAGAATGGAGAAAACATCGTCTTCCTCCCTCTTGTAACAGGGATGGAACAGCTCCCACCTGATCTGAAGAACAATCGAATTCTCATTGGAGCCCCTATCCGCTATGGCTTCCACTTACGCCCGGTTCGCCAGTTTATCAGCCGCAATTTGGCAGAGTTAAATCAGGCACATGCAGCTTTCTTTTCAGTCAATCTTACGGCCAGAAAGCCGGAGAAGAGCACCCCTCAAACCAACGCATACCTCAGGAAATACTTAGAGAAATCGAAGTTTGAGCCAAAGAAGGTCGCCGTCTTCGCAGGTGCTCTCAACTACCCTGACTACAAGCCGTGGGATCGAGCGATGATCCAACTCATCATGAAGATGACCGACGGCCCGACAGACCCCAAACTCACTGTCGAATTTACCGATTGGAACGCTGTCGAGCATTTTGCGAAGGAACTCACCCAGTAGCTGCAAGCTCTGACACAATCAAATCGAAGTCCCTTGCATTATTGGAAGAAACACGGATATCGTGCAGACCACTCAATTCTCCTAGAGCGTATCACCGAATGCACCTCCGGGTTTCGGATAAAGATGCGCGTTGCAACAAGATCTAGTGTTTTATAGGTGGCTGCCATGCAAACTCTCCGTTCCTCCAGCGCTTCTCCATTTGGTCGTAAAATCAAGCTCGCACTGTACGTGCTAGGCTTCGCAGACAAAGTAAATGTTGAAATCGCACAGACACTCGATCCCAATGACACGCTCCGCCAGCAAAACCCACTCGGCAAAATCCCGTGTCTTGTCCTTGAAGACGGCAACGTACTCTACGACAGCCGCGTCATCACTGAATATCTGGACTATACGGCTGGTGGCGAGAAGCTGTTTCCAGCAGGTGCTGAACGATTTGAAATTCTGACCAAACAAGCTCTTGCAGATGGTATCTGCGATGCGGCAATCCAGATCGTTTATGAAAGCCGTATGCGCCCGGAAGAAAAGAAACATCAGGACTGGGTGGACTACCAGCAGGCCAAGGTTGATCGCGCACTGACAACCTTCGAAAACAACCCTCTGCCAAAGGTCCAGCATAATTCTCCGGATGCAGCTCAGATAGCCCTGGCCTGTGCTCTTGGATATCTTGATCTCCGTTTCGCAGGTGAATGGCGTAAATCCTATCCAACACTCGTTGCATGGCTGGATGACTTCGCTTCTAGCGTCCCTTCATTCGACAAAACCAAAGCTGAGCCGGGAGCTTAGGCAGAATGGTCATACTCCGCACGTCACCAACCTCCCCTTATGGACGCAAAGCCCGTATCGCTGCTGCCGTTCTGGGACTTCAGGAACAGGTGAAAGTCGATTGGGCTGACACAAGAGCATCCGAAGGCTCTTTGTACGAGCAAAACCCGCTTGCAAAAGTCCCAACACTTCTGCTGGAAAACGGCGATATCGTCTACGACAGCCGCGTCGCATTGGAGCTGCTCGACACTCTGGCTGGCGGGGGTAAAATCATCCCGGCAGACGACACCCGCATCTCAGTCCTGACAAAACAAGCAATGGCAGATGGCATCACTGATGCCGCCATTCAAGCTCAGATTGAAACAAGGAACCACCCGGAAGAGCACTGGAACCGGACCTGGATCGACCGTCAGCAAGGAAAAGTTGATCGCACATTGACAGCCTTCAATGACCATCCTTTGCCAACTCCAACGGAAACCAACGGCATTCCGGACTGCGCCCAGATCGCACTTGCTTGCTCATTAGGTTATCTCGACTTACGCGCAAATGGGGATTGGCGGCAGAACAACCCGAAACTAGTTCACTGGCATGATGCTTTTGTTGCGCAAGTTTCCGCCTACAACGAAACGCAGGCACCAGAAATGCTTGAGAGAAGCTAAAAACGAAAAAGGCGCATGCCGGAAGCATGCGCCTTTAAAGCAGAAAATCAGTTCAATTAGAACTTCATGGAAACGCCTGCGCGTACCAGGTTTTCATCAATCTTAGTTTTCTCAGTGTTGCCACCGAAGTCAAACTTCTGATCGCCGAAATCCTGATACAGGTATTCAAGGCGAGCAGTCAGAGTGTCGGTTACTGCGTGTTCAACACCAGCACCTACAACGTAACCAATAGCGGTTTTCTCATCTTTGCCAGAAGCGGATTTTGCAGTCAGGTCTTTGAATGCAGCACCACCTGTACCGTATACAAGCGTACGGTCGAGAGCGTAACCGGCACGTGCACGAACGGTTGCATTCCAGTCGGACTGCAGCTCTACGCCAGCGCTTTTCTCTTCAAGGTCGTTGTACTGAATGTCAGCTTCAGCACCCAGGACAACACTTGGAGCAACCATGAAGTTGTAACCGGCATGAACGCCCGCAGTTACACCATTCTGGTCGTCATCCAATGCACCGGATGCACCGCTTTTGCCATCAGCGCCGAGGAATCCCCAACCAGCGTTGGCACCAATGTAAGCACCGGACCAGTCATACGCAGAAAAGGTCGCTGGTGTTTCATAAGAAATTTCTGGCTGACTTGGCTGTACTGGCTGAGGGAGGTCAGCAGCAAGGGAAGTGCCGGCCATCAGACCGAAAGCAATAGCGGTACAAGACGCAATACGCAGCATGTATCATTCTCCAACAAATTATAAACGGAGCGCATGAAACGCATCCGCTGGGGGAAGGCGATCAAATGAGACCGCCCCGGGATGGAGAAAGGTATGATTTGACTTTGTGGCTGGATCTGACACGAATTCTGGTTAATTCAAGGCAAACTACAGAAAGAATATGGCACCTTTGACAACCTATTGTTTACGCTAGGTAATGCATACTATTTGAGTGGCCTTTTTACTATACACAAGCTGTGATCAATTCTACCGACTGAAATTTTTGCAGAGATCTGGTGTCAAAAGTGATCTGAGACACTTCAAGAACGCGCCAAACCTGTCTATATACCCGGTCAGACTCCTGTATGCCCCCTTTGGTGTAGCAAATAACCTTACATAATTGGAATTTCAGCCTATGCTTTTCTCATATGCTGCCCTCCTCGGAGGTCTCGCACTATTAATTTTTGCCGGTGACCTGCTTGTACGCGGCGCGGTGTCAATTGCTCAGGCTCTGGGAATTCCAACTCTCATCATCGGTTTGACCATCGTCGCCTTTGGTACCTCAGCACCAGAACTCTTCATCTCTCTGAAAGCTGCTCTCGACGGTGTCAGCGGTGTTGCAATTGGTAACGTTGTCGGCTCCAACATCGCAAACGTGCTGCTGTTTCTTGGCGTACCTGCCCTGATCGCAACAACACCATGCGATGAGAATGGAGCTCACAGAAACGCTCTGTTCATGCTGGTGGTCTCCGTCATCTTCGCAGCACTCTGCTTCATGGGCACGCTCACCCACTATGCAGGTATCGGCCTTCTTGTTTTGCTCGCAATCTTTCTGGGAGATTCAGTACGCGCAACCAAGAAGCATAAGAAAGAGAACGGCTCCTGCTGTGTAGCAGCTTCTGAAGGAGACGAAGAAGACGATCTTGACGTCGATTCCGTTCCAGAGAACAAAGCAATTGCTGCACTCTTCCTCGTTCTCGGCCTGATCGGCCTGCCACTTGGGGCACAATTGACCATCTCTGGCGCAACTGATGTAGCATCATCGTGGGGCGTGTCCGATGCCGTCATCGGCCTGACTGTCGTTGCACTTGGCACATCACTGCCAGAGCTTGCAACAACTGTTATGGCTGATGGGGTGGATGGCTCCTGCTCCCACCAACGCCGTAATGCGTCATACTGCAGTTGTCATGGACAGCAAACGAATGGAGCCACCCCATGCA
>NZ_LCWX01000038.1:0-3164 GCF_001431305.1 Pseudovibrio sp. POLY-S9
CCCCCCCCCCCGCCACTTCTGCTTGGTTGCAACATTATATATACGGCCCGTGCGAAGGTATCTTTGTCCTTCGCACCTCTAAAATGTCCGCTCACCATGTCTGCGAAATTGTCATTCAGCCAATCAAACGTATGCTTCAATAAGCTGTTCGAGTTGACCCCAAAGAGCAGCTGATTTCTGTCGATCCAAACTGACATCTCCATCAGGCAAATCCATAACTCCCCAGACGTTGTGCCAATAGGTTCCGCTAGGAACATCTTGCGTCGCCGCAATAAGTTCGGCCTGTGCCCCGAGTTCTTCCGATATCAGCAGTCTTTTGGCCAACCAGCTTCTAAGCCCGCCTTGCTCAGCAAACCCACCAAAACCGCTCAAAATAACCCCGGGATGAACAGCATAGCTCTTGAGAGCCGGATAGCGTTTCGCAAGCTCTCGCATCTGCCATAAATTACCCAGTTTACTGCCACCATAAACCCGGTTGCTTGAGTAGTTTAGCGGGTTCACATCACAGGTTTGGGCCATGATATAGGCGTCTCCCGATGTCATCACAATGCGTGCATCCTCCGCAAACTTGCCTTGCTCCATCAAGAGCCGATAAAGTAGATGATGGCCTAAGACATTGACTGCAAAGGTCATTTCGATATCATCCGAGGCCATTTTGTTATCATGCATCAAAACACCCGAGTTGCAGATCAATATATCAATTTTCTGGTCCCCCACCTTGCCAACCGCATCCGCCACAGACTGCAAGCATGATAGATCACATTTAACTTGCTGGAGGTCACAGACCCCTCTCTTACCCTGAGAGATGCCGCGTGACAGAGACACAACCTTGGCGCCCCGTGCAATCAATCCGCGGGAAACATACTCGCCGACACCCGCTGATCCACCTGTTATCAGAACAGTTTTCCCGTCAAGTCGTGGTCCAGGAGGACACATACGTGTTCTCGCCCCTTGACGAAACATACACCGTAAAAGGCGCAAAACACTGGTTTTGGAGGGTCTATATGGGGTGAGGTCTATGGACACTTTTTTATCCTTGTTTACAGTCGGTCAAGATTGATTGACCATAATACTTGACTAGATTACTAATCCAGTCAAGTATTATCTGTAACACCTCGGATACGTGATGACTCAGTTTGATTTCGCCCCAGAATCCCAAAAGGCAACCATTCAGACAGCGCATCTGCTGTTGCAGCAAGCCGCTCGCCTTCGACAGAAGCTACAAACGGCCGTGACTGAGGCGTGTGATCTGACCTTGTCAGAAAAAGAGCTTCTTGGACGCGTCCAGCAATCAGGAGGTGAAGTGCGGATGAGTGATATTTCCAGTGCTCTGATGTTCACCGAAGGTGGCGCAACAAAGATCATCGGCCGGCTGGAGAAGCAAGGCCTCGTCACGCGGCATCGCTCGCAAGAGGATAAACGGGTTATCCTGATCAACATCACAGAGGAAGGCGAAAGCAAACTCGCAACCGCTCTCAGCGCCATGGCGAATGTCGCCTATCCGCTTTTGAGCAAAGTGTATTCTGAAGAAGAATGTGCCCAGATGAGCCGCCTATTGGAGAAGCTTGGTGCGCATCCCGACCTGTTATGAGCGAGTTTCTAACGGTCTCACCAGGTACGCTTAGACAAGCAAATGCCGCAGAACCAGATTTGGCATCTGCGGCATTCATTCGTCTTCTCAGGCCTTAAAAGTCCATCACAATACGACCATCAATCTTGCCGTTACGCATACGATCGAAGATGTCATTGACGTTGTCGAGCGGCTCTGTGGTGTAATGTGCAGCCACCTGGCCTTCACCAGCAAACTCTAATGACTCCCGCAGATCATTTCGCGTGCCCACAATAGAACCGCGTAAGGTTTTGCGGTTGAGCACCATATCAAAGATGTTGAGTGGAAAGTCCTCAGGAGGCAAACCAACAAGGCTCATAGTGCCGCCACGTGCCAACATGCCAACACCTTGCTGGAAGCTCTTGCCAGCCACTGCCGTCACCAACACGCCCTCAGCACCGCCGCCAGCTTGCACTTCAGCCACCGGATCGCACTTGAAGGCATTCAGCGTCATATCCGCACCAAGTGATCTTGCAAGCTCCAGTTTGTCCTCTGCAATATCAACCGCAATCACATGCAAGCCCATGGCCTTGGCGTACTGAACAGCCAGATGCCCCAAACCGCCAATACCGGAAATCACAACCGTTTGTCCCGGTTTTGTCTCCGTTTCTTTCAGCCCCTTGTAAACGGTTACACCCGCGCAAAGTATTGGTGCTGCTGGTGCAAATTCAAGTTCCTTCGGCAAATGAGCGACGAAATTCGGGTCTGCCAAAGCATATTCTGCAAAGCTGCCATTGACGCTGTAACCCGTGTTTTGCTGGCTTTCGCATAAAGTTTCCCAGCCATCAACACAGTGACGACAGCAGCGGCAAGCAGTGTGAAGCCAGGGAATTCCAACGCGATCCCCCTCTTTCACCGAAGTGACATTCCGGCCTTTCTCAACCACAATGCCCACGCCTTCATGGCCCGGAATAAAGGCTGGTGTCGGCTTGACTGGCCAGTCACCTTCAACAGCGTGAAGGTCGGTGTGGCACACGCCAGTGGCCTCAATTTTCACCAGAACACTGTCATCATTTACTGTAGGCTTTTCAACTTCACACACGTCCAACGGTGCACCAAACTCGCGCACAACGGCCGCTCTCATCATAGACATGACGGGCTCCTTGACCTGTTCGGGCCGCAGCGGCCCAGATGCATACAGGGAAAGCTAAATTTTGCAAATGCAGGTATGCAGCACCAGCATTCAACCCGAGCCTAACAAACCTCCTGCCAAGTATAAAAGAGATGATATTTCAAGGATGCAAGCGCGGTTAACAACGTTTCTCGCCAGTCACTCAAAGTTAAAAAGGCTTGTTCTTTAATACAAAACCCGCGGACGACAATCAGGTGTATTCAAGGACATACATTTCCGCAAAGTGAAACAAATTCATCAACTTAGGCTAACTACGTAGCTTTTAGGCGATTTCACCTGAGATCATTTCATCGTCATGAGTCGAGCGGAGACTAGCCACTCTCCCCCTACTCCATGCAACACCACAAAACACTTGCCTCCATCTAACAATACCAAGTATAAATCAAATGTTGCAACCAAGCAGAAGTGGCGGGGGGGGGGCAA
>NZ_LCWX01000039.1:0-309 GCF_001431305.1 Pseudovibrio sp. POLY-S9
GGCCCAGGACTATAGGGTATCACGCGGTGACAGGTGCAGATGTACCGGCAGTAAAACCTGCTTTTGCAGATGTGTTTGTCAAAGACGGAGGAACTGTTCGGGCATGGAAACGTGTCTGGGTAAGCCACTGCCTTTCCGGGAAACCGGCTATCGTGCCTTATAGGCAAAAGAGGCGACGTTGTTCATTCAAAGAAAGCCCGGGCAAGGCGTGTAGCCAATGCTGAAGAAACATTTTTAAACAAGTAGCGCAGGTATTGCCTACCGCCTTGCTCATCCCGACTTCCGGGAACTCTGGTTCAACACTGCATG
>NZ_LCWX01000040.1:0-33753 GCF_001431305.1 Pseudovibrio sp. POLY-S9
CCGAAATATTCTCCGTTTCAAGGGCAACTATCTATCGTACATTACAGAGAACTCAGAACCCTTAGCGTACGATTTATCACTGAGCCCTAATCGACCCCACTTCTGCAGCTCTTCAATCCAGGCCAGACCATCCAGCACCGGACGCCAGGCCTCATTGTTGGACCTGAGTTCCAGAACAGAAAGAAGCGGTGGCAACATACGGCGATAATGCGAAGCATAGGACCCGCGCATGACAAACTGAATCTGGCGATCCAGCGCCCCTTTTGAGCGGTATTCCTTGATAATGGCGGATAGTTTCTGCTGCCCTGCCACAGGATAGATCACATCACAAATCCGTCCTTCCGGTTGCTCTATAGAGGCCACAGCGATCTCTGCCAGCAAGCGCTCTTTACCGTGTACTTTCTCTATTTCACGGCTGATATCCCGGATAACCTTGCGCTTTGATTTTGCATTGATACGGTGGATCTGTTCCACCAGTAGGTCAATCACCCGATCAATCATCTGGGATTTTCGGACCATCAGATAAAGTGCGAACAGCCCCAATCGGCGTTCAAAACTGTGCCTGCGCATCTGCGAAGCCGGCTCTGCACTCACGCGCCGCACGATACGATCAATAAAGGAGCGTTCAACCTCCTGAAGAACATGTTCTGGAAGCTGCAATCCTTCAGCAAACTGAAGACGTTCGGTCGCAGCTAGAATAACGTCCAGCGTGGCAGCACCAATGTCATCCTTCAGGCGCGAAAAGCCTGTTTGTGCTTCTGGCTCGGCCAATGAGGCTTCCATCTGCACAATGGCGTCTTGAGATAACTGACCGGCAATTCCCAGCAGGAATTCTTCCTGAAACTCGCGATTTGCGGAACGAACAACTCGTTCCAGCTCCCGTTGGGCTGGAGGCTGAAGTTTCTGGTCGCGGCACCAATGAAAGCTGGCTTCAACTAATGTTCTGGTCGGGTGGCCATGCGGACTAAGTTTTGATTTTATCCAGTCAAATAAGAGCTCCCGGTCCTTTGGCCCTATTCGACGCAGCCCAAGATACCCAACGATCTGCATTCTGTAACGGCGTGCGGTTCTGTCAGAAAAGTCACGAAATAAATGCTCGCTTGCTGGACAATCCAGTTGGACGCGTAAGTAGCTGAGAGCTTCTCTATTAATCTCTTCCCAAGAGGAGGCGAAGTAGCCAGTCAAGCAAACAAACTTAAGTTGCGCAGCAGCCTCAAGCCGAACAGAAACGGGTAAATCCGACAGGAAAGCTGTGTCAGAATAAGATAAGCTCCAGCTCTGAGAAAGAGATGCCTCGTTAATATTGCGCATTTTCGCCCCCCGAATGTTAGTACATGCAGGGCACAATTCCTGCTGAGGAATGTCAATCAGTTAATTGTTCATTGTATGTTCTCATTTTTGGCCACTATCGGAGCTATGTATTCATTAGGCCAGGTAGTCACAACAGCCCCACACTTTTGGGTGCTCTCCATGAAAACCGCCTATGCGACGATCAAGGGCTTTGAAGTGATGCGCGCACTCCGCAAAGGTCAGGCTGGTATCTTCAATTTCTCAAAGGATTTGCTGGGTGAAGCTCGCCTCATTGAGCGAGCTTTTGGAATTGGCCCAAGCGCTTTGTCTGAAGCTATGACTATGCTTGAAAACCATCTTCAGAGCGAAAACGCCTAAAGCACCGTACTGAAATAACACAAAATACGCTCTAAAGCATGTTTGCAACAGAGCCAGGGAGAGGCACATGCTCAGCACACAGGTTATGAATCATTTTCCCCTCAATCACCTCCTTACACCCTCTCAACAGCTTCATCAGTTCCACAGTACTTGTCTCTGGGATCCAGCCCGAGAGGGCTAGGGCGGCGGTGGTGGTGCCTAGGGTGGTGGCGATGGTTTGGTGGATGTCGCTAGCTTTGCCGAGGGTGTCGGGATGAACTTCCACGTAAGCGTAGTTCTGGCGGCGGATGGTGGTGATCTGGTCTATCAACGCCTCCGGTCCCTCGGGGTAACCGGGGATATCTCGGCCGGTATAAAGACTTATTATCTCTTCGTCCGTTTTGGCTGCAAGCAGGGCCATACCCACGCCAGTCATGGTGGCGGGACGTGATCCGATGCGGCCCAGAGCGTCACCGGCCGACATGCCCGGCGTGCGATGGTAAAGGTAAGCCACCTGATCACGCCATAAAACTCCAAGCGCTACAATCAGATCGGTGGAAGTCAGCGTTTCTAGCGCGTCCATGGAATGGCGCAGCAGGCTGGATGCGTGCAGGCTCTGTGCGGCAAGCACATGCATGCCCGGACCCGGCTCATATTTGCGCTGAGCGGTCTGCTGCAGAATATCCATGGATGCCAGGGTCTTCAGCAGCCGATTGATCCGCGTGGTCTCCATGTCCAGCAATCGCGCCAACTCACGTCCCCCCATGGGACGATCAGAGGAGGCAAGCGCCTGCAAAACGACGAAGCCATCAGAAATGCTCTTGTTGGATTGGGCGGGACTTTTGGTTGTCATCTCTGCCTTCGCATCGCGGATCATCGAGCCATTGCCTACCTGATCCATCTTCAAGTGAGTTATCAATAGCAACACTACTGCACTTTCAGTGCTGTTTTCCAGCGTTGAACCACCTCTATCAAGCTGGTCCACAAAGCATAGGCGAAACTGCGGCATGATTACATGTTGCTATAAAAGCAATATTATGATTGATTTGCACGTGGGTGGCGCTAACCACCCGAATAACTCAGGCAGCTTTCCTCCCCGGATGCTGTGATAAAATGGGGCGCTGATCATGTCAGATGCGAGCCTAGTCGCTGTTGATTGGGGCACGAGCTCGTTTCGGGCCTGCACTCTCAGCAACCAAATGGAAATCCTCGACAAAATCTCGACAGACCAAGGGATTCTGCAGTGTGACGGGAGGTTTGAGGATGTCCTGCGAGATAATCTCGGGGGCTTGAAGGGCTTTCATACGGAATTGCCAATCGTCCTTTCGGGCATGATCACCTCTCGCAATGGATGGGTAGAGGTGCCTTACGCCACCTTGCCAACTACAGCCGCAGATCTTTCCAGCGCCGCAAAGCAAGCAAAACTGCCGGATCTGGGGCCGCTTTGGTTCATTCCGGGCATCAAAGCCGAAGGGATTGAGGCGGATGTGATGCGTGGGGAGGAAACGGAAATCCTTGGGGCAATCTCCCACTTCAACCTGCGCGATGCCACTATGATCATCCCCGGAACTCATTCCAAACACACAATCATTCGGGATGGCGCAATCCAAAGCTTCCGCACCTATCTCACCGGAGAGATGTTCAGCGCCCTTACCAAATCCACCATTCTTGGCGCGTTTGGCAGCAAAACATGTGATGTCGGCTGCTCCTGGTTTGAGGAAGGCATCCGCATTGGCGCGCAGCAAGGTGGGGCTGGTGCTTTGCTCAACCGCGTATTCTCCGCGCGCTCTCGTGTTTTGGTGGATGGCATGCCGGAAGAACATGCGGCTTGCTATCTCTCAGGCTTGTTGATCGGAGCAGAACTTTCCGAAGCCATCGCGATTGCTCACGACACACTCTGGATCCTCGGCAATGGCAGATTGCCAGAGCTTTATCAGCACGGCTGTTCTGTACTGAGAGCCCCGTCAAAAATCATCCCGCACGGTTCAGCCGCATTTGGTGCAGCACAGGTCGCACGTGCCCTCAACCTCATCCAATAATTTCAGGAAGAACAATGACATCACTCGATAGACACATGCAAACCGCGCCAGTGATCGCAATTTTACGCGGGCTTACACCAGAAGAAGCATTGGACATTGCGCAGGCGCTGGTTGATGGCGGTATTCACATTATGGAAGTGCCACTGAACTCTCCTGAGCCTTTGAAGAGCATTTCCCTGATTGCCGAGAAGTTTGGTGATCAGGTGAGTGTGGGCGCAGGTACAGTGCTCACCGCTGACAATGTGAAGGCAGTGAAGGACGCAGGTGGACAGTTTATCGTGGCGCCCAACTACAGCGCAGAGGTTGGTAAAGCATGTCAGTTGCTCGACATGTATTGGATGCCCGGCGTTTATACCCCAACAGAAGCGTTTGCTGCTGTCGACTTAGGCGCACATTCTATCAAGCTCTTCCCGGCAGAACTTTGCCCGCCATCCATTATCAAGGCCATGCTGGCCGTGTTGCCCAAAGGCACGCGCGTGCTCCCCGTTGGCGGCGTCGATGCAGACAATATTGCGGAGTATATGGCGGTTGGTGCGGCAGGTGCAGGCATCGGTTCCTCACTCTTCAAGCCGGGGGACAGCCCTGATCAGGTACGCCAACGCGCACAAGCCCTCGTCACAAATGTAAACAAGAAGGAATGCTAGCATGCTGAGCGCAAATCTGGAACATCTGGAGATCATCCCCTTCATCTCTGCAGAGCTGAAGAAACTTCTGCAAGACGCCAGGGAGTTCCTGAGCGAAGACCGCGAAGCGGGCAGATACGACCTGGATGGTGAGAAGGTTTTTGCCATGGTCGTCGATGCTCAAACCCAGCCGCAGGAAGAGCGACGCCCTGAGTTTCATGCGGATTATGCAGACATTCAGATACTGCTGGAAGGCACGGAAATGCTGGGCTACGGCCACATGCCAGCAGGTGCCATCACTGAAGATAAGATGGCAGACAAGGATGTTGCTTTCACTGCGGAAATCGCTGCGGAGAAGACCGTTCTCATGGCGCTGCACGATTTTGCTGTGTTCTTTCCAGGAGAGCTACACCGCCCTCTGGTCGCACCTGATGGCAAGGGCGCCCCTGTACGTAAGGCAATCTTTAAAGTCCATCGCTCAGTGTTGGAGCCGTCCTAACACACTGATGCTGTGAGCAAATCAGCAAGTATTATCATTGTTTAGGATGCGAGGTTGTCATGCGGACACCAAACGAAATCTTCAATCTCACTGGTCGCACAGCGCTGGTGACAGGCTCAAGTCGCGGGATTGGCGCGGCCATAGCAAAGGGGCTTGCAGGGGCTGGGGCTACGGTGGTGGTGCACGGGCATAAACAAGATGCCTGCGCAAACACACAGGAGCAGATCAAAGCAGGCGGGGGGACTGCTTACGCCATTGGACAGGACTTGAGCGCTCCCAGAGCGGGGCGTGAGGCCATTAAGAAGGCGGAAGCCGTGGCGGGGCCCGTTGATATTCTGGTCATCAATGCTTCAGCTCAGATCAATGCAGAGCTGGAGGATCTTACGCCTGAAGATCTGGAGTTCCAGCTCAACGTCAATGTGCGCTCGACCATAGAGATGCTGCAAACATGCTTGCCAGTTATGGCTGAGCGTAAATGGGGCCGCGTGGTTAGTATTGGCTCGGTCAACCAGCTCAGGCCCAAGCAGGTCGTGACCGCTTACGCTGCTACGAAAGCAGCCCAGCACAACATCATCCAAAGCCTTGCACGGGATTACGCCAGGGATAACGTGTTGCTCAACACGCTGGCGCCGGGGTTGATTGACACGGACCGCAGCGCTGGCCGCAAGACAGAAGACCCTGAGGGCTCCGCAGAGTATGTGCGCCAGCTCAACTGGATGGGCCGCGAAGGTACAACAGATGAGATGGTCGGTGGAGCCTTGCTGCTGGCCTCAGATGCCTGCGGGTTCATGACGGGCGAGACCATTTTCATGACCGGTGGCTACTAGCTATCACCAGTCATCAGAGGGAATAAAGAGGGCGGTTCAGCATGTAATGGAACCGCCCTCTTTGCTGCCTGAGCGCTTGCGTTGAAATGTGCGTTGGTTTGCGTTGATCAGCATATTTTTGAAAGGTTTTGCGAGAATCGTTTTCGTGAAGCTCTGGTTTTAAGACCTGTAGAGCGAGATTATTTTTCCAGAGCCCCGGTCTCATCCTACCTAACCACCACGATCAAGTGACAGATTTCTGCGATTTTGCCACGGTATTTCGGTAAGTACCCACTCTCTCCGATTACGTTGAAAACCCTATTGCGATACATCGCTATTTTTATTAGTATCAATAAATAACACAAGGTATCATAAAGTGGACCAATGAAAAAAGCTGATCTAAATGGCATCTTGCCGGTACTGCCGACGCCCTTTTCAAAAGATGGCGGAGTTGATCTTCATGGGATGAAAGAGGTCGTGAACTTCGCCCTGTCTGCTGGCGTGGATGGTGTGGTGTTTCCGGGCTTCGCCAGTGAGGTGGAAAAGCTCACTGCAGATGAGCGCAGCAGCCTGCTAAAAGTGGTCATTGATACCGTTGCCGGTCGCCTGCCAATCGTTGCCGGTGCCAGCGCTGCAAAGCCTGAACTGGTGATTGCACATGGCAAGACAGCAGAAGCTTTGGGCATTGGCCACCTGATGGTGCAGCCACCAAAGGAGCTGAACGAGGAAGATGCGCTCGTCTTCATGGTGGCTGTTGCAGAAGGCCTGCCAGGTATGGAGATCATTCTGCAGAACGCGCCAGCGCCGCGCGGCTCTGATCTGTCTCCAAAAGCAATTCTGAAGATCCTCGAAACTGTTCCGGCAGTGACCTACGTGAAGGAAGAGACCCTTCCGGCAGGTCCCGCTATTGTTGAAATTTTGGCAAACCGTCCAGCAGGCCTCAAAGGCGTTATCGGCGGCGGTGGAGCACGTTACATTCTGGATGAGTATGAGCGCGGAGCTTGCGCAGGAATGCCAGCAGTTGAAATTGCTGACCTGCATGTGCAGATGGATCGCGCATGGCGCACGGGTGAGCAGGCGAAGGCCCGTGACCTTTATGTCAGAACTCTACCTTTGCTTGCAATTCAAGCACTTTACCGCATGCGCCTGACCAAATATGTACTGCTAAAACGCGGCATTTCCATCGAAACAGACGTACGCGCGCCAACCCCCCTCTTGGACAAAACGGCTCTAGCAGATATTGACAATAATCTGGTGGAGTTGGGCTTGTTGGAAAGCCCTGTCATGGAAGGGGCAGCGTAATGACAGATCCTGTCGCAAAAGTTGAGGTTTTCACATTAACTCAACCGCGCGAAACACCCTATCTGGGTGCTGCACGTCCGGGTGAGGAGCCCAACGCGCAAGGATATCTGGTGCGTCGTGGCAACCGGACTGTCTATCCAATTTTCGACCGCTCTGTGCTGGTGCGTATTGAAACACGCAATGGAGCAGTTGGTTGGGGGGAGACGTATGGTCTGGCCGCGCCGGGGGCTGTCGGTGCGATCATCAATGATCTGCTGGCCAATTTCGTTGTTGGCCGCGATCCTGCTGATCCGGAAGTCATCTTCGACGATCTTTACGATCTGATGCGTGTGCGCGGTTACACCGGCGGCTTCTATGTGGATGCACTCGCCGCCATCGATATCGCTCTTTGGGACATTGCCGGGCAGCAGGCGGGGAAACCTGTTGTGGAGTTGCTGGGCGGTGTAAAGCAGGATGGCATTCTTGCTTACATATCCGGTCTTCCCGAGGCGACCCGGGAGAAGCGGGCAAAACTGGCGCTGAGCTGGCAGGAAAAGGGCTTCCATGCCTTTAAGTTTGCCAGTCCCGTTGCTGATGATGGCCCGGTTGCCGAAATCATGCATTTGCGATCCGCTCTGGGTCCAAAAGCGTTGATCGCGGCAGACATGCACTGGAACCAGAGCGTTGATGAAGCTCTGTCCCTCATTGAGGGCATGGCACCATACGGTCTGTGGTTTGCAGAAGCACCGGTACGCACTGAAGATATCAATGCCCTTGCACAAGTGAGCCAGAGCACATCGCAAAAGATCGCGGTGGGCGAAGAGTGGCGCACGCTGTGGGATATGCGTCATCGCATTGAGCGGTGCCGCATATCAATCGTTCAGCCAGAAATGGGGCATAAGGGCATCACCAGCTTTACGCGCATTGGGCGGCTGGCCGGAGAACTCGGCATTGACGTTATTCCTCATGCCACCATTGGTGCGGGGATCTTTCTGGCAGCAAGCTTGCAGGCTTCTGCCGCTCTGTCCGCCACACGTGGGCACGAATTCCAACATTCCATCTTTGAACCAAACCGCCGCTTGCTAATCGGAAATATGGATTGCAAAGCGGGGACATACTTCCTGCCGGAAGGTCCAGGTCTTGGTGTCAAACCTTCTCCAGAAGCATTTGCGCTTCTGGAAATGATCTAACCTTGCTTTAGGGAGGAAAGCTCTATGAAATCCTTTATTAAATCACTGCTACTTGGGGCGAGTGCAGCGGTTGCCATATCTTTTGCAGCACAAGCGGAAACGCTGGTTCTCGTAAACGCAGATGCCATTGATTCACCTGTTGATTTGATGAACAAGCACTTTGCCAAACTGGTTGAAGAACGGTCCAACGGCGACATTGATGTCAGCTACATCACCGGCACTCAGCTGGGCACACCACCACAAGTGATGGACCAGCTTTCCGCAGGTTCTCTGGATGCGTTCGGCACAGCTGGCTCCTGGTTGACCAGCTACGCGCCAGACACCAACATCCTCACCTGGGGCTTCACCTTCCGTGATGCGGACCATGTCTTCAATTTCTTCAAGAGCGATCTGTTTGACGACCTGACGAAAGACATGATCAATGAGGCCCGCATCCGTCCGCTGTCCTCCGGCCCGACCGAACCGCGCGTGGTGTTCCTGACAGAAGAGCTGGATGACAATGCTGATTTCTCTGGCCGCAAGATGCGCATCCCGCAAATCCCGGCTTACCTGAGCCTTTGGAAAGCCATCGGCGCGCAGCCAACACAGGTTGCCTGGGGTGAGGTATTCCTGGCCATGCGCACAGGCATTGTTGACGGCGCAGAAGGCCCTCCAAGCGCGGCAATCTCCCAGCGCTTCCACGAGGCAGCACCAAACGTCTATATGACCAACCATGTGTGGGCCACGTCCACCATCGTCATCAACGAAGACAAGTTCCAGAGCTTCACACCGGAACAGCAGGACCTGCTGACCAAAGCTGCGGAAGATGCCTCCCGTTGGGTCTACGACTACTCCACTGAGCGTCGCGAAACCGTGCTTGATGAAATGCGCAGCAGCGGAGCAACCATCCGCGATATCGACGCAACACCACTGCGCGAAGCAGCATACGCGGGCGTTGCGGATGTGGAAGCTGAAGGTCTGTGGCGCAAGGGTCTGTTTGACGCTGTTCAGAAATACTAGGGCCTGAACATATCAGGGCAACGCACTTCTGAGGCGCGGGGACAACCCGCGCTTCTTCTCAAAATCATCGCGGCTCAAGCCGCATTAAGAGGGCTTTTCGATGAAAAGTTTCTTGAAGACCGTTGTGACGGTTCTCGGGAAGATAGAAATGGCACTGTGCATGGTACTAATCACCATGATTGTGGGAACCATCTCTTTCCAGATCATCCTGCGGTACGTGTTCGATTCTCCCATCGCATGGATGGAAGAGATCGTCACAATCGCCTTTATCCTGCTCACTGTGCTGGCTGCTGCTGTCGCAACAAAAGAAAAGCGCCACATCCTAGTGGATCTTTTCCCACGCGGCTCACTCTCCAAGACACTGGGCGTCTTGATGACACTGGTCACAATCGCCACGCTTGTCGTCATCTTGCTGCACATCAACCCTGTTCTCAAGGTTGAAATGCGCCGCGACACCATCTCTCTGCCGTTCAACTTCCCTGTCGCGTTCTACAACTCTATTCCACTCATCTACTGCTTTTCCTCAATCATCCTGTCACTGGTTTATGACGTGATTTTTGAGCGCAAAGATGAGCAAGAGGCTTTGGTCTGATCATGGAAGCACTTCTTCTGCTCGGCCTCTTGTTTGGCCTTATCTTTCTGCGCATGCCGGTGCCGTTCGCCATGCTGGCTGCCTCCGTCATTTTCATCGTCATCCAGCAAGTCACCGGGGCGTCTCCGCTATTCTCTGCCGTTGGCCTGAAGATCATCTCTCAGCGCGTTACTCCGTCTCTGGAGAGCTTCCCACTACTGGCGATCCCACTGTTCGTGTTCGCAGGCAACCTGCTCAATGTCTCGGGCATCGCAGACCGGATCTTCACCTTCGCCAAAACGCTGGTTGCGCATATTCACGGCGGTCTGGCGCATGTGAATATTCTGGCCTCTATCGTTTTTTCAGGCATGTCTGGCGTTGCGCAAGCGGATGCTGCTGGTCTTGGCACCATCGAAATCAAGGCCATGAAAGATGCCGGCTTTGAAAAACCCTTCAGCGCCGCCGTCACTGCTGCTTCTTCCATCATTGGCCCCATCATTCCGCCAAGCGTGATCATGGTAATCTACGCCGTGCTGTCCGGGGAATCCATCGCACGCCTATTTCTGGCTGGCATCGTGCCGGGCCTATTCCTCGGCTTCGTGCTGATGGTGCTCATCTACTTCATGGCCGTCTCCGGCAAGGTACACTCACCCGTTGCCCCGCGTGCCACATTCCGTGAAGTGGTTATCGCTGGCTGGCGCGCTCTGCCGGGCCTTCTGGCTCCAATCCTGCTCGTCTCCGGCCTGCTGCTTGGTGTTGCAACCCCGACAGAATTGGGCGCAATTGTCACCGTTTACGCCATGGCGCTCGGGGCATTGTCCCGTGAGATGTCCTTCAAAGATGTATTGGATGCCATGCGGGCGACCACCTTCACAATCGGTGCAATGGTGTTCATCATCGGCTGTGCAGCTCCAATTTCCTGGCTGATTTCCGTGCTCAATGTACCGGAAACCCTGCAGCACGCACTGTTGTCCATCTCCGACAACCCAATTGTCCTGTTGTTGATGATCAACGTGATGCTGTTGGTGGCTGGGCTCTTCATGGAAACCACCGCGATTCTATTGATCGGTGTGCCAACCTTGCTGCCGCTCATCGAGCATATCGGCATGGACACCACCCAGTTCGGCGTGATGATGATCTTCAACTTACTGATCGGTGCGGTCTCCCCACCATTCGGCGTGATCCTGTTCATCATGATGGACATTGCCAAGATCAGCTATGGCAAATTGGTCAAGGCCATGATGCCGTTCTATCTACCTATTGTGATTACACTAATTGTGATCACCTTCTTCCCGACAATAACACTAACATTGCCAGATTTGGTTGCAGGTGTAAGCAGTCGTTGATAGGGAGAGTGACCGGCTCTGTGGTGCAGAGTCGGTCGCTTGTTTGTAAGATATTGGCAAACTTCGACAGATTGCAGAGCGTTCGGGGATCATGACTGATGATGCAGGGTGAAACAGCCAAAGAGGACCGCGATAGTAAAGCCAAAGTGCCAACGGGCGCAGCGGCTCTGGCAAAAGGGCTGACACTGCTCGATGTCATCGCAGATGCGGATGAGCCGCATCGTTTCTCTGAGCTGCTCAAACTGTCTGGCCTGCCAAAACCAACCTTTGCCCGTATCCTGAAAACACTCATCGCATTTGGCCTCGTTCGGCAGGATGAAGGCAAGGGCATTTATACGCTCGGCCCGCGTTTTATGGAGCTCTCCCACAAGGTGTGGGACACGTTTGATCTTTCTTCCGTGGCAGGCTCTGAGTTGCAGCGCCTTTCTGATGACCTGCAAGAAACCGTATGCCTGTGTCGTTTGGATGATGACCGCGTTCTTTATCTGGAAGAGCGCTCCGGTCAAGGACTGGCTGTTCGCGTGGATGTGGGCCAGAAAGTTCCTGCCCACGCAACCGCTGCAGGCAAAGCACTATTAGCATTTCAGGATCCAACAGCCCTGCGCAGGCTGTTGCAGAACATGAGCCTGCAGTCCTTCACAGATCAGACAATCACCAACAAGGAGCAGCTGCAAGCGGATCTGACCCTGATCAGAGCCCGTGGTTATGCCATCTCACTGGAAGAGCATTTTGCAGGTGTAAACTCCGTTGCCGTGGCGATCACTGGCAAGGATAGTCACCCGGTTGGTGCGCTCGCTGTGCTCGGCCCGTCATCACGCATGACAGAAGGCCAGATCCACCCGATTGGGCGCGAGCTAATGGCCGCTGCCCGACGTATCACAGGCGTTGCAGGTGCAGTGGCAATCAGCTCCCAACCACGCCCAAGAACAAACAGAGCGAATATGGCCAAGCCACTGGAATGCGTGCTGCCATGGAGTGCGCAACTGGGCGAGTCCCCAGTCTGGTACAGTGGCGAGAACAAGCTGTATTGGGTTGATATTCTCAAACCAAGTGTCTGCCGTTTTGATCCGGAAACTGGTTCCAATGACAGCTGCGATGTTGGCAAGCTGGTCAGTGCTGTCATGCCTGCTAATGACGGTCGTTTACTGTTGGCGACACAGGATGGTTTGGAATGGCTGGACTTTGCCAGTGCACAGCTGACACCTTTCATGCATCCGGAACGCGATGTGGCAGGCAACCGTCTGAATGACGCCAAGATCGGCCCCGGCGGCGCCGTCTGGGTCGGCTCCATGCGGCTCGACGCAAGTCAACCAACAGGCGGGCTCTACCGCGTCACCAATGACGGCAACTTCACCGTCAAGGAAACTGGCATTGCCGTCACTAACGGTTTGGGCTGGAGCCCGGATGCAAGAACCTTCTACTTCGTCAATACCGTTCTGGGCGTCATCTACGCGTATGATACGGAACCTGGCATTGGTACGCTCTCCGGCAAACGCATTTTCGCAACAATACCGGAAAGCGAAGGCCGTCCGGATGGCTTGACAGTGGATCAAGACGGCGGTGTCTGGGTTGCAATCTGGGACGGTTGGCGCGTTAACCGCTACCTGCCAGATGGTACGTTAGACCGTGTCATCGATCTCCCAGTCCCACGCCCAACCAGCGTCACCTTCGGCGGCAAAAATCTGGACACCCTCTACATCACCAGCGCCCGCACCCGCCTCCCAGCCGCCACCCTAGCCGAAGCCCCACTTTCTGGCGGGTTGTTCACCTGCAAACCGGGTGAGAAGGGAATACCGAGTTCAGAGTTTGAGGTTGGACGTTAAATCCGGCTCTGTTGCAAAATTTGTCGGTAGCTGCGATGAGACATCATTCAATCCTTGTGGTACTTTTTCGTTCCTCTCAGCCGCACATCCCATATACGCGTTAACGGTTTGTCTGCGTTACAGCACCATCATCAGGAGAATATTGCAACAACGTCGACCAGAGTTGGATACCGACTAAACTTGGCAACACAATCTGTTAGATGCCCAGAACTGATTTTACTTCATTAATGCGGGAGCGGCTGACGGGTACGGAGGTAAGCGATGAAATGGTATCAAATAAACACTTGCCATTGTCTTTGTTCCTAGTGAAACCTTGGACATGTTTAATGTTCACCAGGAAGGAACGGTGTGTTTGGATGAAGTTGTCTGGCAATTTGCTCTGTGCAACTGAAATTGACCAGGAACAGAAAAAGCGGCCTGTTGGTGTATGCAGCAAGGTATAATGCCCTTCGGCCTGAACAGCGGCAATATCTTCTTCCGTTAAGAAGGTGATTTGGTTATCTTTTTCGACGGGGACCCGGACGGCGTTTTGCACAGAACTCGAAAGAGGAAAGATCTTGTTTTCTAAGTCCACCACATCATTCACGTGAGGGTCTTCATGGGTGCCATCGCTGTGCGGTGTTGCAACCGTGATATCAGGTTGAGGGACATGCTGTGCGATTGACCCCTCAGGCCCGAGAAACGTTGTTGCAGTGAGGAGGAACGCTGCGCAGATTGTAAAGGCAGAGATAATTACAAGAAATGCCAACTCCGCGTTGTCTAAGGCCATGACGATAGGCTCTTCGACCGGCAGTATAGCAAAGTTCGTCAAATACAATCCCAGATAATGCACGAGAGAGACGGATAAGCCGAATATTGTAGCGCCAAGAATTATATTGAAACGCGCACGTTGTTTGTAAGCAGCCCAAATAGCCAGAATACCCGTTAACGGCCCAATCAAAACGACAAAAACTTGATTTGTATAATCAAATACGGGCAAGCACCCCTGAATACCCAAAATCCCGATGTAGTGCATGGTGACGATACCATACCCTAGGAAACAACCTGAAATGATCGTGTTGCGCGGATTGCGGCTTCCAAAATGTATGATCAGCAAAGAGGTGCAGGTCATCAAAATCGCGATGAGCATTGAGCTGAGCGTCCATAACGGATCATAGTATATGGAAACTGGTAATTGTAGCGCCAGAAACGCAACAAAATGCATAGACCAAATTCCCCCACCAAGCACAATAGCAGCCATGCCGATGGAGAGCTTTTTCTTGTTGTTTGAGAGCTCTGAAATGCCATTGGTAAGCGCCAAACCCGTGAATGCAGAAAGGATCGCAATCAGGATCGACGCCATGACAAGGGGAAGATCATAGGTATAGGTCAACATGCTCGGGAGACCTACAGTATCATTGCAGAAGGCACAGATTCTGAAACGAGTAAGTGATGCGTCATGGCTTAAACTCCAGTTTCCTTCCGTTGTCACATATCGCCTATCTTTGTAGTTGTGCAATGTGATTTGAAGTCGCACTTGGATTGATTGCTAAGGTCAAGGTCGGATTGATTACAATCAAAACCGCATATAGCAATTGTATTTCTCGGTTATTTTTCCAAGAAATAATAATTATCTTAATGGCGACAGTAAACGTTTGCATTAAATTTTTAAAGCACTGAAAAACGTGAGCTATTTACTCCAGATTTATCGCTTCCTTTTATCGCTATTCGCGATTTTCTTAATCGCGTTTCGTGCAGAAATAATCGCATTTTATGAACGACGAATGCCGCTGAGGGGCTTTTTGATACAGGTCATCAAGCTCTAGCTCACACTTTAGCAGTTTGGCCGCAAGCTAGACTGACTTTTCGACTTTGGGAGTAGGGGAGAGGAGTACATCAGTCCTGGTGACTAGTGGACTAGGTGAGCAAGCATCATGCATGAAGCCAGCATAGCAATGAGCATTTTACGCATCGCAAATTCAGCGATGGGGGATCGGAAAGATGCCAAAGTGGTTCGTATCGAAGTGGCCATAGGCAAACTGAAGGCTATTGAGCCGGAATTTCTGGTTCAGTGTTTTACTGCCCTTGCCAAAGGGACACTTTGCGAAAGTGCAAAGCTGCAGCCTCGTGAGGTTCCTGTAACAGTCCGTTGCCGGTCCTGTAGTGGTATGAGCGAAATCCAGCGATTTCACTTCAAATGCGATTTCTGTTCAGCCTCCGATTTGGAGATCCTGTCTGGCCGTGAGCTCAAAGTTGAGAAAATTCACGCAAAACCTACCCTTCACAAATGAACCTAACATTTTCTCCGATGCGCGGTTGAGAGAAAGCCAAATCATGAGAAATAAATCTCAGAATAAAATTATCTATGTGGATCCGGGCAAGTGTCTCGGGTGTCATAGTTGCGAATTTTCCTGCGCCCTAGCGCACAGTTCCGCTAAATCATTGTTTGATGTGGATGCACTTAAGGGCGCTGTCAGCCGAACGCATGTAGTCAAGGTTGGAGAATCCAATGTGCCGATGCAGTGTCGCCATTGCGAAGACGCACCCTGTACTAAGGTGTGTCCAACTGGATCGTTGAGACAGGCAGCAGGTCTTGGGTCGGTATCGATCACCGAGCAAAGCTGTATCGGTTGTAAACTCTGCACGATGGTGTGCCCGTTTGGTGTGATTTCGGTAGAGAAAAGGCCTGAATCAGACTGCAGCAGCGCAACCAACAACGGCGTTGCCATGAAGTGCGACCTTTGTAACGATTGGCGTAAAGAAAAAGGCGAAACTCAGACGGCCTGCGAGCAGGCTTGCCCAACACAGGCCATCAAACTGGTTGACCTTTACGAGTATCGCACAGCACGCAGCAAAGCACGTGCAGCCGAAATCGCCAATGCCCACAAATCAATCTCCTTCACATTCTGAGCAACTGCCCAGGAGCGGATCAGTGACTGAAAAAGCAGAGAACACCAGGCAAAAGTTCCCTCCTCTTTGGGGTGCGGCATCAAACACAGGGGCAGCTATGGGGGCATGTTCGAGATGTTCCGGCCTTTCTAAGCTCCTCGCAGAACTGAAGCCGAGCGCCCAACAGGATTCTCTCTGCTCAAGTTGCACATCGCTGAACGAGAACGATCGCTCTATGCGTGAGAAAGCGAAATAAAATGGATCAACGAGAAAAATCTTCAGACGTAGCTGTGCAAGAGATGATCTCTAAAGCTGCGACAAACAACATCGAAACAGTCTTCGACCGGTACCAGCAGCAACAGCCTCAATGTGGCTTCGGAACACTTGGTTTATGCTGTCGCTTCTGCTGGAAAGGTCCTTGCCGGATTGATCCGTTTGGAGCGGGACCGCAACGTGGCATTTGTGGAGCTGACCGTCACACCATCGTGGCTCGCCAACTGGCACGTATGATGGCAGCCGGCGCCGGTGCACACTCTGAGCATGGCCGTCATATCCTTCACGCAATGCGCCAGATCGTGCGTGGTGAAGTGACAGACATCTATAACATCAAAGACGAAGCCAAGTTGCTGGCCTGTGCCGAGCGGATGGACATTAAAACAGAAGGCCGCGCCATCATGAGCGTTGCCAGCGATGTTGTAGACGCTACCTATGATGATTTCGGCAACCAAGAAGATGACAATGTCATGAACTGGTTGCGGGTGACTTTGCCGCAAAAACGCATAGATCGCTTGCAGAAACTGGGAGTTCTTGCACCAAATATTGACATGGCTGTTTGTCAAACTGTTGCACGTACCGCAGTTGGTTGTGATGCGGACCCTGCCAATATCATCATGGGTGGCATTCGTGCAGCACTTTGTGATTTTGATGGCATGGCATTGGCAACGGAAATGTCTGATATCCTGTTTGGTACTCCGAGCCCAATCATTAGCGAAGCGAACCTCGGAGTAATCAACGAAAACTCGGTCAACATCGCCGTCAATGGCCATAACCCGCTGGTTGCAGAAGCAGTTTGCCTGATCGCCGGCCAAATGCAAGAACAGGCAAAAGCGCTTGGAGCTAAAGACGGCATAAACATTGTTGGAGTTTGCTGCACAGGGAATGAGTCCATGCTGCGCCATGGTGTGCCAATGGCGGGCAACTACCTCAGTCAGGAAATGGTTCTGGTCACAGGAGCCATTGATGCAATGGTGGTTGACGTGCAGTGCATCATGCCTGGCATCGTAAGCGTTGCAGAAAACTTCCATACGGTCATCATCACCACTCATGATGAAAACAAGATCCCGGGCGCCGTTCACAGAAGTGTTCATGCAGATAACGCACGTGAAGCCGCTGAAGGCATTGTGAAGCTGGCGCTGGACGCATACACACGCCGTAATCCTACCAATGTCCTTATCCCGGATAACAAAGAGACCTGTATCGTTGGTTTCTCTGCTGAAGCCATCATGCTAGTTCTGGAACGGCTCAACGCTGAGGATCCTCTGAAACCACTGATTGATGCAATCGTGGGTGGTCAGATCAAGGGAATTGCACTCTTTGCAGGGTGTAACACGACCCAAGTTGATCAGGATAAGAACTTCAAAGAAATGGGCCGTGAACTGGCCAAGCGTGATGTTCTTCTACTCGCAACAGGGTGTGGTGCTGGTGCATTTGCAAAAGATGGCTTGATGACTCAGGAAGCCGTCGAGGAATTTGCCGGGCCGGGTCTCAAGTCTGTTTTGACCACTTTGGGCGAAGCGGCTGGGCTCAACGGACCTCTCCCCTTGGTGTTCCATATGGGCTCCTGCGTTGACAACAGCCGTGCTGTGATGATTGCCACCGCGATTGCTGAAAAGCTGGGCGTTGACCTTTCTGATCTGCCTGTGGTCGCGAGTGCACCAGAAGCTATGGCTGAAAAAGCTGTCGCAATCGGCAGTTGGTCTGTTGCGCTCGGGTTCCCAACTCACCTCGGCAACATCCCGCAAATCATGGGGTCTGACGCAGTAGTCGAGCTGGTTACTGAAACCAGTAAGGAGTTGTTCGGGGGGTACTTTGTCGTTGATCCGGACCCAATCTCCGCAGCTGAAACTCTCTATGAGGCGATCCTTGAACGCCGCAAAGGGCTTGGAATTTAAGTTTTGCCAAAAATCAGGGAGGGGTTGGAAGCAAGCTTTCTGTCCCCCCTGTTTTGAAGTGAAATGGTCTACTCGGACCGAGCTCTTTGGAACGTAATCCAAAAATGCGGGTGAACTAATGAAAATTGCAATTGCGGGCAAAGGCGGTGTTGGGAAAACAACTTTGACAAGTTTGCTGGCCCGCTCGTTTGCGAAAGAAGGCATGAGAGTTCTTGCGATCGATGCGGACCCTGATGCCAATTTAGCAGGCGCTTTGGGGGTCAGCTCTGAAAACCGCGAGAAACTCGTTCCTCTCGCCAATATGAAAGACCTAGCCATTGAACGCACCGGCCATGGTAGCGGATTTGGCGGTTTCTTTGTTCTAAACCCTACCGTTGATGATCTGCCCGAAACGTTGTCCATCAAACACGAGGGCATCAGAATCCTGTCTTTGGGCTCTATTCGGCACGGTGGATCTGGTTGCGTTTGCTCCCAGCACACCATTGTTCGCGCATTAATGAACCATATTCTGCTGAAAGAAAATGACCTTGTTCTGATGGATATGGAAGCGGGCATCGAACATCTGGGACGGGGCACTGCAGAGGCTGTTGATCTGCTGATTGTCGTTGTCGAACCTGGCCGCCGCAGCTTGGAAACAGCCGCACAAATTGAGCGCTTAGCTAAAGATTTGGGTATCGAAAATTTAGCTTATGTTGGATCAAAACTGCGCGATAGTTCGGATATGGACTTCCTCTCCAGCGCTTTGCCTAATGAACGTTTTCTGGGCGGTATTCAGTTGAGTGATGCGATCCGAACAGCTGATCTAAATGACCTGTCTCCTTTCGATCAGGATGACGCTCCGTTGTCACAAATCAAAGACATCCAAACCCGGATTCGAGCGTTGGGTGCAACAACAAACGTGAAGGCGAACACTCATGTGCCTGATGAAAATTAACTACCTCGATGAAGAGGGCCAAAACCTGCGGTTTGAAAACATTACAGCAGTGAGAACAACAGTAGAGGGGTTGGTGGTCGAGATGCTTTTGGACGGAACCAAACGTCTGCCGGGCAAAACTGTAATTGGTTTTGATTGTTCGCAGGGTGAAATTCACATCGCTACCTTTGCAACGAAAGATCAGCCCCATGCATAGCCATTCACAAACGGAGACACCCGCGGTTGTGTCCACCACTGAGCGGACCAGCAAACTCATCTTGCACTGGGCTGATCATTTGAAAGGCCATGAAGATGAGCTGGATCAGCTTATGCAGTCTGCGCATTTACCAAATGAGCAACTGAAAGACCAGCTGGGCGTCGCCAAATCCAAAATGCAGGAAGCAACATTGCTTCTTATCGCTGTAGCCGAAGCTCTTTCTGGCTCCGCACCTTCGGAATGAAACAAGGATAACTGACATGTGTGGAAACTGCGGCTGTGCTCCCCAACACCAACACACTGGACCATCAACAGCAGATTACGTGATCGACCCTGTTTTAGAGGTTGAAGTACTGGAAGATATTCTGGCGAGAAATGACCAGACGGCTGCGACTGTTCGCGAGAAGCTGACCGAGCAGGGCACTTTGGGCTTGAACTTGATGTCGTCTCCGGGCTCCGGCAAGACCCGGCTTTTGGAAGAAACTGCAATTCGCCTCGGAGTTGCAAAAATGGCGGTAATTGAGGGAGATCTGGAAACGGAAAATGATGCGGATCGCATCCGTGCGCACGGTGTGCAAGCCTATCAGATTTCAACTGGCATGGCTTGTCATCTGGAAGCAGGAATGGTTGCCAAGGGCCTAGACCATTTGCAGTGGCAAGCTACTGATTTGCTGTTTATTGAAAACGTTGGCAATTTGATTTGTCCAGCAACCTTCGACCTTGGCCAGCACCTCAATGTAGTTTTACTGTCCACTACGGAAGGAGCTGATAAGGCAGAAAAATATCCTGTCATGTTCCAGTCGGCTGATTGCGTTCTCATCACCAAAGCCGACCTTCTGCCTGTATTGGATGACTTTGATATAGATGCCGCTCTGCGTTGCATTCGAAGGATCAACCCAAAAGTCGAAATTCTGACGCTTTCCAGCAAAACCGGCGAAGGCGTGGAGAGTTGGCTGGACTGGCTTGATATCAAACTCACGGCTTTACAAGCAGAAGGTCAGGTAGATCATGCACGTCTCTGAACCATCTCTGTTCCAGCCAATGATGGCCTATTTCGGTGTCACCATTTTGATGCTTGGTGAGATTGCTGCACTTTTGGTCTGGCGTGACCTCAAACGGGTTTTGGTCCTGTCAACGATTGCAGAAATTGGGTTCGCCCTCATCGGTTTTGCGCTTAGTGAAACAGGTGAGCTGGGCGGAGGTATGCACATTGTGTACCAATCCATCATGCGATTACTGGTCATCATGATTGCGTCCCGCATGGCGGCAAAGGCTGGTGGTTGGCAACTAAAAAATCTGCGCGGTGCAGGTAGAACAACACCGCTTTACGGTGTTTTGTTCGCGTTTGGCATGTTTTCCCTGCTTGGGCTTTCACCGTTTAAAGGGGCGATGAGCCGTTTCTTGATCGTCAATGAACTTGTGGCCGGAGGCTATTGGGTTCTGGCTGTTTGCGCAACACTTGCCAGTATTCTAGCTAGCATTTATGCGATCCGGCTCATTCAAGGTATTTGCTTTGCAGACCCTGTCACCGTGGATTCTACGAAAAACGAAAGTGGCAAAGGCATTTGGCAGATCAGCAATGTGGTGTTGCTGGTTCTGGGAACACTCACCGCGCTGATGAACTTCTTTCCCGAACCTGTGGCAGAAGTTGCGACGGCGATCTTCCAAATAACAGCACATATGCCCCATGTGGAAGGGTCGTGGCCTATGCTGTCCACGCTGCCTTATGCGGGGGCGTTTGTCATTCTGACTCTTGGATTTATATCGACCCGCGCACGTGATGGTTTGGCTATCGCATTAGCAATTGTGACATTAGGGCTGGTTGCTACTGCAACAGGTGTTGACCCACTTTCCTATTTGTTTGCGCTGTTGTTTGCAGCTGTCATGGTGGCTGTTACCATCTACTCAGTCGCGTATATGAGCCATGAAGGCGATACACGGCTATACTTCTTCTTCTTGTTTTTGATGAGCGGTAGTTTGATCGGCCTTGCTGTAGCAGAGGATCTCGGTTCCTTTTACCTGTTCTGGGAATTGATGACCTGGTCTAGCTATCTGCTGATCGTTCAGACACGGTCTGAGGAAGCTCTTGCAGCAGGTCAGCGTTATTTCATTATGTGCGTGGGCGGCGCCTACGTGATGCTGTTGGGTATTGTCTGGTTGGGACTTGAAGCTGGAGGCTTTAGCTTCGAGGCGGTTTATGCACACGCTGCAACTCTGGATGCACCAACTGCAACCATGATTGGGCTGCTGCTCTTTACTGGCTTTGCTGTGAAAGCTGGCCTTGTGCCGCTTCACAGTTGGTTGCCTGTTGCTCACCCTGCAGCACCGTCTCCTGTGTCGGCTCCGCTTTCGTCCATTCTGACTAAAACAGGCATGCTTGGCACTTTTAAGTTGATTGTGCTTGGTCTTGCATTGACCAGCCTCCCCAACCTTGGATTGACTATCTGCCTGCTCGGCGTTTTGTCGTTGCTGTATGGTGAAATCATGGCGTGGCGTCAAACTGACCTCAAGCGGATGTTGGCCTATTCCACCATCGCTCAGGTCGGCGAGATTATGGCGTTGATTGGGTTAGCGACAACACTGTCCGCAACTGCTGGTCTTGCTCATATTCTGACTCACGGTTTCATGAAGACATTGTTGTTCCTTGGGGCAGGTGCTCTTATCTACCGGGCCGGATCGCGTCAGATTTCTGATCTCGCTGGTATTGGCCGGTCTATGCCGGTGTCTGCCGTGATGCTTACAGTTGGCCTATTGGCCATCATGGGGTTACCGCCATTCGCGGGTTTTTACAGCAAGTTCCTGATGATCTACGCCAGCATGGATGCGGGGATGCCTGTTATCGCAGCGGCGCTTCTGCTGGGTGGAGTAATTGGTGTTCTTTACTATGGTCGCCTGATCCGGGTTATCCTGTTTGATAAAGTACAGGAAACATCAGCGCCTGTGAGCGCAGCACCACTCTTGATGCAATTGCCATTAGTGGTCTTGGCCGCAGCGCTTGTGGCCAGTGGCCTTCTTCCTGAGTACTTCCTCGGCCTTGCTACTGAGGCAGGTCAATGGGTGACTGGAGCAAAAGGTGTTGCCCTAACATTGGATGTGACGTGGCCTCTTGCCGCCATAACTTGTGCTGTTGGTGCGATTGTAATTTACGTGCTGGGTCGTCGTTCCGACACCCTTGCGGGGATTTTGGCCGTACTGACAATGGTTGGTGCAATTCTGACACTTTACATTGAACAGGCACAATTTGGGGCTTTGTCTCTGGGGTTTGCAGTGATTGTCACTGGTCTTGGCTTGCTCAATATTCTGCACACCATTGGCTATTTTCAACATCATGGACATCGTATCGAGCGGTTTCTGGCCGGGTTCATTTTGATGATAGGTGGCCTCATCGGTATGGCGCGGGCAGATGATCTGTTCAGCTTCTTCTTCTTTTGGGAGATCATGAGCAGTTGGACGCTCTACTTCGCCATTATTCACGAAGAAACAAAAGAGGCTCTGCAAGAAGGCTTCAAATACTTCCTGTTCAACATGATCGGGGCGAGCTTCCTGTTCTTTGGTGTCGCCATGTTGGCAGTTGGGGCACAAGCTCTGGACTTTGACAGTGTGCGTGCCGCTGCACAGACAATGCCTTTGTGGCAACTTGGGTTGGGGCTTGGAAGTGTTTTGTTGGGCGTGGTTATGAAAGCGGCCATGCTGACTGTGCGGGTAGATTATCAGATGCATCCGGCAACAGCGCCTACGCCTGTCTCTGGCTACATCTCCGCAGTGCTTTTAAAAAGTGGTCCAGTGTTCGCCTTTAAGTTCCTTTTCTTAATCGGAACCGGGGTTCTTGCAAGTCGGTTTGGGGTCGTGTCCGGTTTAGATCCGTTCAGCTACTCTCTGGCAATCATTGGGGCCGTAACAGCGCTCTACGCCGGCATGATGGCGGTTATTCAAACAGGCATCAAACGTCTGCTGGTTTACTCCACCGTTGCTCAACTCGGCTACGTGATGTGTGCTCTCTCACTGGGGGACTCGCTTAGTGTTGCAGGTGGTTTGGCGCATCTTGCCAACCATGCTTTGCTCAAAAATACATTGTTCCTTGCAGCTGGCGGTATCCTTGCCCAGGCCCATGTAAACTCTTTGGATGATCTGGGTGGGCTAGCAAAACGCATGCCGATTACCTTTGCGATGTTCTTGTTTGCCGGGTTGTCTCTTTCTGGCATGCCACCGTTCAATGGGTTGGGCTCCAAATGGCTGATTTATGAAGGTGCAATGCTATCTGGTCATCCGTTCATTGCCTTGATGTTGATGGGGGCGAGCCTGACAACTTTGGCGGCCATACTCAAATTCGCGCATGCTGCGTTTATGGGCGCGCCGTCACCTCAGTCAGAGAAAATGTCCGAAGCTTCCTGGACAATGCTTGCGCCAATGCTGGCAATGAATGCAGTGTCCCTGATGATCAGCATCTTCCCCGGCCTCCTACTTGTACCGGTGTCACGATTGCAAGCAGCCATGGGCCTTGAAGCTGTGCAAGCAACTTGGTTTGGGCCGCTGCCCGGCATTTATGGCTGGCACCCGCTGGCTTTGATGAACCCGCTTTTGGCGGTCATGGCTCTTGGGTGGTCCCTAATGAAGCTGTCAGGCCTACCTATCAGACGAGTTCATGCGCACACGTGCGGCGTAGATATCAGACCGCATCAGACGCGGGTTGCTGCAGGAAACCTTTACGCGACGCCAGATCGTTTGATCCGCAAAGTTTTGTTTGTTCGAGGAGACGGCAAATGAGTGGCTATTTTCCCAGTGAGGCGACTGCCTCAGTTTTAGCTGCCAGCTTTTTTGGAATTGCTTTCAGCCTCTTTTTAAAAGGCGTAGATCGTAAGCTGATTGCGCGTTTGCAGGCGCGGCAGGGGCCTCCTCTTGTCCAGCCGTTTTACGATGTTTCAAAGCTATTGCGGAAACAGATCCTGATTCCAAATGACGCCCATGAACCGTTGTTTTTGGGAGTGCCATTGATTGGTGTGGCTTCCATGGTGCTGGCTGTGTGCCTTCTACCAATTCCAGGTTGGAACCCTCTTTCAATAGGGGGCGACTTGCTGGTTCTGCTCTATCTCCTTGCAGTGCCCGGTATCGTAATCATGTTGGCAGGGTCGTCTTCGGGGTCCGTCTATGGATCTTTGGGGTTCTCCCGCGAGATGTCATTGATCCTGGCTTATGAAGGTCCGCTGTTGTTTGCTCTGACATCAGTAGCGGTGTTCGTGGGGCAATCTACAGGTTCATTTGCAGTGTTCTCGCTCAGCGAGATTGTTGCCTACCAGAAAGCCAATGGTCCTTTGTTGCTGGAACCACTGATGTGGCCTGCGCTTCTCACCTATCTTGCTTGTCTGCCAGCCACATTAGGCGTTGGCCCGTTTGATATTGCAGAGGCTGAAACAGAAATTCTGGAAGGCCCATTGATCGAGTACTCCGGTCCCCCGCTTGCATATCTACAACTGATGCAGGCTATGCAACGGCTGGTGGTGCTTGTTCTTGGTATTGTGCTGTTCATCCCCAACGGGCCTGACGGCATTCTTGGTCTGGTTGTGATGATGGGCAAAACAACACTGTTTGCCATGGTTGCCATCACTTTGCTGCGTGCTTCCATGGGCCGAATGCGCATTGATCAGGCATTCATCTTTTTCTTCACCTGGCCAGAAGCTCTTGGACTTCTTGGTCTGATCGCAATCATCACTTTCGTGTAGAGGCAAAAACAATGTTGAAGAATTTACTCCCCTCTGCTGCACGTTCTCCTTGGCTTTACAGGATCAACGCCGGGTCTTGTAACGGGTGTGATGTTGAGCTTGCGACCACCGCATTGATTCCACGTTATGACGTTGAGCGTTTAGGTTGCAAATACTGCGGCACGCCCAAACATGCCGATATTGTGCTTATCACCGGACTGATGACCAGACCGCTTTATGATAAAGTTATGCGCCTTTATGAGGAAGTGCCGGAACCAAAAGTGACTGTTGCTGTAGGCATTTGCCCGGTGACAGGCTGTGTTTTTGCAGACAGTTATCATGTGGTCGGGCCAGTTGATAAACACATCCCTATCGACATCAATATCCTGGGCTGCCCACCGCGGCCTCAAGCCATTGTTTCTGGACTGGCTGATGCCATTGAGCTTTGGAAGGAGAGGATCTGATGGGCTTCCTAAGAAAAATTATTTCCAACTTGCTGAAGCCTTCAAGAACAGAGGCCTTTCCCTTTGCCCCCCCACAAACGCCAGATTCCTACCGCGGTAAGGTGGTTGTAACAGCAGAAAAGTGCGTTGGGTGTTCCACCTGTGCCAGAGTTTGCGTTTCCAATGCCATCGACCTCGTTGAAGAGAAGGACGGCATTGCTCTGACTATCTGGCATTCAAAATGTACGTTCTGTGGTCTGTGCGCTTACTACTGTCCAACAGATGCCATGACTGTGACCAATGAGTGGGATTTAAGCCACCGAAACGACCAGAAATTCGCCATCGCGGACACCATTGTCGCCCAATATCAGGTGTGTGTGGATTGTGGTGAGGCACTGATGGTACCGCATGGAGGTGTGATCTCATCCTCCATCATCGGGCATGAACGTTTGAACCAAAAAGATGCGCCGCGATGCAATAAATGCCGCCGTGTGCAGAAAGCCCGACAGATCGCGGGAGTGCGGATATGAACCGCCTGATCGAAACCATCAGGCCGCTCTGTGGGCTATATGCTACGCCAGCAGAAGGGTTGCGTGTGGACGTCAATCCAACCGGTTCAGTATCGATGTGGATGCAGTTGGTGGACTCAACTCAGTTTTTGGAGTTTGCGACCAGGATGCAGGAAGTCGGATGTCGCCTTGCAACGGCGACAGTGGATAGCCCTGATCAGGAAACAGCGAAGGATCGGCGCGAAATTACCTACAATTTCATGCTGGAAGAGCTGCCTCTGACCGTGAAGGTCATCGTGGAAGAAAGCGCCATCGCAAACACAATTGTCACAAACTATGAGGCATGTGTGAACTGTGGTGAGACGCTGGCGATGCCTCAGGAAGGTGTCACCTCATTATCTATCATCGGGCAGGAGCACATTACGCAAAAAGATGCTCCGCTTTGCAATAACTGTTGCCGTGCACACGTTGCCCGGCAAGTCGCGGGAGTGCTGATATGAAACATCTGATCGAGACCATCAAACCGCTCTGTGAGCCTTATGCTATGCCTGAGGAAGGCGTGCGTGTGGATGTGAGCCCAGCTGGTTTGGCGTCTACATGGATGCAATTTGCGCAGCCCAGTCAATTTTTTGAATTTGCGACCAAGATGTATGAAGTAGGTTGCCGTCTTGCGACGGTGACTGTGTACCGTCCGGACCCGAAGGGCGCACCTGAGCGCCACGAATTTGCCTATCACTTCATGTTGGAAGGGTTGCCTTTGACCGTGAGGGTCATTGTGGAAGCGGGAGAGACCTTGCCATCCGTCACTAGTTTGTTTCCCAATGCAGATTGGGAGGAACGGGAGTTGATGGAGCTGTCTGATGTGGTGGTGACCGGGCACCCCGATCCGCGTCGTCTCTTTTTGGATGAGAGCGTAGATGCTGGAGTGTTTGATCGCTACGTCCCGTTCTCAGAACTTACCAACCTTGCTAACGCTGATGGAGTTTGGAACCGAATTCGCGAAGAAAGCCGCGCCAAAGATGCGGCTGAGCAAACGACTGAGACAGGCAACAAGGAAACGATGTAATGACCACCGAAACCTTCGAAGTCCCAGTCGGACCACTGCATGTCGCTCTTGAAGAACCGATGTATTTTAAGCTCGATGTTCGAGGCGATACAATTCAGGACGTAGATATCTTTGCTGGTCACCTGCACAGGGGGATTGAACAGATCGCACTGAATCGAAACTTCTTTCAGTGCATTATTCTGACAGAGCGTTTGTGTTCTTTATGCTCCAATTCTCACCCGGCCACTTACTGTATGGCTGTTGAGAACATCGCCGGGATCGAAATTCCACCTCGGGCGCGCTACATCCGCGTGATTGCCGAGGAAGTGAAGCGCATAGCGTCTAACACCTTCAATGTTTCTCTTCTGGCCCATCTGGTGGGCTTTGACACTTTGTTTATGCACCTGATGGAACTGCGCGAAATTGTGCAGGACATTAAGGAGGTTCTCTGGGGCAACCGCATGAACTTGGGCGTCAATGTCATTGGCGGTGTTCGTGTTGATCTTGATCATGACAAAATCACTTATCTGAAAACTCGCTTGGATGAACTTGAGCCACAGCTGCGTGAAGGCTTCAATTTCATTGAGACGCACAGTTCGATAGCCAGACGGACCAAAGGCGTTGGTATTCTCGATCATGACCACGCAAGACGATACGGTGTGGTCGGCCCAGTAGCCCGTGCCGCAGGGGTGGGAAATGATGTGCGAGTGACAGCACCGTACTACGCTTTTCCTGAGCTTGAAATGGAACAACACCTTTTGCCGGATGGGGATGTGTATTCTCGTGCAGTCGTGCGCGCCCGTGAAGTATTAACCGCGATCAGCCTAGTCCGACAGTGTGTTGATCGTCTGCCAAAAGGGGATCTCGGCATTGGGTATATGCCTCATGTTCCGGTTGGTGAAAGTGTAGCCCGCAGTGAGGCCCCTCGCGGAGAGCTGATCTACTACCTGCGCACGGACGGAAGTGATGGTCCTGCACGCGTGAAATGGCGTGTGCCGTCCTATCCAAACTGGGAAGCTCTACGTGTAATGCTTCGTCAGGCGGATGTGGCTGATGCGGCGATTATTATCGGTTCCATCGACCCATGCATCGCCTGCACCGAGCGCTAAAATGTATGCGTTAACAAGAGGACCGAACTGATGTGTCTGGCTGTTCCAGCTGAAATTATAGAGATCAGTGAAAAGGCAAGCACAGGTATCGTGTCCTTGGGAGGCGTTCGAAAGAGCGTCTCTCTGGCGCTCCTCGATACAGTAGCTGTTGGGGATTATGTGTTGCTGCATGTCGGGTTTGCTTTGAGCAAGATCAGCCCTGAAGAAGCGGCGAAAACACTTGCCATAATGGAAGATGCTGGCATGTTGGAGAAGGATACCACTGAAGCTGCTGAGGACGGATCTCAGGGAGGCAATAATGCGCTTTCTTGATGATTTTCGAAATCGCGAAAAAGCTCTCTATCTCTCCGCAGAAATAGCGGCAGCTGTTGAGCCTAGCCGTCGTTATGGCCTGATGGAATTTTGCGGTGGTCATACCCACGCAATCTTTCGCTACGGCCTGATGGATCTGGTACCAGAGAGCATAACCTTTTTGCACGGACCGGGTTGCCCTGTGTGTGTTCTTCCTGCTTCGCGCATTCAAATGGCAATTGAACTGGCAGAAGCGGAAGGGGTGATCTTATGTACTTATGGCGATGTGATGCGTGTGCCTGCAAAAAGAGGCACAAGCCTGATCACAGCTAGAGCAAAGGGTGCAGATGTGCGCATGGTGTATTCCATCACTGATGCCTTGCGCTTGGCCCGTGAAAACCCGGAGCGTGAAGTCGTGTTTCTTGCCATTGGCTTTGAAACGACGACACCGCCAAGTGCAGTTGCCATCCTGCAAGCTGTAGCTGAAGGCCTGACGAATTTCTCAATTTTAAGCAATCACCTACTCACACCCGCAGTTATACGCTTTATCCTCGAGTCAGCAGGGCTTGGTGAAGCGAATGCCAGCCGGGTAGATGGATTTTTGGGCCCCTCCCATGTGAGTGCTGTGATTGGGGCTGGGCCTTACACGCCACTGGCGCAGGCGTTCAATAAACCTGTTGTTGTTGCTGGATTTGAACCGCTGGACGTTCTGCAATCAACTTTGATGTTGGTGCGGCAGGTGAACCGGGGAACAGCAAGGGTTGAAAACCAATACACCCGCGTCGTTTCGCAGGAAGGGAACCTCAAGGCGCAAAAGATTGTTGAACGTGTTTTTGAAAAGCGTGGGTCTTTTGAATGGCGTGGTTTGGGAAAGGTGCCGGACAGCAGTTTGCAATTAAAGCAAACCTACCATTCCTTTGATGCGGAGCATCGATTTGCTTTGTCTGAACAAGCGATCAACGATGTGAAAGGATGTGCCTGTCCAGCCATCTTGCGGGGCGAGAAAAAGCCAACAGATTGTAAGTTATTTGGCACGGTTTGCAGCCCGGACACCCCCAGGGGAGCGTGCATGGTGTCTTCTGAGGGAGCATGTGCTGCCTATTGGTCCTATGGCCGTGTTCGCCATGAACATTCCCACGCGAACACCTCCCAACATTGAGTTTAGTGAGATCCATAAGATGACCGATAAGAATAAACGCTTTCCGTTCTCGCTAGATATTCGTAATGGGCGAGTGGACATGACACACGGTGCAGGAGGCCGGGCAAGTGCGCAACTCATTGACGAAATTTTCATGCGTCATCTGGACAACGAATGGCTGCGACAGGGTAACGATCAAGCCCTCTTTAGCGTACCCGCCGGGCGCATGGTTATGTCGGTTGACGGCCATGTTATCTCGCCCTTGTTCTTCCCCGGTGGAGATATTGGTTCACTTTCCGTCCATGGCACCATCAACGACGTAGCCATGTCAGGCGCAAACCCACTCTATCTTTCCGTTGCTGTTATTTTGGAGGAGGGGTTTCCGCTCGAACAGTTGGATCGCATCGTGCAATCCATGGCTGCGGCTGCACGGGACGCAGGGGTGAGCATCGTAACCGGTGATACCAAAGTGGTTGAGAAGGGGAAGGGTGACGGTATCTTTATCACGACAACTGGAGTTGGTTTGGTTCCCGATGGAGTTTGCCTATCAGGAAACAAGGTTGAGCCGGGCGATGTTATCCTGATCAGCGGCTCTCTTGGAGACCATGGGGTCACTATCATGTCGAGTCGAGAGAACCTGCAGTTTGAGACCACAATTCAATCTGATAGCGCAGCTCTGCATGGCCTGGTTGAAATCATGATTAATCACTGCCCCCAAATCCACTGCCTGCGTGACCCAACACGAGGCGGACTAGCTGCGGCTCTGAATGAAATTGCCCATCAATCCTCTGTCGGAATGTGTTTGAAGGACAGCGCTATTCCAGTGAAAGAACAAGTGAAGGCAGCTTGCGAGTTACTTGGGCTGGATCCGTTGAACGTTGCCAATGAGGGTAAGCTGGTCGCGTTCTGTAAGCCTGATCAGGCACATGATTTACTCGCCGTCATGCAAGCTCATCCATTGGGAACTGATGCAGCCATTATTGGGGCAGCTGTTGTTGATGAACAGCATCTCGTGACTACACAAACTGATTTTGGGGGCACTCGCATTGTTGAGTGGCTCTCAGGTGACCAATTACCCCGCATTTGCTAGTGGGCAACAATAAAAAGGTTTAAAACACTATGAATTCATATTTGACGCTGGGTTTTCTGATTGGTATGACCCATGCTTTTGAGGCCGACCATTTAGCCGCTGTTGGTACTTTGGTCACATCCGGCAAAAACTCGCCGCGCCGAATGGCGACGTTAGGGGCGGCCTGGGGGTTAGGGCACACAACAACCCTATTTGTTCTTGCTGTTTTTGTAATCCTGTTTGGCTTTGTGCTCAGCGAATTGATGGCAAGCACTCTGGAATTTTTTGTTGGTTGTATGCTCGTAGCACTTGGCCTTCACGCGCTTTGGAAACTGAAGATATCTGGCATCCATTTTCATAGGCATAGCCATGGAAACAGTCGCCCACATTTTCATGCACACCGCCATGAAACGCTGAAGTTACACCATAAAGATACCCATGATCACGAACATGTCTCAGGTTTTTCGCTGAAAGCCTACGCGGTTGGTCTGGTTCATGGAGTTGCTGGATCTGCAGGGCTACTGGTTATTGTGACAGCTGCAACGCAAGATCCGGTGCTGGCACTGCTGTATGTTCTTTTGTTTGGCTTTGGCTCTGTATGCGGCATGGCTTTCCTTACTTTTGTAATTTCTTGGCCAATCCAGTTGGGTACGCGATTTGCGACGAAACTACTGGGCGGGCTTCAAGCTGCGACCGGTTGCCTTGCTATAGTCATTGGCGTTCAAGTTCTAATTGAAACCGGAACTCCCATTCTTGGAAGTTTGACTACGGCGCTTTAACCCTCCAAGGGCGTGCTTCCCAGGAGGTAAAGAAATGAAACAGAGTGTTGGAAGACGTATTCGCGTACGCGGATTGGTGCAGGGCGTCGGATTTCGTCCCACCGTGTGGCAAATCGCAACCCAGCTTGGATTGGTTGGAACTGTCCTCAACGATGGCGATGGCGTGCTTATCCATTTGTCTGGAACGTCCTCCAACATTGACAAGTTTATTGTTCGTTTGGGGGCTGAGCGGCCCCCTTTATCTCGTATTGACGCCATTGAACGTGACGAGCTGAAAGTAGCTTGTTCGTATGTAGATTTCCGAATTATACCAAGCAAGCAAGGAAAAATCAGTACAGCGATTGTTCCTGACGCAGCGACGTGCCCTCACTGCTTGGAGGATATATTGGATCAGAATAACCGCCGTTCTGGTTATTCCTTTGCCAACTGTACGCACTGTGGGCCGCGCCTCACCATTACACGGCATTTGCCTTATGATCGCAAGAACACATCCATGGCGGAATTCAACATGTGTTCAGCCTGCCAGAACGAATATGACGACCCAACAGACCGAAGGTTTCATGCACAACCCAATGCATGCCCCCAGTGTGGCCCACGCCTGTCATTGGTGCATCAGAACGCTGCTGCAAATAGCGCTCAAGACGATTCTGGAATTCTTGCGGCAACAGCGAAGCTTCTCATAGAGGGGAAAATCCTCGCCATAAAAGGGTTGGGCGGTTTCCACTTTGCTTGTGATGCGACCAATGAATTGGCTGTGGCACTTTTGCGGGCCCGCAAACACCGTCCAAGCAAGCCGCTGGCAGTGATGGTAAAATGCGTTGAAATGGCTCGCCAATATGTGAGCCTTTCATCTCTGGAAGAAAGGGCGCTTACAGGGACAGCAGCTCCAATTGTTTTGGCGGATCAATCAGGGCAGGATCAGCAACCTTCGATAGCAAAGCTTGCGGATCAGATTGCTCCGGGGATTGCTCGTATCGGTGTAATGCTGCCTTATACTCCGCTCCACCACCTTTTGCTTAAACTGTGTGACAGGCCGCTAGTAATGACCTCCGGCAACTTATCTGGAGAACCGCAAGTTATTGACAACGAACAGGCACTGAAGGACCTTAGCGGTGTTGCTGATGCCTTTCTTTTACATAACCGAACCATTGTTAATCGCGTAGATGACTCAGTGGTACAAGTGATTGGAGACGCAGTCACAGTTATACGCCGTGCCCGTGGGTTTGCTCCCAGCCCGCTGTTGCTACCCTGTGGATTTGACTCTTGTGCGCCGATCTTGGGCATGGGGGCTGCGCTAAAAAATACGTTTTGTCAGCTGAGTAATGGCCAAGCTGTTGTTTCACACCACATCGGTGATCTTGATCGAGTGAGTGCGCATGATGATTACAGCAAAGCGATGGCGCTTTACGGCGAAATGCGTCAGTTCCAACCTGACGGTATCGCCGTTGACCTGCATCCAGACTACGCGTCCACCAAGAAAGGGATAGGTCTCGCCCAGAAGTTGAACGTGGAGCTGGTGCAAGTACAACACCACCACGCACATGTGGCTGCTGGTTTAGCAGAGTTTGGCTTGCCTATTGATACAAAACCAGTTTTGGCAGTGGTGTTGGACGGGCTCGGCCTTGGAGATGATGGTTATCTTTGGGGTGGGGAACTCCTGCTCGCAAATTATACCACCTATAAACGTCTCGGGTATTTTGAAGAGGTCGGCCTACTTGGAGGAGATAAGGCAAATCAAGAACCCTGGCGTAACACCTATTCCCACATTCAGCAGGCAATGGGCTGGGAAGCGTTCGAATGGGATTTCAGTGGACTTGAACTGGCGAGCTGGCTGCAAAGAAAACCACTCTCCGTTTTGGAAACCATGTTGGAAAAGAGCCTCAATACGCCGCTGAGCTCCTCCGCTGGCAGGTTGTTTGATGCCGTAGCTGGCGCTTTAGATATTTGCAGAGCCAGTATTTCCTATGAAGGGGAAGCTGCAACGCGATTGCAGGCTTGCGCAGAGCGTTACCTGAGTGGGGCTGATTTACTGAGTGTTTCTACTTACCCAACTCGAGTTCAAGTGGGTGTCCCTGCTGTTTTGAGCTTTCGACCCATGTGGTTTGCTTTGTTGCAAGACCTCGCGGACAAACAGCCTGTTGGCTACATCGCCGCCAGATTTCACAGCACATTGGCTCACGCGACCGGTGAGATGGCGATAGCATTAGCCAAAAAACATCAATGCGACCATATTTTACTGAGCGGGGGTGTTTGCCAGAATCGGCTTTTAACCAACGCACTCCGTCAACGCATCGGAGAAAGCGGTATCAATGTCCTCTTGCCATGCTTGTACCCTATTGGCGACGGAGGCATAAGCTTAGGACAGGCCCTAATCGCAGCTGCGCGAAAACAACAGATAGCATCTGTTGGACGGTAATCCCGCCATTACTGGAGAACACCCAAAAGTGTGGGGCAGTTGCGATAACGCAGTCTGATCTGGTTGCCGAAGTGTAAAGTGTCTGCCACATTTGCGCATGCTCGAACTGGAGTTCCCTCCGGTTTCCGGACAATCGAGTATATTGACTTTGATTGTTGCAGGAGATGGGGTCCGTCGACATAAAGGTACGCGGGGTCCCACATTGATTTTCTTAAGTACTGCCCGCGCTTTGATTTTTCCTGGATTAGTCCTCCCTGTTCTGGAT